>JAPOYS010000149.1 GCA_026706455.1 Chloroflexota bacterium | reverse complement strand
TCGTCTACGCGCCGCTGATCCTGGGCGCGACCAGCATCATCTACGAAGGCGCGCCGACCTATCCGTACCCAGACCGCTGGTGGCAGATCGTGGCTGATTATGGCGTGACGATTCTGTACACGGCGCCGACCGCCATCCGCGGCTTGATGCGCTTCGGCGAAGCCTGGCCCCAGCGCCACGACCTGAGCAGCCTGCGCTTGCTCGGCACAGTGGGCGAGCCCATCAACCCGGAAGCCTGGCGCTGGTATCACCGCGTCATCGGCAAGGAACGCTGCCCGATCATCGACACCTGGTGGCAGACCGAAACGGGTGGCTTCATGATCACGCCATTGCCGTCGGTGAGCCTGAAACCGGGCAGCGCCACCAAGCCTTTCCCGGGCATCGAGGTCGATATCGTTGATGACGACGGCGAGCCGGTCGGCACGAACGAAGATGGCAACCTGGTGATCAAGAGTCCCTGGCCCAGCATGATCCGCACGGTTTACGGCGATGACGAGCGCTTCATCAGCCAGTATTGGGAGAAGTATCGCCAGCAGGGCTGGTATCTGGCCGGCGACACCGCGCGCCGCGATGAAGACGGCTACCTATGGGTCATCGGGCGCAACGACGATGTGCTGAAGGTCAGCGGTTACCGGCTGGGCACGGCCGAAGTGGAATCGGGCTTGGTCAGCCACAGCGCGGTGGCCGAGTCGGCTGTGATCGGCGTGCCGGACGAGCTGCGCGGCAACAAGATCTTTGCCTACTGCATCCTGGTCGAAGGCGTCGATGGCTCGGACGCGCTGGAAGCGGAGCTCAAGGCGCAGGTCCGCCACGAGGTCGGTCCGATTGCGGTGCCGGCGCAGATCGAGTTTGTGGACAACCTGCCGAAGACGCGCAGCGGCAAGATCATGCGGCGCGTGCTGAAGGCGCAGGCGCTCGGCCAGCCGCTGGGGGATTTGAGTACGCTGGAGGATTAGGGTAGACTCCAGGATTGTGGCGTCTGCTCATTGAGTAGCCGCCACCCGCGAGCTGAGCCGCAGGGGCGAGCGCATGGTTCGCCCTCGCGGTGGCTACACCCTCGTCATGAGGTCTGTTTTGTCAACGTATGTTTTGAAAGGATTCTTCCAATGAGTAACCTAAGTCGAAGAGATTTCTTGAAGGGCTTGGCGGCATCGGGCGCGGCGCTCGGGGCGCAGGCGGCCGGCGGATTGCTGCCGTTCATGCCCACCGCAGCGGCGCAAGATGTCGCCCAAGTCACCTATGCCACACCCGGCGGCGTGGTGGAAGACGCGGCCTGGGAACCGGTCTGGGAAGCCTTCAACGAAGAAAACGATGACATCCAAGCCAATTACCTGGCTGTCGGCGGCGGCTACGGTCCACAGTACTTGCAGCTGCTGCAAGCGCGGCTGGCGGCTGGCACGGGTCCCGATGTCTTCTTCGTGATGGATGGCTTCATGGTCGGTTTCGCCGCGCGCGGCGTCCTGGTTCCGATCGACAGCTTCATTGAGGCGAGCCCGGATGTCGACCTGGAAGACAACTACGCGGGTCATATCGAGGCGCATCGCTGGCAAGATCAACTCTGGGGCCTGCCGCGCGATGGCGCGCCCTACGCCACCTGGTTCAACGCCGACATCTATGACGAAGCCGGCATTGATTATCCCCAGGCTTTGTCCTGGGAAGAATTCGTGGCGCAGGCGGTCGAGCTTACGGAGCGCGATGAGCGCGGACGCGCCACCGTCATCGGCGCGGGTCGCGGCGCCTGGATCGACTGGATCTGGCAAGCCGGCGGCGATGTGCTGAATGAAGAGGGCACGGAATGTCTCATGGGCGAGCCGGAAGCGATTGACGGCTTGCGTTTCGCGCAGAGCCTGGTCGTTGAACACCAGTGCTCGCCTTCAGCCTCAGACCTGGCCGATCAAAACGAGGGCGCGCTCTTCACCTCCGGTCGCATGGCCAGCTTCACGGTCGCGCGCGGCTTCCTCGGCGCTGTATGCAATGCCGACTTCCGCTTTGACGCGGCGCTGCCGCCGGCCGGCAAGGTCCGCGTGGGACGGACGAATGTCGGTCCGACAGTGATGTCAGCCGAGACGCCGGACAAAAGCGCCGCCTGGGAATTGCTGAAGTTCATCAACAGCAGCCGGGGCCAGACGCTAAAGATAAGCACCGGTTATGCCTATCCTTCCCGCCGCTCCGTTGTGCAGGAAGATTGGTACGTGAACTTCACCTGCGGGCAAGCCATCGGCACCGGGCTCAATACGGTCTTCAACGACATCATGGAGAACAATTGGGCGCGCACCTGGCCCAAGCATCCGCAGTGGCCCGAGGTCAGCACGGTCATCAACAGCGAGCTGGATGCGCTCTACAGCGGCGACAAGTCGGCGGAAGATGTCGGAACGGACATCGCGGCGCAGGTCAATGCGATCTTGAGCGCGGAGTAGGCTAGACCGCGGTCCAACTTGCTACACGTTGCATTGTAGGGGCGACCTGTCAGGTCGCCCGTTGATTGCCTGATGCAAATCCATAACGTCTTCCAGCCCAAACGCCTGAGCTTCTGGGAATCGCTGAACGCCTGGATCTTCGTTGCGCCCTGGATCTTGGGCTTCCTGCTCTTCACCGGCGGTCCTATCCTGGCCTCGCTCGTCATTTCCTTCACGCACTGGGACATCGTCAATCCGCCGCAGTGGGCGGGGCTCGTCAATTACGAAACCATGTTCAGCGACCCGCTATTCTTCCAATCGCTGAAAGTCACAACGATATACGCGCTGCTCGCCGTGCCGCTGCAAATCGTGGTTGGCCTCTTCATCGCCATGCTGCTGAACACGAAGATCCGTCTCATCGGCATTTACCGCACGTTCTTCTACCTGCCGGCTGTGCTGCCAATCGTTTCGGTCGCGGTCATGTGGCGTTGGATCCTCTCGCGCGATTGGGGTCTGATCAACTGGTTCCTGTCGCTCTTCGGCGTCTATGGGCCGGGCTGGCTCTCCGAGCCGGAGTGGGCGCTGCCGGCGCTGATTCTCATGAGCCTCTGGGGCGTTGGCTCCGGCATGCTGATATACCTGGCAGGCTTGCAGGGCATCCCCACCGATCTCTACGAAGCGGCCGAAGTGGACGGAGCCGGGCGCTGGGCTTCCTTCGTTCATATCACCCTGCCTATGATCTCGCCCGTCATCCTTTTCCAGCTCGTGGTCGGTTTGATCGCCGCCTTCCAGGTCTTCGCCCAGCCCTTCATCATGACGCAGGGCGGTCCGCAAAACTCGACGCTCTTTTACCTGCTGCATCTCTTCCGCAACGCCTTCGAGTTCTTCCGCATGGGCTACGCCTCGGCCTTGTCCTGGGTGCTTTTCATGTACATTGCCGTCTTGACCCTGCTAATCTTCCGCTTCTCGGCCGCCTGGGTCTTTTACGAAGGCGAAATCAGGAACGAGTAGACCGATATGGCTGCGATCTCTCAGCGCGCGACACTTAAGCCAGCGCCAGCGCAAAAGCGCCCGACGGACTGGCTGAAAATACTGACGCACGTCATTCTCATCGCCGGCTCCATCATGTTCCTGATGCCTTTCATTTATGTCGTCTCCACCTCGCTCAAGACGGCTGGCGATGTCTACACCTTCCCACCCGAATTCATCCCCGAGCCCATCGCTTGGCAGAACTATCCAGAGGCTTTGACGGCGATGCCCTTCGATATCTTCTTCTTCAATACGATATTGCTGGCGGTGGGGCGGATCATCGGCTTGACGCTGAGTTGCTCGCTGGCCGGTTTCGCCTTCGCCAAACTGCGCTGGCGCGGACGCAACACCCTCTTCTTCGTCGTCCTGCTCACCCTCATGATCCCGACCGAAGTCACGCTCATCCCGCGCTACATCCTCTTCGCCAAGCTCGGCTGGATCGACTCCTTCGCGCCGCTGCTTGTGCCCGGCTTCTTCGCCGAGAACGCCTTCTTCGTCTTCCTATTCCGCCAATTCTTCATGACCATGGGGCAAGACCTCATTGACGCCGCTCGCATCGATGGCTGCAGCTTCATCGGCGTTTTCACGCGCATCATCGCGCCCAACGCCAAACCGGTATTCGCTGTGGTCGCCATTTACATCATTCAGAACAACTGGAATTCCTTCCTCCTGCCCATGATTTACCTGACCGACCGCGCCAAGTATACGCTTGCTCTGGGTTTGCGGCTCTTCAACGAGCAATACTATTCGCAGACGCAGCTCTTGATGGCGGCTTCCGTGTTCGTGGTCGTGCCCATCGTCATCCTCTTCTTCTTCATGCAGCGCTATTTCATCCAGGGCGTGGTCTTCACCGGCTCCAAGGGCTAGGTCCATGACTGCCAACTCGCCGCCCATCATCCTCATCACCTGCGACGAACTGCGCCAGGACGCGCTCAGTTGCTGCGGCAATCGCGTGATCAGCACACCCAATCTCGATGCCTTAGCGGCGGGCGGCACGCGTTTCGACCGCGCTTACACAAACAGCCCCTGGTGCTTGCCCAGCCGCTGTTCGCTGGCGACGGGCTTATACCCCCACAGCAACGGCGCCTACAGCAACTTCCGCCCGGTCTCTCTCGACCCGGAACTCCCGAACATTTACAATCAGCTGCGAGGCGCCGGCTACCATACCGCCCATATCGGCAAATGCCACTACGCGCCCGTGCCCTATAGTCAAACGCGCCCCGACGCGACGCTGCCCTATGACGAATTCCACACTTACTACCGTTCGCTCGGCATGGACCATCTGGCTCTGCAAGACGACAAGCAAGTCTCGGTCTGGTTCATGGACGACTACGCGCGCGAACTAGAGGGGGCCGGCTACTTGGAAGCCTACCGCGCCGCCACTTGGGATCGCGCCAATGCCAAAGTCTTCCCCTTCCCTGGTCCAGCCGCATGGCACCCCGATAGCTGGGTCGGGCGCCAGGCGGCCGAATACGTCGCCGCCTACGACAGCGAGCAGCCGCTCTTCCTTTGGGTATCGTTCAGCGGGCCGCATTATCCCTTCGACGCGCCCGCCGACTACTACGAACGCGTTGACATGTCGTTCGATTCGCGCCTCGCGGACGAAAGCGAATTCGACGACCCCTCGCGCATCCACAGCGCAAGCTACCATGGACGTCCCCTGGGCGCGATTGACGGGCTTGGTCCGGCGCCCGGCGGCGCGACCAAGAACTACAGCTGCGACTATTGGCACGACTTGCGGCGCAATTACTACGCCAATGTGGCGCAAATCGACGACTATATCGGGCGCATTCTGGCGGCGGTCCACGAGCGCTTCGGCCGCGAGCCGCTGATCATCTTCACAGCCGATCACGGCGAAATGCTCGGGAATCACAGCCTCTGGGGCAAGGACAATTGCGCCTACGAAGATGTCTGGAAGATCCCGCTGATCCTGCAATCCCCAAGGGAGCGCGCAGGATCCATCAGCGACGCGCTAGTAATGCTCATCGATCTGCTGCCAACTTGCCTGGCTGGGGCCGGCTTACCCTACGACTTTTGTGATGGTCTGCCGCTGAGCGAACGGGCCGCTTCTGGCGGCGCGGATTACGTCTTCGCCGAGGGCGAGGGCTTCCTCGCGGTCAGCGATGGGCGCTTTAAGCTGGCGCGCGTGGCGCAAGGCGAGCGGCGGCACAGCGAGCTCATCGACCTCGAAACCGACCCGCAGGAGTTTGTCAATCGGATAGACGACATCGACTATCAGGCGGTAGCAGCGCGCTTGCAGGCGCAGATGGCCGATCTGCTGATGAAGCGCGTCTTGAAGTAGCGCCGGGGGTCGATTCATTGGTCGTCGCCAGCTTGCCGCGATTTGACCTTTCTAGGCTATAATCACCCACAAGCCCGTCAGCGGAAGGCTCGCCAATGACCACCGCCCCGCCCGTGCTCGAAGCGCGCGGCATCACCAAACGCTTCCCCGGCGTGCTTGCCAACGACAAGGTCAACCTGACCCTGCGCAAGGGGCAGGTCCTCGGCTTGCTGGGCGAGAACGGCGCCGGCAAGAGCACGCTGATGAATATGATCTATGGGCTTTACACACCGGACGAAGGCGAGATCCTGGTCAATGGCGAGCCCGTTCAGATCGCCGGACCCAAAGACGCCATCGAACTCGGCATTGGCATGGTGCATCAGCACTTTCAGTTGGTGGACGTCTTGACCGTGACCGAGAATGTCATGCTCGGCAACGAGAGCGTCAGCGGACCCTTCTTGCGGCGGGACCGGGCGCGGCGCGAGATTCAAGGGCTATCGCGCGAATACGGCCTCGATGTCGACCCTGACGCGCTGATTGCCGATCTGCCGGTCGGGGTGCAGCAGCGCGTCGAGATCATCAAAGCGCTCTACCGTCACGCCGATATCCTCATCCTTGATGAGCCGACGGCTGTGCTCACGCCGCAGGAAACGCGAGGCCTCTTCAAGATCATGCGCGCCTTGCTGGATAGAGGCGTCAGCATCATCTTCATCAGCCACAAACTGAAAGAAGTGCTGGAGATCTGTGACGATGTTGTGGTGCTGCGGCGCGGCGCGGTCGCTGGTCATGCCGATCCGCAAGAATCCACCGAGGCTTCGTTGGCTTCGCTGATGGTCGGCCGTGATGTCCTTCTTGATGTCGATAAGGCGGAGGCGAAACCCGGCGATGAAATTCTCAATGTCGTAAACTTGCGCGTGAATGATGACCGCGGCTTGCCGGCTGTGGAGAGCCTCAGCTTCGGCTTGCAGCGCGGCGAGATTCTGGGCATTGCCGGCGTCCAGGGCAATGGCCAGACCGAGCTGGTCGAGGCTTTGACCGGGCTGCGCGCGCTGGCAGACGGTCGCTTCTTCATCAAGGGCGTGGAAATCAGCGGCGCCTCGCCGCGTAAAGTTACCGAGATGGGCGTCGGTCATGTGCCGGAAAATCGGCAGCGCGATGGCATGGTGGCGGGCTTCAGCGTGATGCACAATCTGGTGCTCTGTACCTATTATCAGAACGCCTATTCGCGCTTCATTGTTGTCGACGAGCGCGCAATCGCGGAAAACGCCCGCGAATTGGTCAATCAGTATGATGTGCGGCCGCCGATCATCAATAATATCGCGGGCGAACTTTCGGGCGGCAATCAGCAGAAAGTGATCGTGGCGCGCGAGTTTTCCCGCGATGTCGACCTGTTGATCGCCGCACAGCCAACGCGCGGGCTGGACGTCGGCTCGATCGAGTTCATCCACCGACAGATCATTCGCATGCGCGATGCCGGCGCCGGCATTCTGCTGGTGTCTTCGGAATTGGACGAGGTGCTCAGTTTGGCTGACCGCGTGGCCGTCATGTTTGAAGGCGAGATCATCGACATTCTGTCCATTGCAGAAGCGGATCGCGATACAGTCGGCTTGCGCATGGCGGGCGTGCGCGCTGAAAACAGAATGGTCGCTGGATCATGAGTGGTGGGTCGCAACGCGCAGGTCGCGGCCGCCTCATCGGTTTGTGGTTGCGCATCTCTCCCAGCTTGGTGCCGCTGCTCGCCGTGGTCACCGCCTTCCTGGCTGGCATCCCACTGATCACGATCACGGTCAGCGACAGCGCTCTGCAGCCGGATATTGCCGCAGGGCTGCGCGTCTCGTCGACAGCCTACGTAGCTTTGGTCGAGTCGATCACCGGCTTGACGATCAACGATGTCGCCGCAGCGGGCGATTTCGACGAAATGCGCGCCTACGCGGCCAAGCACGAGATCACCACGCGGCGCAGTTTATCGCGGCAGGCGCGCCCATTTGAGCGCGTGCTCGAAGTCGGCATGGAAGCGACACGGCGCTATGGCGAATTCTTCCGGCGATTTGAGGTCGACGAAGAAACGGCGACTGCCATCAGCGAGCGCATACCGACAATAGTCGAAGTCGGCGAAGAAAGGCTGCGCGCGCTCAAGCCATTGCTGGACGCGCTGGGAGAGCTGAAGCGCTCCGACGCCCGGTCCCTAACGGAATTGGCGGCGGGCGGGGGTGAATTAAGCGCGGACATTTTGGCCGAGGCGACGGCGTTGTATCCGCCTTTGGCCGACATGCCCCCCGCCGAACTCAACGACACGTTCAGCGGCTTGAAGCTAATCGACGAATACGGCCAGGTGAGCCTGTTGCGCAGTCATGCCGCTTTGATGCAATTGGACGCGCTCGGCATTGCGGCTGACAGCCCGGAAGCGGCGTTGATACGGCAAATCCTGGCCTCCGATTATGACGACGCCCGCGAAGCGATTGAAACGCTGGCGGCGCTCGACGCGCTGGGAATCGATGACCCGGCGGCGCTGGGCGCCCAATTCCGCGTCATCGGCCGCATGTACGAGGCGGGCTATCTCAGCGGCGCATCCGTGAACGCGGCGCTGGCTGAGCAGCTCGACGAGGCGCTGCGGCGGCATCTCGTCATTCGCCGGCCCGGCAATCGCGTCCTATACGCGGACGAGCTTGGCGGCGTCGCCTTCGGCATCCTCAAAAACGATCAAGACCTGGAGGTGCTATTCCTGCGCCTGGGCGACCGGATTCTGCTGTTCATCCCTTCGAACCTGGAGAAGACGATCGTGCGCGCCATCCCCTTCATCATCGTCGGCTTGGCGGTCGGGTTGGGCTTCAAAGCGGGCCTCTTCAACATCGGCGCTGAGGGACAGCTTTACGCCGGCGCCATCGCTGTCGCCGCCTTGGGCGCTTTTGCGCCAGCAGAATGGTCGCCGCTGGTTTTGCTGCCGGCTGTGATTTTCTTCGGCATCCTGGGCGGCTTTCTCTGGGGGGCGCTGCCGGGCGCGCTCAAAGCCTTTACTGGCGCGCACGAAGTCATCACCACAATCATGTTGAACTTTATCGCCATCTTGCTGGTCGACTGGCTGATCAAGTCGGTCGACCCAGTCATTCTCGGCGATGTCAAAGCCAGTGTGCCGAAGACGCCCGTGATTCTTCCCGCGGCGATGCTGCCGACGCTGGACACGATCAAGACGCCGCTGGCTTTGCTTCTGATGATGGCAGCGGTAGGGACTGTCGCCTTTCTGCTGAATTACCTGCCAGCCCGGCGCGACAATCGGCGGGCGGCGCTGCGCGCGGGCCTGATATGGGCGGGCGTGATGAGCTTTCTGCAGCTTTTCCTCGTCTTGATCGCCGTTGGCGACCAATCCAAGCTGCACTTCGGCTTCTGGCTCATGATCGGCGCTGTTTGGCTCACCGACTGGTTCCTGCTGCGGACCACAGTCGGCTTTGAGCTGCGGACGGTTGGCGCCAACCAGAACGCGGCCAGGTATGCCGGCATGAGCGTATCGCGCAATGTGGTGCTGGCGATGGCTCTGAGCGGCCTGTTGGCCGGCTTGGCCGGCGCTATCGAGATCAGCGGGGTCGAGCATGAGATGCTGCCGCGTTTCTTCGCCGGCGTCGGCTTTGATGCGATCGCGGTGGCGCTGCTGGCGCGCAACAATCCGAAAGGCATGGTTTGGGCTGGATTGCTCTGGGGCGGGCTGCTGAGCGGCGCCGGCTTGATGCAGATTCGCGCCGATATCTCCATCGACCTGGTCAAGATCATCCAGGCTTTGATCATTATGTTTGTCGCCGCCGATCAAATCATTCGCTTCTTATGGCGCGTTCCCAAACGCAGCGACGCCGAAGCGGGCGAGCTGGTATTCTCGAGCGGGTGGGGCAGCTAAGATGACCGCTGCGGGCAAGACAAAGTCGGGTCGCCGGTTGGCGATCAAGCTGACGCGGAAGCGCATCATCGCCGCCTTTCTGCTGATACTCGGCGCCTTCATCTTCCTTGAAGCGGGGACGCTTGACGGCGAGCTCGTCACCACCTTGACCTTTGAGTCGCGCTCGACTGGCGAGGCCAAGTCCGTTGCCGATATCCCCGTGCCGACATCCGCCTATCTTTTCCTCATCGGTCTGCTGTTCATCCTGAGCGGCGCTCTCAATCTGATAGAGTTTCGGGGCGCGCGTTGGCGCCGGCTCAGCTTGGCGCTGCTGGCAGTCTGCGCCGCGCTCTTCATCCCGACTGTGATCATCGCGGCGGCGGCGGGCAACGACACCAACCTCACGACGATCGTGGCTGAGAGCCTGCGCCTGGCGACGCCGCTGGCGATTGGCGCCTTCGCCGGCATCTGGTGCGAGCGCGCCGGCGTCGTCAATATCGCCATCGAAGGCATGATGCTCTTCGCCGCCTGCTTCGGCTTCACCGCGCTCTTTTTCTTGCGCGGCACGGCATTGCCCCTGGAGACGGCGCAGTTGCTGGCGGTGGTCATCGGCGTATTGGCCGGCGGGCTGATCGCGCTGTTGCACGGCTGGCTCTCGATCACCTTCCGCACCGATCAAATCGTCAGCGGCACCGTCATCAATATTCTCGCCGTCGGCGTGACCAGCTTCGTACGCCGCGAGTACCTGCTCTCGACCGAGGCGGGCGCGGCCAAATTGGGCAACTTCGCCATCCCAATTCTCAGCGACCTGCCCGTGGTGGGTGAGGCGATTTTCACCAACCAGCCGATCTTCTTCCTGATGTTCGTCATGCTCGCCTTCACGCATATCGTCATGTTCTACACGCGCTGGGGCTTGCGGACGCGAGCGGTCGGCGAGCACCCGCACGCGGCTGACACGCTGGGCATCCACGTCAATCGGACGCGCTGGGTCAACGTCTTCATCAGCGGCATGATCGCGGGTTTGGCCGGCGCCTGGTTCTCGCTGGAGGCGACCGGCAGCTTCAATGACGGCATGACGCGCGGCGCTGGCTTCATCGCGCTGGCGGCGATGATCTTCGGCAAGTGGACGCCCATCGGCGCCTTTGGCGCGGCGCTGCTATTCGGTTTCAGCGATTCGCTGGGCATCCGCTTGCAGATGGTCGGCGTCGGCTTCCCGGTGCAGTTCCTGCAGATGGTGCCTTACGCCGTGACGCTGGTGGTGCTGGCTGGCTTTATCGGGCGCGCGTCCCCGCCGAAAGCGATTGGCCAGCCTTACGTGAAGGAGTGAGCGGCGCTCGGATGGATCGCCCCTGTGGTATTATTGGGCTGTGCTGAGAAAGGACAAACGCAAGATGTTGATAGAAGTGCCGGATGAAGTCGCCGCGCGTTTGCAGGAAATGGCGGAAGCACGTCGCATTACCGTAGGTGAGATGGTCGATATTCTGATAATTCGCGATCAGATCGCCGCTGAACGCAATCGCAGGGAAAATGCTGAGTTGTTTCGGCGGACGGAGGAAAAGGCAGCGGCAGAGGCAAGAGCCATAAGTGATCTCAAGCCTGGTGATGAGGGCTGGCCGCCGCCGGGCTCGCTGGCTGCGCTGGCAGAGAATGCACGCAAAGCGGACTTGGGCGCGCTCAGCAGGAAAAAGGTCGACACATCGGCCCGCAGCCGCGAAATTCTCAATGCGGAATTCCCGGACTACATCCGGCGGCATCAAGCTAATGAGCATTATTGCTGATACGAACTTTGTCTTTACTCCGGTTAGCCTGCGGGAGTCTCTATTGTTGAGGATATAAGCTGCCTGCGGTCTTGTCAAAAAATCTCTGCGCCTTCTGTGTTCTCCCTATTTTGGAGCCTTGTAGGGGCGAGCCTTGGCTCGCCGGTCTCACTCGCCGCAGAGATATATCCACCTGGCTAGCCACTCCGAGCCTGCCAAGTAGTTGAAATACCAGCCGCCAAATTGTACAGTAAAGTGTAGCTATGCAACTCCGCATTCAATCTTCTCAGGAGAAATTGAAATGAAAAAGCTCATACTATTGTTCAGCCTGATCGCGCTGCTGCTAGGCCTCGCGCCCTTCGCCGCGGCGCAGGGCGACATCGAGACCCTGTGCCTGGTCACCGATATCGGGCGCGTCAACGATGGCACCTTCAACCAGTCCGCGCATGAAGGCGCGCTGGAGGCGGCCGATGAATACGACCTGGAATACAAATTCATCGAAACCCAAGCCGAGACCGACTACGACGCCAACATCCAGACCTGCATCGATGAGGGCTTTGAAATCATCGTCACCGTGGGCTTCCTGATTGCTGACGCCACGCGGGCGGCGGCGCAAGCCAATCCGGATGTCTATTTCATGGGCGTCGACCAGTTTGTCGTGGACGGACCTACCAACTATGTCGGGATTCAATTCCGCGACGATCAATCCGGTTTCCTGGCTGGCGTCTTGGCGGCTCAAGTCGCTGATTCGCTAGGCTCGGACACGATCGCCGGCGTCTATGGCATCGATATCCCGCCGGTCAAGAAACTCCGCAATGGCTTTGAGCAAGGCGCGCGCTACATCAACCCCGAACTCAACCTGCTCGGCGTCTACATCGACAGCTTCATCGCGCCCGACCGCGGCGCGTCGGTCGCCATGCAATTCATCGGCGAAGGCGCTTCGGTCATCTTCGGCGCGGGCGGACCCACCGGCACGGGTGGCATTCTGGCGGCGGCGCAGCAAGGCGTCTACGTCATCGGCGTCGATCAGGATGAATGGGTGACGAGTTTCGGCGCGGGCGAGACCGACGGCTCCGAATACATCATCTCGAGCGCGGTCAAGCGCGTCGGTCAAGGCGTCTTTGATATGGTGGCGGCCCTGGTGGAAGGCATGATGGAGGATTTCCCCGGCGGCGGCATCTACCTGCTGGATGTGGCTTTGAATGGCGTTGGACTGGCTGAAAAGCACGAGGCAGATATTGACGATGCCTTCTTTGACGTCGCGGACGCGGTCGTTGCGATGATGATCTCTGGTGAGGTCGGCACGGGCATCGACCAGATCACGGGCGATCTTCTGCCGATGGACATGATGGAAGAGCAGGCGGCGATGATGGGTGTGGAGACTGTCTGCCTGGTCACGGATTTGGGCCGCGTCAACGATGGCACCTTCAACCAGTCGGCGCATGAAGGCGCGGTCGGCGCGGCGGACGAATACGATCTCGAATACAAGTTCATCGAGACGCAAGCCGAGACCGACTACGAAGCCAATATCCAGACCTGCGTCGACGAGGGCTTTGAGGTCATCGTGACGGTCGGCTTCCTGATCGCGGACGCCACCTACGCCGCGGCCGAAGCCAACCCGGCTGTTTATTTTCTCGGCGTCGATCAATTCGTAGTGGATGGACCGACGAATTATGTCGGCATTCAATTCCGCGAAGATCAGTCCGGCTTTATGACCGGCGTGTTGGCGGCGTACGTCGCCGAGTGGCTGGAATCGGATATCATCGGCGGCGTCTACGGCATCGACATTCCGCCGGTCAAGCGCTTCCGCAACGGCTATGAGCAGGGCGCGCGCCACGTGAATCCCGACTTGACCATCCTCGGCGTTTACATCGACAGTTTCATAGCGCCTGATCGGGGCGCGTCGGCGGCGCTGCAGTTCATCGGCGAGGGCGCGTCCGTGCTCTTTGGCGGCGGCGGTCCGACTGGCTCAGGCGCGATCGTGGCTGGCGCGCAGGAAGGCGTCTACGTCATCGGCGTCGATAAAGACGAATGGCTGACGACCTTCGGCGCTGGCGAAACGGACGGCTCCGAATTCATCATTTCCAGCGCGATGAAGCGGGTGGATCAGGGCGTCTACGATATGGTCGCCATGTTGGCGGAGGGCGATTTGAGCGCCTTCCCTGGCGGCGGCGTCTTTATGATGGACGCGGCCATGAACGGCGTTGGCTTGGCGCCGCCGCATGAATCGGACATTCCCGAATCGGTCTGGGATCAAGTGAACGCGCTCAACGCGGTCTTGATCGCCGGCGATATTGAAACCGGCGTCAATCTGATGACCGGTGACCTGCTGGAATAGTCCTCGGAATTGTCGTTTGTAGGGGCGAGCCAGTGGCTGGCCCGCCCATTCCACCTCATCAACTTGGGCTACCGGCGCATCGCCGCCATCGCCTCAGACCCGAACACGGCCGGCGATGACCGCCTGCTTGGCTATCAGCAGGCGCTGACTGAATACGACAGACAAGTCGACGTGCGGTTGGTTGCCTATGGCGATTACACCATGGAAAGCGCCTACACCGCCATGAAAGCGCTGATTCCGCGCGCGCCCGAGGCCGTATTTGTTTCTTCCGATACGATGGCGCTCGGGGCTTTGCGCGCCTTGCGTGAAGCGGGCTTGCGCGTGCCGGCGGACATCGCCGTCGTCAGCCACGATGATTTGCCGCCGGCGACGCAAGCCGATCCCCCCTTGACCACCGTGCGGCAGCCCATCGCCCAGTCAGGTCAGCTTGCGGTGGAGCGGCTGGCTGAATTGATCGCCGCGCCCCCAGCAACCCCGCCGAAGCATATCATCAATCCCGTCGAGCTAATTGTCCGCGCCAGTTGTGGAGCGGCGCAATTGTCATAATCTTGGAATATGAGGAAGGGTCAGCTGGGCATCCCCTTCGCGGTCTTCCCGGCCTTTATGATGTATAACGTCGAACTCTTTGACGAAGCCGGCATCCCTTATCCGCCGAGCGCCTACGGCGAGCCCTGCGTCGATTGGGAAGGGGCCGAACACGAATGGAATACCGACACGCTGGCTGAGGTCGCCAAGATTCTCTCGGTTGATATCAATGGCGCCGACGCCACGATGGAAGAATACGACACCGGCAATATCGTGCAGCGAATTGTACGAGGCGGCCTCGATCGATGGCGCCGGCTGGCTGCGGCAATTGTGGTCGGTAACGGTGCCGGTGGTGACGCCGGGCATCTTCTACAACCTGGTGCTGAGCGTCGTTGGCCTGCTGCAATACTTCATCGTGCCCTACGTGCTCAACGGCGGTAACGGCTACCCCGAGGGCAGGACCAACTCCTATATGATCTATTTCTACAAGCAAGCCTTTCCCTTTCAGAACATGGGATACGGCGCCACACTGGCTTGGGCATTGGTCAAAAAGGGGCGTCGCTCCAGCCAGTTCATCGACCCGGGCCTCCGGCCGCTGGTCTCATTGACTGGGAGGGCAACTGGCGCCAATTGCAGCCCGTGCGCGAATTTGCGGTGCAATGGGACATTTACCCGCGCGCCTGGAATACCATCGACTTCGCGCGCCTGCTGGCGCATACGCTGCTCCACGCCTTCGTCACCCTGGTGGGCACGGTCGTCGCCTCGTCCTGCCGCCGGCGGTGATGCTGGTTCCCACCTACGCTTTCTTCGTGAATGTCTTGAAGTGGGGCGGCGCCTGGCTGCCGCTGATCGTGCCGGCGATGTTCGGCAAGGCCTGCAACATATTTCTGCTGCGGCAATACTTCTTGACGATCCCGCGCGAGATGGAAGAAGCGGCGCAGATTGACGGCGCCGGGCGCTGGATTTATCGCTTTGAGGACGACGCCTACGGCTGGCGCTTGATCGAGATCCCATTCGTCGATTTTCAGCGCCGCAGCGACTGGTAGCCGGCCGGCGCGCCCGATGACGGCTTTAACCTGGACGAAGTCCGGGGTTACGCCTTTGGCTTCCCCGCTGGCGTCGGCGCCCAGACCGCCTACCTTGACGCGCTCATGATCGTGGTGGTGGATGACCCGACGCAGGTGCAAATTGTAGCTGACGACGCCGTGACCGAAGTCGAGATTGATGAGAGCGTCGGCTGGGATACGCGCGAATGGAAGCTGTTATGGTCGGATGAATTCGAGGCTGAGGCCGGCGCGCCGATCAGCAGCGAATCCTGGACCTGCGAAGTAGGCGGGCGCGGCTGGGGCAACAACGAGATGCAATACTACACCGATCGCGTAGAGAACGCGGTGCATGACGGCGCGGGAAATCTGGTCATCAGCGCGCGCGAAGAGACGCTGGAGGGCGCCAGCTGTCATTATGGCGAACGCCTCTACACATCGGCGCGCTGCCTTACACAGGACAAGGGCGAGTTCACCTAGTCTACGCCATCGACTGGGATGAGCGCGTCATCCGCTGGCTGGTACGTCGATGGCGAACTGGTCAATCTGACCAGCGTCAAGGACCTGGAGGGCGCGCAGTGGGTCTACGACCACGACTTCTTCCTGCTGATGAATGTGGCCGTGGGCGGCTACTGGCCCGGTTATCCCGATGAGACGACTGCGCTCCCGCAGGAGATGATCGTCGATTACGCGCGCGTGTACCAACTGGCCGAGGATTAATACGCTGGCGGCGCTCCTGATTGCGTAAGGTTCAACAGCCGTCAGACGATGGGGCTGTTCATTCTTTGTCAAGAATTTGCGATTAACATGCTTGGCGGCAAATCAGGGACGAGTTGACGAATTTGCTAGATTCGATATTATTGTAGTAGAATCATGGCGTTCATTACCTGAAAGACATATTGGATAATGGCATGGCGGAAGTCAGGAACGATCACGAAAGACGAATCTCAACCATAGAAGGCGAGATGAAGTCTCTGGCCACGAAAGCCGACCTCGCGGAATTCAAAGCCGAGATCATGGAATACGTCCAGAGCGCGATCCAGACCGCGATTCGAGCGCAGACGGAAGAGTTTCGCGCGTCCTTCGACAGATTCGGCGAGGTGTTGAATAAACAGAGCGAAGATATCCGTAAACAGAGCGACGAAATCCGCGAGCTGCGCGAGAAGGAAAGCCGCTTCAGAGGCGCTGCGGATATGCTCAAGTACACGTTGCCTTTTCTCATCAGCATCATTGCTGTGTTGGTGGCGGTCTTGAAATAATCATCGGAAACCGCAGAAAACAGGAAAGCAGCCTCATCAAGCGATGGGGCTGTTTTGATTTTGATTACAGCGCCGCAGCCGTACTTACCCCATCCACCTGCCGCAGAATGCCCAGCGGATTCCCATCTTTCAGCGGCTCGGGCAGCAGCGCGTCCGGCACATTCTGGAAGGCGATCGGGCGCATGAAGCGGTAGATCGCGTTCAAGCCGACCGAGGTCGTCCCAGGCGCGGTGGTGGCTGGGTAGGGACCGCCGTGCTGCATGGCTTGCACGACCGCGACGCCGGTGGGGAAGCCGTTCCAGATCACGCGACCAGCCTTCTCCCGCAACTGATGCAGCAGCTCGCCGATGTCTTCGAGTTCATCCGCTTCGGCGTGAATCGTGCTGGTCAGGTTGCCTTCGAGCGCGTCGACCGTCGCGCGCAGGTCGTCTTCGTCTTGGCACACGACAAAGAGCGTGACCGGACCGAAGTGCTCGATTTGCAGGCGGTCATCGGCGCGGATGGCGGCCGCCGTCGTCTGCATGACGGTATTGCTGTAGCAGAAGTAGTCACTGTCGGCGATGGCGTCGCCGCCGGTCAAGACCTCGATTTGCGGATTCGCCCTCGTCTGCTCGACAGCGCTCTCCAAGCCGGCGGCGATCGCCTCATTGAGCAGGACGCCGGCGGGCGCTTCACCCATCTTCTCAGTGACATTGGTGATGAAGTCTTGCGAGGCGCGGCTGTCTTGCAGCAGGATGAGCCCGGGATTGGTGCAGAACTGCCCCGTGCCCAGTGTGACCGAAGCGACCAAGCCATCGGCGATTTCATCAGCGCGGGCGGCCAGCGCGCCCGGCGTGATAACCACCGGATTGACGCTGCCCATTTCTGCATAGACGGGAACGGGCCGCGGGCGGCGGGCGGCGGCGTCATAAATCGCGCGTCCGCCCCGCAGCGAGCCGGTGAAACCGACCGCTTCGATGCCATCATGCGCGACCAGCCATTGACCCACATCAATGCCCGCGCCTTGCAGCATGGAGAAGGTTCCGGCGGGAAAGCCTTGCTCCGCGACCGCCTTTGACATCGCCAGCGCGAACATCTCCGACGTCGCCGGATGGCCCGGGTGCGCCTTGACGACGACGGGAGAGCCAGCCGCCAGCGCCGAAGCTGTATCGCCGCCAGCGACGGCGAAGGCAAAGGGGAAATTGCTGGCGGCGAAGATGGCGACGGGTCCCACGGGGAATTGCATTTGACGGATCGAAGGCTGCCCGGGCTGCTCGCTATTGATGATTGGGCGCAGGTAAGCGGCATCGCGCAGCAGCGTCGCGAAAGCGCGAAACTGACCGGTGCTGCGCTCGCGCTCGCCAGTCAAGCGCGGCAGCCCCAGCCCGGTTTCGCGGTCGGCGCAGTGCAGGAGCTCGTCGCCGAGCGCTTCAATCTGGATGGCGATTTCATCGAGCAAGCCGGCGATCCTGCTGGACGAGTAGTTGCGGATTTCGTCGAAGGCGGCGACAGCTGCAGCCACAGCGCGATCGACCTCAGCAGCCGTCGCGTTATGAAAGGGCAGATCGCCGCGCTGCCTGCTGCGCGGGTCGACGCTGAAGAAGGTGTCGGCGCCTTCGGCTGAAGTCTCGCCAGCGATGTAGTTATGTCCGGTCAGTTGCATCTGTCGTCTCCAGTAATTTGCAGATGTAAAGCCCCCTCTTTATGGGGCTCCGAGGGTGGGGGTTTCGCTAACCCTCAAGTCAAGTCCGTCAACTATAGCAAAGAAGGCGCTTAAATCACATTCGTCGAAGTGAACAGTTGGCCGGCGCACATAGGGGTCGCTGATTGCGCCGTAGCGCTTCATCAAGTGTTTGCGCATGTGCAGCGAATATTCGTGTCCCTTGCCCGATACGGCTTTCGTCAAAGGAGCGCCCGATAGTATGATCGCCTCGGCGGCATCGCTTTCTCCTGCCGTCCACTTGTCCCAAGCGGCCAGAAAGATCTCGTTGAAGCCGACGCCGGGGATCAGTCCGGCAGCGCCATTGCGCAACTCCTCGAGCACGGTGATGCCGCCGCCGCCGCCAAACATGCGCCGGCCGCTATCCAGCAGGGGCGCCAGTTCATTCATTTTCGTCGCCGAGCCGGGTCCTTCGAGCTTGAAGTAATGCACAGTCGGCGCGCGATCAGCGATTTCAGCCAACGCATCCGCCGGCAGCTCCGTATGCCGATACTGCGGGATATGCGGCGCCTGCTGAAGAACAATCGGGATGTCGCTCGCCCGGCCAAGTTCGACGTAAAATTCCACGAAGGAACGGATGCCGTTGTCCATCGTCGGCGGCGGCAGGACCATGAGCGCGGCCGGCTGAAAAGGCGCGAACAGTTCGGCTTGTTGGACGGCTGTTTCTGTGCTGTTGGGCGCGATGCCGATAATCAGGGGTAGGGTGCCCGCTAGTTCGCCCGCGACGATCTCGACATTTTGCAGCCGCTCAGCCTCCGTCATCTTATAGGCTTCGCTGGCGAAACCGTTGATGCCGATGGCGTGAACGCCGCCATCTACTTCGAAACGCACGATATTGCGCAGGCTGGCGGCGTCGATGTCGCCATGCCCATCAAATGGCGTGAATAGAATCGGGGCGATGCCTTCGAGCATGCGCGCCTCCATTGTAGGAGCGAACAGCTGAGAACGTAGCTTAGCGTATGCTTGTGGGATTCACCACTCTCACTACGAGAGCAGACGGGCGAGCCGCCGTCTCGCCCCTACAAGGCTTGTCCGCTACTGGGAGGTTGACGCACAATTCTACCCCCA
>JAPOYS010000146.1 GCA_026706455.1 Chloroflexota bacterium | reverse complement strand
CTAAGCGGTTGTACCTGTTAAGGGTACCGCAGGTTCGAATCCTGTCCTCTCCGCCATCTACACTTATCATTCAGCCAGGATTGATTGCCGCAAATGTAGCGCGCTTCCATGCCGTTTTGGTATCGTTCGCCAATTAGAGCGATAAGAGTGTTCGTTAGCATCACGCCGCTTTGTCACGAGGAGCCAGCCAATGACCCAACGGATCTCCATTGAAGCCGTTGTGAACCGAACGCGCGGCGATGTTTGGAAACTCTTTAACGAACCGGATCATATCACCAAGTGGAACTTTGCCAGCGACGACTGGTGTTGCCCGCGCGCGGAAAATGATCTCCGAGCGGGCGGGCGGCTTTGCTCGCGAATGGAAGCGAAAGACGGCAGTTTTGGCTTCGACTTTGAGGCGATCTATGACGAAGTCGTCCACGAGGCCAAAATCGCTTACACGATGACCGACGGGCGGCAGGCTGAAACCAGCTTTGCAGACCTGGGCGGAAAGACGCGCGTATCAACGACATTCGATCCCGAGAAAGAGAACCCGGCCGATATGCAGAAAATGGGCTGGCAGGCGATACTCGACAACTTCAAGAAATATGCCGAGTCAGCGTGAGGCCAGGCGCGCCTCGAATGGTTACGGCGCCTAACGCGCAGATCGACAGCCGCCCATGATTGTCATCGGTTTGATGTCGGGCACCTCCGCCGACGGTGTGGATGTCGCCCTCTGCGACATACGCGGCCAGCCGGGCAAATTGACCGTCGACCTGATCGCTGGCGCTACATTCCCATATAACGCCGATATGCGGCAGCGTATTCTCGCTTGCTGCGATCCGAACGAAAGCCGCGTGGATGAGATTGCGGCGCTGCATGTCGATCTCGCCGAAGTCTTCGCCGCCTCGGCGCTGACGTTGCTGGAGCAGGCGGACATGACCAGCGAGCAAGTAGATCTCGTCGGCTCGCACGGGCAGACGATCTGGCACAACGTCATGCCAAGCGGACAAGTGAGCGCCTCGCTGCAAATTGTGGAGCCGGCTGTGCTTGCCGAGCGGACTGGAATCACCACCATAAGCAACTTTCGGGCGCGCGACGTGGCCGCCGGCGGGCAGGGCGCGCCCTTGACAGGCTATGTCGATTGGCTCCTGCTAAGGCACCCCGCGCGCTGGCGGGCAATACAGAATATCGGCGGTATGGGCAATGTCACCTTCTTGCCGCCGCAGTCGGATGACGCGTCAGAACCGATCGCGTTTGACACCGGACCCGGCAACGCGCTGCTCGATATCGCCACGTCTCAAATCTCGGGCGGCGTCTTGCGCTACGATCGGGATGGGCGCTACGCCAAGCGGGGACGGGTAGATGAGGAGTGGCTGGACGAGCTATTGCGGCATCCATACTACACGCGCGCGTATCCCAAGACGACTGGCCGCGAAACCTTTGGCACGTCCGCGGCGCTTGAACTGGTTGCGGCGGCGCGAGGGCGCGGTCTGCGAGATGCCGAGATCATCGCCACGTTGACGGCGCTGACCGCCACGAATATCGCCGATGCCTACCGTCGTTTTGCGCCCGCGCCGATTGACGAGGTTATATTGGGCGGTGGCGGCCGGCACAACCCGGTCATGGTCGGTCTACTGCGGCAATTGCTGGCGCCGGCGACAGTCTTGACGCATGAAGACATCGGTATGGATAGCGACTTCAAGGAAGCGCTCGTTTTCGCTGTTTTAGCCTATGAGACCTGGCACGGGCGTGCGGCTGTCCTGCCCGCCTTAACTGGCGCGCGCCGGGCAACGGTTCTCGGCGCCATTACACCCGGCGCCAACTTTAGCCGACTCCTTCGCCAATCCGCGTAGATAAAAGCGCGCTGATGCGATAAACTAGCGTTAAGTTGGCGCAATCGGACGAAAGTGAGGCGGGGTCCTCTTGGATCTCTTGGGCGGTTATCCTTTCGATTTAGACGATTTCGATCCGGAAGCGGATGTCATTACATCCGAAGTGGTGTTGCCGAACGTAGGCGCCGCCGATCGATCCGTGGCGCGGCGAGCAAGTTTGCAGATCCTTTACGAATTGGATACGACCGACCACGAAATGGTTGATGTGCTGGCGGCGCACATGGCCGAACGCCCGGAGGCTTATGCCGTGCGCCAAATCATCCGCCGGATTGTGGGCGGCGTTATGGCAAATATAGAGGGTATCGACGCGATCCTCCAACAGTACGCGCCGGAATGGCCAATTGATCAGGTCGCTGTCGTCGATCGAAATATCTTGCGGCTAGCGGTATACGAACATTTGCTGCAAAAACGCGAGACGCCGATTCCCGTACTCATAAATGAAGCGGTTCACCTGGCGCAGCTTTTCGGCGCCGATAATGCGCACAGTTTTGTTCATGGAGTCCTGGGCGCGATTACGGCTGAGTCCAAGCAGAACTTCGAGATTGCGGTCAACGAGGTAGATAAGGTATGAATGTATTCGGCATCGGCGCCTGGGAGCTCGTTGCGATCCTGCTCATCATGCTGGTCTTTGCCGGTCCTAAGCGAATGATTCATTGGTCATACATCCTGGGCCAGCACGTAGCCAAGTTTCGCAAGATCTGGTCCGAAACCGTTGATTTGGTGCAGAAAGAATTTGACGAGGCCGGCGTCGACATCAAATTGCCTAAGGAGCCGCCGACGCGCGCGAATCTTAACCGTTCGTTGACCGACGCGGTCAAACCCATGACGCAGCCGGTTCAAGACTCGCTGGACGAAGTCAAGAAAGATATGAATACATTCAATGAGCTAAGTGAAACGCTTAACGATAAGAAGCCGCAGCTCCCGTCTAAAGCGATGAAATCCGACGCCGCCTCCACCGCGCGGCCTGCGAGGCAGCCCCATAAGACCTCAAAGCCAACACCGAAGGAGGAACTAGCGCCCAGAGAACGCGCCGCGCCAGTTGCAATGGGTACATGGAGCGGCGAGGCGACAAGTACCGCCGCCGCCAAGGCCAATGGCCGCTCAGTGGATCTTGGCGCCTGGTCCAAGGTATCTGATGGCGACTGATTGAATCATGGCTGAGCTCGCTGAACAGGATCAATGGGAAGATGGTCATGAACTCCGCATGGGCTTCTTTGAGCATCTGGATGAACTGCGGCAGCGCCTGAGCAAAGCCGTTATATCGCTGGTTGTCGGCACGGCTTTTGGCGTTTTCCTGGCGCCCAACGCGCTCATCCTGCTTCTGGAGCCCTATTGCGGAATCGTATCCGACTGCGAACTGGTCATCCTCGACCCCACGGGCAATATCCTTATCTACTTCAAAGTCGCCTTGATGATCGGCGGGATCCTGTCGATACCCTTGGTGACCTACCAATTGCTTATGTTCATTCTGCCGGGCTTGACGCGCAAGGAGCGGCGCTATGTCTTGCTGTCTATTCCGGCGACGACCGCGCTCTTCATCATCGGCGTGCTCTTCGCCTGGCGTATCTTGATGCCGCCCGCCCTCGGCTTCCTGCATGGCTTCCAAGCCGACATTTTTGAGCCGGAGTGGACGGCTGACGGCTATATCAGTTTTGTGACATCTTTGCTGTTCTGGATGGGCGTCGCCTTTCAAACGCCGCTTATATTTTTCCTCATCTCGCTTCTGGGTTTGGTCAGCGCGCGCACGCTCGTGCGTCAATGGCGCGTCGCGATCGTCGGCGCTTCTATAGCCGCCGCCTTGATCACCCCAACGATTGATCCCGTGAACATGTTTCTGGTCATGGCGCCTTTGCTGACCCTATACGCGCTGAGCATCGTGCTCGTCTTTTTCGGGCGCAAGATGTCCGGCATCGACAGAGAATAGCAAGAGCGCGCTGACAGGCTCTGAGCTACTGTGCTAGAATAGCGCCGCTTTGCTATAGGTATGCGCAGCCGTCCTTCTGATTGACATCAGGGAGAGTTGGATGATTGTTGAAAAAGCCAGACTGATTGCGCCTTACGGCGGCGAGTTGGTTGATCTGCTTGTGCCGCGCCGTGAACTGCTTGAGCAAACGCGTTACGCTAATTCCTTGCCCTATATTCAAGTGAGTCCTCGCGTCGAATGCGATCTCGAGCTGCTGGCGGTCGGCGCCTTTTCTCCTTTGAATGGATTCATGAACAAGACCGACTTTCAGTGCGTGCTTGATTCCATGCGGCTGGCTGATGGCACGCTTTTCCCGATGCCGATCACGCTGCCACTTGACGCCAACGCCGAGATCCTCTTAGGTCAGGACATTGCCCTGCGCGACCGAACGAACAATATCCTCGCCATACTATCTGTGGACGAAATTTATGAGTGGGATTTGGCGGAGACAGCGACCAAGGTCTTTGGCAAGTTTGACGCTCGCCATCCGATCATTGCCGAGATGCACCGCTGGGGCAAACTGAATATTGCTGGGGCCTTGAGGGTCCTCCGGCTTCCGACTCATTTGGATTTCCGCGAGCTGCGCCGAACGCCAGCTGAGACGCGCGCCGTTTTGGAGAGCTACGGGCACGATAACGTCGTCGCCTTTCAAACGCGCAATCCTCTGCACCGCGTGCATGAAGCCTTGACGAAGCGCGCCGCCGGCAACATTGATGGCGTCCTGCTGCTTCATCCAGTTGTCGGCATGACGCAGCCAGGCGACATCGACCATTTTACGCGCGTTCGCGTCTACAAGATCCTGCTTGATAACTACTACGAAGAAGACCGCAGCCTGCTCTCGCTGTTGCCGCTGGCGATGCGCATGGCCGGTCCGCGAGAAGCGGTCTGGCACGCCCTCATTCGCCGGAATTACGGCGCCAACCATCTGATCGTCGGTCGCGACCACGCGGGACCCGGTCCCGATTCCAATGGCGATCCCTTCTACGGTCCTTATGAGGCGCAGGACATGGTGGTGCATTACGCGGAAGAGCTGGGCGTGAAGCCGGTGCCCTTCACCGAAATGGTCTATCTCGAAGAAGAAGATCGCTACGAAGAGAGCGCCCGGCTAAAGCCCGACGCCAAGGTGCGCAAAATCTCTGGCACGCAGGTGCGCGATAATTTTCTGGGACAGGGCGTGCCGCTGCCGTCCTGGTTCTCGCGGCCCGAAGTGGCGACTATCCTGGCTGACAGCTATCCACCACGTCATCGTCGAGGCGTCTGTCTCTGGTTCACCGGCTTGAGCGGCTCGGGCAAATCAACGACCGCCGAGCAGATCGTCAACCTCCTGCTGGAGAAGGGGCGCAACGTCACCATCCTGGACGGCGATGTTGTCAGGACGCATCTTTCCAAGGGTTTGGGCTTCAGCAAAGCGGATCGCGATATCAATATTCGGCGCATCGGCTACGTGGCGAGCGAGATCGTACGACATGGCGGCGTCGTGATCTGCGCGGCCATCAGCCCCTATCGAGCCGCGCGCGAGGACGTTCGCAACATGGTCGGCGAAGGCTTCATGGAGATCCACATGGCGACATCGTTGGAATTCGTTGAAGCGCGCGATGTCAAAGGCTTGTACGCCAAAGCGCGGCGCGGTGAAATCAAGGGCTTCACCGGCATCGACGATCCCTACGAAGCGCCGCTCAACCCGCAATTCACGTTGACAGCCGAGAACACCAGCCCTGCCGAAAACGCGCGGCTGGTTGTCAATCGCCTGATTGAGCTGGGTTACGTCCTTCCCGATTAAGCGGCATCGAAACCGCAAGGTCACAAGGTCCGATCCGTGTTCGCGCGTTAACATTGGCGGCTGCGCGGCGCTTCACGTTCAGGTTGTCGCGGGCGCTGTGGCACTGGCATCCAGCTTAAGGAATCTGCGGAAGAACAGCTTTTCGATTTCCACGAAAAACAGCACCAGGATGCCGGCCGCGACGCTCGCGACTACATGAGTCAAGCCCAGCGCGGCCGTGTCGAAGAGGCTCTGAAAGAAGGGCATATAGATCACGATCAACTGCAAGGCGAAGGTTGAGAGCACCGCCCAAAACATCAGCGGATTGCCTTTGAAGCCGGCCTGCCAGAAGGTCGTTCGGTCGCCGGCGTGAATCGCAACTACCTGAAACATTTGCGTGAAGGCGAGGACTGTAAAGGCAATTGTACGCGGGATGCGCTCGGCCTGCGCTAATAGGCGGCGCCCCGGATCCTTGACCCCTTCATGCTCTTCCAGGAATCCGGCGGCTTCTGATTCATTTGCGCCCAGGAACGCGACTCGCGCGTCTGCGCTCCAATCATCCCAAGCGGCTGGGACGGCCTCCGCGCCCGCCAACTCGGCTACCGATTGTCTGTCCAACTGTTCCAATCCAAGCGATGGCTCGAAGCCGTCGAGGCCAATCGTCGAATAGCCCCAGACGTAACTGATCAAGGTCAAGATTGCGATCAAGACGCCGACCAGAACGATATGGATACCTGCTCCGCCCGCGAATATGCTTTCGTTCGTTGGCCGGGGTCGCCGTCTCATTACGCCTTTTTCGGCCGGCTCAAAGCCCAGCGCGATCGCCGGCAAACCGTCTGTCACCAGGTTGATCCACAGAATTTGAATGGCGAGCAAGGGAATCGGCAAGTGGATCAGCAGCGCGACGAACATCACCAGGATCTCGCCTACATTCGAGCTCAACATATACTTGATGAATTTCTTGATGTTGTCGTAAATGGCGCGGCCCTCTTCAATCGCGGCCACGATTGAGCGGAAATTGTCGTCAGTCAGGATCATCTCGGAAGCGCCCTTGCTGACATCGGCGCCCGTAATGCCCATGGCCACGCCGATATCGGCCTGCTTCAGCGCCGGGGCGTCGTTGACGCCGTCGCCAGTCATCGCCACGATGTTGTTCTGATTCTGCAGCACTTGCACCAGCCGCAGCTTGTGTGCCGGCGACACGCGGGCAAAGCATGAGGTCTGGCGGGCGGCCCGCTCCAATTCGTCAGCGCTCAAATCATCCAGCTCACTGCCGGTGATCGCCTTGTCCGTTTCGCGAATGATTCCGAGATCGCGGGCGATCGCCTCCGCCGTCAAAACATGATCGCCGGTGATCATGATGGTGCGGATGCCTGCTTCACACGCGCGCTCGACCGCCACCTTCGCTTCCGGGCGGGCCGGGTCGAGAATGCCGATTAAGCCGATCAATTCCAGCTCGCGCTCGATCTCGGGCCCGACTTTCTCCGGCAGCTTCTCCAAGGGCCGCCAGGCGATGCCCAATACGCGCAAGCCGTCATTCGCCATCGAATCGACGCGCTGCTGCCAATCTGTCCGGCGGACCTCGCTCAAGTCAACAACAGAGTCCGGCGTCTGCTCGCTTGCCGACCATTCGATCAAGCGGTCGGGCGCGCCCTTGGTGATGGCGACGTATTCGGCGCCGGGGAAGAGCCGGCTGGCGGTAGCGCCGACAACTTGATGCACCGTAGTCATCGCCTTGCTTCTCGCTGCTGAAGGGCAATTCGGCAACGCGGGGCATATCCCGCTCAAGCCGCTCCCGCGTGAAGCCGATCTTCTGAGCCGCGACCAGCAGCGCCGCCTCTGTGCTGTCGCCAACGACTTTGATCTGGTCCGTGTTATCGACTGTTTCCAGATATACATTGGTTGAGAGCGCCATCGCTTTTAACATGCGCTGAGCCGCTTCATCATTTTCCGCGTCGACAGGCTGGCCGAGGCTGGCCGGGTCATGCGTGCCGAGAGAAACCAGATTGCCCACCGGCGCATAGCCTGTGCCTTCGACGCGGATATCGTCGTGGCGCGGCAGCACGAGATAGGTCGCCGTCATTTCGTTCTTGGTCAGCGTGCCGGTTTTGTCCGAACAAATCACATTGACCGAGCCGAGCGTCTCGACCGCGGGCAGCCGGCGAATCAAGGCGTTGCGCTTCACCATGCGGTTGGCGCCCAAGGACAGCCCAATTGTGACCAACGCGGGCAACCCCTCCGGCCAGCGGCCACCGCCAGGCTGATAGCGATGAGAAACATCTCCTCGGCTGGAATACCCTGCGCCCAAAAGCCGACGATGAAAACAATCGCGACCACGATCAAGGCGGCTGTCGCCAGAATTCGCCCAAGATGATTTAGGCGACGCTGCAGCGGGGTTGTTCCTTCTTCCACCTGCATCAGCATAGTCGCGATATTGCCGATCTCGGTGCGCAAGCCTGTATTGATCACCACCATCTCGCCGCGGCCGTAGTTCACCGCAGTGCCCATAAAGGCCATGTTTACGCGGTCGCCCAGCGCGATCGTCTCCTGCGCTTCAATGGCTGCGGTTTCTTTTTCAACCGGTACCGATTCACCTGTCAGAGTGGCTTCTTCAATTTGGAGGTTGATCGAGTCGATCAGCCGCCCGTCCGCGGGAATGCGGTCGCCTTCGCCAATCAGGACGATATCGCCCGGGACGAGTTCCTCGGCGCTGACCTCGTGGACTTGCCCGCCTCGTCGGACGCGCACCTGCGGCACTTGCAGCCGACTCAAGGCGGCGAGCGCTTGCTCGGCTTGATATTCCTGGTATATCCCCAGCGCTGCGTTAAGGGCGACAATGGCCAAAATGACGATGACATCGGTCGCTTCGCCCAAGAGGGCGGAAATAAAGGCGGCGACAATGAGGATGATTACCATGACATCGGTGAATTGTCCGAGGATCAGCCGCGCCCAGTTCACGCCTTCATCTGTTGGCAAGACGTTCTGGCCGTATTCCGCTTGGCGCAACTGGACTTGCGCGTCATCCAAGCCCTCAGCCTTGGCGACGCCCAGCTCCGAAAGAGTAGCCGCCGCTTCCTGGCGATATGCTTCGGCCATACAAACTCCTCTGACGCTATTGCATGTCTCGAGTCTCATGTCACGCGCCAAGCTGAATTTTACCGCAAAACAGTTGTCAGCAATTCTTGCGTCAACTTTGGCAAACAGGTTTGCCGCTCTTCTCGGATGGATGCGGACCGGCGCGGAAGGACCTTTCGGCATTGCGAATAGCGCCATTCCCTTCTAGTATCGAATGCGCTACTGAGGCTTGAGGGAACGCCATAGAACTGATGAAAACCATTGACTTGAGAAGCGATACCGTCTCGCACCCGACGCCGACAATGCGCGAAGCCATGGCGCGGGCGGAAGTCGGCGATGACGTGTACCATGATGATCCGACCGTGAACCAATTGGAGGCGGAGGCCGCGGCGAAACTGGGCAAAGAGGCAGCCGTCTTTGTCACCAGCGGCACGCAAGGCAATCTCTGCGCTCTCCTGGCGCATTGCCAGCGCGGCGATTCCGTAATCCTTGGCGATACGGCGCATATATTCCGCTACGAGCAGGGCGGCATGGCGCAGTTGGGCGGCATTATCCCGCACACAGTTCCAGTGCAGGCGGACGCCACCTTGAGACTCCCCGACCTGGACGGCGCGATCAATCCCGATGACGAACACAAACCTGTCACTCGTCTGGTGGCGCTGGAGAATACGCATAACGCGGCCGGCGGCCTGCCGATTTCCGCCGAGTACACCGCCGCCGTCGGCGAGTTCGCGCGGGAAAACGGCTTATTGCTGCATATAGACGGCGCGCGCATCTTCAACGCCGCGGCAGCTCTTTCGGTTGATGTCAAGGATTTGGTAGCCGATGCCAACTCGGTGACATTCTGCTTATCGAAGGGACTCTGCGCGCCGGTCGGTTCCGTCTTGGTTGGTGAGCGAGAGTTCATTCGGCGGGCGCGGCGGGCGCGCAAGGCCTTGGGCGGCAGTTTGCGACAGGCGGGCGTTCTGGCAGCCGCTGGTTTGATCGCCCTGCGCGAAATGACCGATCGTCTCATAGAGGATCACGAGAACGCGCAGCTCCTCGCTGAGGGCTTGAGCGAGGCGCCGGGCCTGCGGATTCGAAGCCAGAACACAAACTTCATATTCTTCTCGCTGGCGCCGCATGTCAATGTGACGCTTGATGAGTTTGTCCGTGTTCTGCGGGAGGAATATAATATCTTCATGTCCATTTATGGTGGCGAAAAGGGCGTCATTCGTCTGCGCACACATTACTGGATTGATCGGACAGCTATCGCGAAGACCATAGCGGCGGTGAGTTCAATTCTCTCATGATGCCCAATGCGCCATTCGATCCGCTGGCGGAAGCCAAGAATCGAAGCGAGGCTGAACCGGAGGCGGTTCAAGCCACCGATAGCGACGAAAGAGAAAACGAACGAACACGCATCGCGGCGCGAGCGCAGTATCGCGGCGCCAGCGATCCGCTCTTTGGCTTCATCATCGCAACCGCTCTAAGCGTTGGGTTAATCCCGCTCTTGCCGGAGAGCGTCGAATTGCGTTACGCCCTGGCTTGGGGCGCGTTGGCGGGCGTTAGCGTGCTGTCTTGGCTGCTCGGGACCATGGAGCGCATCGGGCAGGAACGGCCCGACAATCTCGGCTGGGGCGCGCTTTACGGCCTGCTGTTGGGTATTCCCTTTCTTGTTTTCTTGAGCCAGCACATATTGGCGCCGGCGGCCGATCAATTGTTCCCAAATATGACAGCGGGCAGTTTGCTCGCCTTCCTGGTTTTCGTCATGCCGATCGCCGAGACCCTGTTCTTCCGCGGTTTGCTGCAGGGTCTGCTTGCGTTCTGGATCGTCGGCTTGCTGGCGACGCTATGGAATATCGTGCTTTTTTTCCCTGTGATGTGGCAATCGATAACCGAGCATCAGGCGGTGGCGCTGGTCATCGTAATTCTGCTGCTCATGATGAATCTGCTCTATGTTTACGTGCGCAAGCGCAATGGCTTGGCGGCCGCCTGGATCTGCCAAATCGTGACCAATCTCATCATTCTATATATCCCGTCGCTGTAACGCGCGACGGCTCTGCCCGTTAATCAAAGGAATAGCCACGACGAAGCAGGTCGCGGCGCCGCGTCTACGCTGAATTGCAAAAGCTCTTATTCCGCCAGGTGCTCCAGCGGATCGGGCTTTGGCAGCGGCTTAAAGAGGCCAGCGAAAAACATGAAGACCAGCCCGGCCAGGAAGCCCCCGATGTGCGCCCAATGCGCGACATCCGTTTCCACGCCGATCCAGCCCACCTGCTGCAAGACATCCATCAGGAGCCAGTAGCCCAGGAACAGAAAGGCCGGCACATTCACCGACCAAACAAAAGGACGGAAAAACCCGAGCATCGTTTTTACTTTGGCTTGGGGCCGCAGAACCAGGAAGGCGCCCATCACGCCGGCGATCGCGCCGCTCGCGCCGATGACCACACCCGTATCCGTGACCGTGCATTCCGTATTGCCAAATGCGATATGCGCCAGGGTGGCGACTGCGCCGAAACCGAGGTAGGCGAGCAGGAACTTCAGGCTGCCTAGGTAGCGCTCCACGAGGCCGCCGAAGAGGAACAGGAACCACATATTGCCGAGAGCGTGCGCGGCGCTCGCATGCAAGAACATGCTGCGGAACGCGTCCAGTCCCGTCGCCGCCAGCGACTGCTCGCCAATCTTGCAGACCTCCAAGCCATAATTCTGCAGCGCCTCTTTGAGAAAGCCGTCGCCTTTGGCGTCAACTGATAATTCCCAGAGGAATATCAGCAGGTTAATGACGATGATGACGACAGCCGCCTTGGGAATCTTTTTGTCGCGCCCAACCACGGTCAATGGAAACATGAGCAATCTCTCATTCTACCTGACATCTATTACGTTATCACAAGGATTCAGTTTCGCGCAAGCGCGCCGGAGCTCGCGCGAGCGCCGGGCGCTCAGTTCACGCGCGGCGGCTTGATGAAGTACGAAAAGAGAAATATCAGCGCCAGCCCGGTGATGAAGCCGCCGACGTGCCCCCAATGAACATTGATCCGCGGCGCGACAGAACCAACCTGATTGAAGAATTGCAGGAAGAACCAGTAGATGAGATAGACCCAAGCCGGTACGTTGACATCATAGCCGAAGACCTTCAAGATGACGATTTTTGATTTGATGCGCGCGGTGGGGAAGAGGAACAGAAAGGCGCCGATAATGCCGGATATCGCGCCGCTTGAACCAACCATGTACTGCGCTTCAACGCAAAGCCCGCCATCAAAGAGTAGATGCCCTAAATGTCCGCCGAAGCCGACAATCAGGTAGAAGACCAGGAAACGCAGATGCCCAAGATGTTCTTCGATTCTGGCGCCGAACACGTAAAAGATGATGATATTCGATGTCAAATGCACAAAACTCATGTGCAGAAAGATGCTGCGCAAGCCGTCAATCAGCGTCTCGCTAACGGGCTGGCTATGCACCGCGCAAACATCGAGGGCGTATTGTCGATACACCTCCTCGAGTGAAAGACCGCCGAGGAAGGCGTAGGTCAAGATATAGGCGAAAGCCAGCACATTGGCGACCGTGACAAAGAAGGCGACATAGGGTCGATAATTGGAAGTGCCGACAATTTTGTAGGGGATCATCAAGCCGCGCCCGCAAACGACTGCAGGCTCAGATTAGCACAGCAACAAGACTGAAGGCAAATGCTTTCGACAGATGTGACGGCGCCGGCGGCGCAATTGCGCGCTGGCGGACGCTGCGAGATATGAGACTATCGTTCGTCGATCGGGACCCACTTGCGATCCTGTGGTCCGATGTAATTGGCCTTGGGTCGGATCAGGCGGCCGCCCATTTGGTCAATCACGTGGGCGGACCAGCCGGCAATCCGCGACATTGCAAAGAGCGGTGTGAACATATCGACATCAAGATCAAGCGTGTACAAGACGATGGCGCTGTAATAATCGACATTGGGGTAAAGATTGCGCTGGATGAAGTAGTCGTCGGCGCGGGCGGTTTCGGCCAGCTTTACCGCGATGTCATACCACTTGCGCTCGCCTGAGCTATCAGCCAGCGCTTTGGCATGGCGGCGGAGAATGCCGGCGCGCGGATCATTCGATTTGTAAACGCGATGCCCGATGCCCATAATGCGCCGCTGACCGCTGCGAATGTACTTGTCGAACCAGGGCGCGACATTTTCGATAGCGCCAATCTCAAGGAACATCTTCATCGCGGCCGAATTGGCGCCGCCGTGGGCGGGTCCCTTCAAGGCGCCGATGCCGGCGACGATCGCGCTGTGCATGTCCGAGCCGGTGGCGGTGACGACGCGCGCCGTGAATGTGCTGGCGTTCATGCCATGTTCGGCAAGCAGCACGAGATAGACATTGAGCGCGGCGCAGGCGGTCGCGTCGGGCTGGCCGCCAGCCATCATGTACACGAAGTTCTCGGCTACGCTGAGGTCAGCTCGTGGGGGTATCGGAGCTTCGCCTTTTACAATGCGCATCCAGGCGGCGCAGATCGTGGTGATCTGCCCCGTCAGGCGCAATGCCTTCGCCTTTGCTCGGTCTTTGTCTGTGAGGTCTTCCGCGTCGGCGTCGAAAGCCGCCAACATAGAGACAGCCGTTCGCAGGGCTGCCATCGCCGCTGTATCTTTGGGCAAGGACTGCAGCATCCCGATCACTTCGTCGGGGACGCCGGCGCCTCGGGCAATTGAACGGCGCAATTCATCGTATTCTTTTCGGTTTGGAAGGCGGCCCTCAAAAAGTAGGAAAAGGACTTCTTCAAACGTTGCGTTTTCAGCGAGGTCTTCAATGGCGTAGCCGCTGTAGATCAATATACCGCTGCCGCCGTCAATATAGCTCGTTGAAATATCGGCAACGGTGACGTCCTCGAGCCCACCTTTATCCGCCATAAATTTTGTCTCCTTCTCGCCAACTCACAGCGCCGCGCGCAGCTAGATTGCGGCGCAGTCCAATCCGCTTGCGGTCAACGCGCGCTAGTATAGCACTCGCTAAGACGAGCTACAATATGGATAAATTGCCGCGCCAGACGGCAAATTAAAGTGGCTGTTGCCCGATCCTTGCGGATGTGCTAGTCTCTTGCTCATGCTGCATTTGAAACCTATTACAGCAGGTGATCAGGAATACTGTTGCTGTACCTGTGCGGTAGATTAGGCTGAGCGCCGCGTTGGGTATTGCGCCCTTTGAAAACCGCTGCTCGCAGGTGAAGCGGAATGAGACAGGAGCCAGCCCATGCGGTTGGCTCTTTTGCTTGCGGGGATGAATCTATGAAGGTCAAGATCGGCAGCGATCTCCAGCGCGGAATATTTGAGCAGATGGAAGCCTCGTATCCGAACGAGGCTGGCGGATTCCTGCTGGGGCAGGCGCGCGATGGCGTCGTCAACATCCTGGATATAATTCAAGTTGAAAACACCTTTGCCGAAGAAGAACAGTATCACCGCTATGCGATGAAGCCGCAGGATTGGATGCGCCTGGAAGACGAGGCTGAGGAGCGCGGGTTGAGCCTGGTCGGTTATTATCACAGTCATCCGGATTCTCCAGCCATTCCATCGGAATATGACCGCGAGCACGCGCTGCCGAATTTCGTATACATTATTACTTCCGTCATGATGGCGAAGGCGACCGACATGCAAGTTTGGCAGCTGCGGGCTGATCGCAGCGTCTTTGACCGCGGGACGCTGTCAATTTCTTGAGTGGAGCGCTTCCGCCTATTGATCGCCAATTGCTTGCGGATGTAGTGGTAAGAAAAGTGGCGCATAGCTCGTTCAGATAATGTGGGAATACCGACCGGAAGAGGAGAAAGAACTATGGCGACGATTCGCATACCGACGCCCTTGCGCGCCTATACGGAGGGCGAATCCAACATCGAGGTTGGCGGTGATACGGTGGGTGAAGCGCTTGCCAATCTGGTTGGCAAACATCCGGAACTGCGCATGCACCTCTTCCAAGACGATGAACTGCGAAGCTTTGTGAACATCTTCATCGGCGACGAAGACATCCGTTTCATGCAGGGTCTCGAGACCGAGATCAGCGCCGATGACAACCTGCGCATCATTCCGAGCATCGCCGGCGGGCGCCAGCGCAAGTAGACGCGAAGGGAGAATACGCTATGCCATCTCTGCATCAGCGCTTCGCTGACTTAAGCAACGACGAGGTCAAACGCTACAGCCGCCACGTCATCATGCCGGAAGTCGGCATGGAAGGGCAGCGCCGCCTGAAAGCCTCGAGCGTGCTGCTCATTGGCACCGGCGGCTTGGGCAGCCCGCTCGCGCTATATTTGGCCGCGGCCGGCGTCGGGCGCATCGGCTTGGTCGATTATGACGTGGTCGACTTCACGAACTTGCAGCGTCAAGTCATACACGGGGTCAGCACCGTTGGCGCATCCAAGCTGGACAGCGCGGAAACGCGCATGCTCGACCTGAACCCGGATATCAGCGTCGAAAAGTACGACGAGCCCCTGACCTCGGAGAATGCCTTGCGCATCTTCGCAGACGATTGGGATGTCGTTATCGATGGCACCGACAATTTTCCGACGCGCTATTTGGTCAACGACGCCTGCGTCAAACTTGGCATTCCCAACGTCTACGGCAGCATCTTTCGCTTCGAGGGCCAGCTCAGCGTCTTCTATGCGGAAGCGGGACCCTGCTATCGCTGCATGTTTCCCGAGCCGCCGCCGCCGGGCTTAGTGCCAAGCTGCGCCGAGGGCGGCGTGTTAGGGATCTTGCCGGGCACCATCGGCACCATGCAAGCGACGGAGGCGATCAAACTGCTGCTCGGCATCGGCGATCCCATGATCGGGCGCATGATGCTCTACGACGCGCTCGAGATGAGCTTCCAGACAATCAAGTTGCGCAAGGATCCGAATTGCCCCGTCTGCGGCATCGCGCCGGAAGATATCGAGTTGATCGATTATGAGCAGTTCTGTGGCATGCCGGCGCACGACCACAGCGAGTTCAGTTCGGTGGACGAGAGCGCCGATCTCGATATTCGGACCGTGACCGTGCAGGATGTGAAAACCGCGCTGGACAACGGTGATGATGTGGTAGTGATTGACGTGCGCGATCCGCATGAATGGGACATCAGCGTCATTGACGGCACACTGAGGATTCCCAAACCGGATATCCAACTGGCGAAGAACGGGATCCAAGGCGGGCGCCGGCTCTGGGAAGAGACTGTCTTGAAGGACATCCCCAAGGACAAGACGCTATATCTGCACTGCCGCTCGGGCGTGCGCAGCGCCGATAGCATCGCCTTCCTGTCTGAAGTGGGCTACGACCTGGACAAAATGTACAACGTCGAGGGCGGCATCCTGGCTTGGGCTGACGAGATTGATCCCGCCATGCCGAAGTACTGACGCGGACGCTGTATTGTATGAACTTCAGGGGCTATTGTACGGGCGACTCTGTGAGTCGCCCTTTGCTTGCAAAGAGATCGCGCTCGGAATGAAAGCTAGCCGCCCATCAAACTCTGCATGACCCCGTCCAAGGCTGCTTTGGGCGGCCGCAGGGCGCTGTCGTCCAGGAAGGCCAGCGGCCTATCCACCAGGTCTTCCGTGTCCGCTAGCGTCGGACGCGGCTCTTCGTAGTAGATCAAGCCGGTTGAGAAGATTTGCTCGCGCATTGACTTCTCCAGCACATTCATCGCCAGACGGCGGTTGCGCGGATCGTGGTCCTTGTCGAGCTTCTTCAGGCGGATGAATGTACCATCGTGCATTTCTACATCAATGATGTCGCCTTCCGCGTAATCGTCGATCATGATTTCGTCTCTCGGTTCGACATAGTCCGGCGCCAGGATCTCGATTTCGTGCAGCGGGATCTCGTGATCCTTGCCGTAGGGATAGCTCTTGGTCGAGGTCGCCGCGTTGTTGAAGGTGACGCAGGGGCTGATGATATCGAGGACGGAGGTGCCCGGGTGGCGGACGGCCGCCTGCAGCAAGGCTTGCACTTGCTTGGCATCGCCGCTGAAACTGCGCGCGACGAAGGTGCAGCCGGCGATGACCGCTTCCAGCGCCAGGTCGATTGGCGGCATGTGATTGGTGCCGTAGTATTTGAGGAATTGACCCTCGTCGGCGGTGGCGGAGAATTGCCCTTTGGTCAGACCGTAGACTCCATTGTTCTCGATGATGTAGACGAAGGGCACATTGCGGCGGATGACGTGCTTGAATTGGCCCATGCCAATCGAGCCGGTATCGCCATCGCCGCTGACAGCGATGCAAGCGAGTTCCTTGTTGGCGAGCAGCGCGCCCGTCGCCACCGATGGCATGCGGCCATGCAGCGCGTTGAACCCGTGCGAGCCGCCCAGGAAATATGCCGGCGTCTTGCTTGAGCAGCCGATGCCGCTCATTTTGATGATCTTATGCTGCTCCAAGCCCAACTCGTAAGCCATGCTGATCAGCTGATTAGAAATCGAATCGTGACCGCAGCCGGGGCAGAGCGTGCTGGGCTTGCCCTTGTATTCGTTACGCGCCAAGCCTAGGTGATTTGTGCGGGGTGGCATTTTAACCTTCCTGTTCTTTCAGGCTGTCGTATATCCAGTCGGGCGTCATCGGCAGTCCATCGCCAAGCGCCAGCGGTCTCACGTGCGAGATATTTTCCGGATGCTCTAGACGGATCAGCTGAGTCAACTGTCCGTCGAAATTGTTCTCCACAACGAATATGCTTTTGTGCGCGTCGATGAAGTCGCTGACCGATGCCGCCAGCGGCAGCGCCAGCACGCGCAGATAATTGGTCTTGATTCCGTCGTTGGCCAGCCAATCGCGCGCCTCGCGTATCGCGTCTTCGTTCGTGCCAAATGTGATGATGCCGATGTCGGCCTCGGCGCCATCGTCGATGATCGGCTGCGGCAGCATATCGCGCGCCGTGTCCATTTTCAGGCGCAGGCGCGTCATGTTTTCGATCCAGTCGTCGCTGCGCTCGCTGTAGACGGCCATCTCATCATGGCCCGTGCCGCGCGTGAAGTAACCGGCGAAGCGATGATCGGTACCGGGCAAGGTGCGGTAAGCGATGCCGTCGCCATCGACATCCATGTATCGACCCCACTTGCCATTCGCGTCGATGAAGTCTTGCAAGGCCTGCGCGTCAAGCACCTTGCCGCGGTTCATCGGCTGGTCGGGATAATCGAAGGGATCGGAGAGCCAGTTGTTCATGCCCAAGTCGAGGTCGCTGACGACGAATACTGGCGTCTGCAGCGCCTCCGAGATATCGAAGGATTTCCAGCCGAACTCAAAAGCCTCTTTCAGATTGCCGGGCAAGAGGCAGATCTGCCGGCTGTCGCCATGCCCCAGGAAATGCGTGAAGAGCAGGTCGCCCTGGCTGGTGCGCGTCGGCAAGCCCGTGCTCGGTCCCATGCGCGTGATATTCCAGAACACGGCCGGAATCTCGGCGAAATAAGCGAGCCCGGCGAACTCGGCCATCAAGCTAATGCCGGGACCGCTCGTAGACGTCAACGAGCGCCCCCCCGCCCAGCCAGCGCCAACGACGATGCCGGCGGCCGCCAGTTCGTCTTCGGCTTGCACGATAGCCAGCGTATTCTCTTTGTCTTCGGACTGGCGCAAATGGCGGAAGCCGATGATGCCGTCGACGAAACTGGTCGAGGGCGTGATGGGGTACCAGGCGACTACGTTGACGCCACCGAAGATCGCGCCCAGCGCGCCGGCGTCATTGCCCGTCATCATGATCTTGCCCTGCGTGCCGTCCATGCGCTCGAAGCGGTAGGGGTCGGTCTTGACGATATTGTCGGCGGTCCAGTCATAAGCCAGTTTGACCACATTGTGATTCATCGCCGCCACCTTCACCTTGCCCTTGAAGTTAGCGAGCAGGACATCGTAGATGAGATCGAGCGGAATATCGAAAAGCTGGGCGACCGCGCCAACGTAGGTCATGTTTTCCACCTGCTTGCGAAAGGCGGAGGGCACATCGGTCTGGCGCATCAATTTAGCGACTGGCATCTCGTAGTAGGAAATGTCCTCGCGCTGCTTGATCACCCGGGCGATCTTGTCGGTCGTGATGCAAACGCCGCCCGGCGGCAAGTTGGCGACATCTTCGGTCGCGGTGCCGTCGTTGTAGGCGACCACAATCTCGGTCAAGGCTTTGCGCGCCGTGTAGCCGTCTTTGCTGGCGCGGATCGTGTACCAGGTCGGCAGTCCCTTGATATTCGACGGGAATAGATTCTTGCCGTTCACCGGAATGCCCATCTGAAACAGGGACATCACCAGCACGTTATTGGATGTCTGGCTGCCGGAGCCATTCTTCGTCGCCACCGAAAATGCGAAGTCGTTGATGACTGGCTCGCGCGTATCCAGCTTGGTTTGAGTTTGCGCTTTGATTTCCATAAGTCCCTACGCAGTGACTTGCGTAATGCTCCTTTCACAGAATGCGAAGCCCACAATTGTTCGGCTAACCGCCTCTTAGCCCCTTTCAAGTTCCCAGGAGGCATTGTCCGGCTCGTGCCGCAGCAGGCGCGTATGCTCGACGAAAGCGCGCTGCGCCTCGTCGAACTGGCCGCCGCGGATGAGCTGCAATATCAGCGAATGATAATCCCATACCTTGCGAAGATAGCTGTAATCCATGTAGCGATTGATGCCGACTTCTTCGTAGAGATCCCAATAGGCTTCCAGGATTCCGAGAACGAAGGTATTGTCCAGATTCTTGAAAACCGTCAGGTGAAAGAGGCGATGTTCCGGATTCGGGATGTGGATCGGCGGCGAGTCCAGCTTCGCGTTCGCGCTGTCGATGCAACCCTGCATGGCGTCAAGGTCGTCCTGGCTCAACAGCGCGCAGGCTTCCCGCCAATAAGCCGACTCGACGTGATTGCGCAGCGAGGCGAATGACTCAAACTTCTCGCCGCGCGCCATCGCATAGAGCGCGCTCAAACGCACAGCCGGCGTAAAGTCGTATTCCTTGACGCGCGTGCCGCGCTTGGAGCGCACTTCCACCCAGCCCATTTGCCGCGCCACTTCCAACTGTTCGCGCACCTTGTTGGCGCTCATGTCCAAGTGCGTATCCGCCGTCAATTCCTGGATTGACGGCAGGCGGTCACCCGGTTCATAACCCTGGCGAATGATGTAATTGAGGAAGTCGGAGCCGAGATTGATATCCATGATTCATCAGATGAATGCAATCAATCAACTGATAGGTTCTATTCTATCATTAAAGGTTGAGCTTGTCCACACATTGGAAGGACTTTTTACGCGGATCAAACGGAGAAAAGTACTAAGAACAAGAGCCAATGCGGGCTAGGCGCGCAATTTCCGCATACGCTCGGCGGCGCGTTCGAGCGTCTCGTCGCTTTTGCAGAAGGCGAAGCGCACATGATTCTCGGCGTGATGACGATGCTTCTCGCTGAAGAAAGCCGACGGCGGAATGGTCGCCACGCCTATCTCCTCGATCAGGTAGCGGCAGAATTCGACATCGTTGCCGTCGAATACCGGCGAAAAGTCGCCCATGATGAAGTAGGTGCCTTCGGGCTGGATGGCGGACATGCCGGCCGCCTCGATCACTTGCATGACCAGGTCGCGCTTATGCGAATACAGCGCCTGATACTCCTCGTAATAGCTGCTGCCCAGTGTGAAGGCGAAGGCGGTCGCCGCTTGCGTCGGATGGTTGGTGGCGAAGGTGATGAATTGATGGGAGCGCCAGACGCCGGTGATCAACTCGGGCGGACCGTAAACCCAACCGATCTTCCAGCCGGTCATGCCGAAGGTCTTGCCGGCGCTGCCGATCGTCACCGTGCGCTCGAACATGCCGTCGAGCGAGGCGATGGCGACGTGCTGATGGCCCTCAAAGAACAGGTGCTCGTAGACTTCGTCGGAGATGACGATGACATCGTGCTGAATGCAGAGATCCGCGAAGAGCTGCAATTCCGCGCGCGTGTAGACACGACCCGATGGGTTGTTTGGCGTATTGAGGATCACGGCGCGCGTTCGGTCGTTGAAGGCGGCGCGCAGCTCGTCTTCGTCGAAGGTCCAGTTGGGCGGGTGCATGGGCGCGTAAACCGGCTTCCCGCCGGCCATCTGGACGCCCGGCACGTAACTGTCGTAATAGGGTTCGATGATGATGACTTCGTCGCCGGGATCGACCAAGCCCATGATCGCGCTGAATACGCCTTGGGTCGCGCCGGCGGTGACGATGACGCCCGCTTCCGGATCGACATCGAGTCCGTAGAAAATGCCGGCGTGGCGGGCGACGCCTTCGCGCAAAGCGGGCAGACCGGGGCTGGGCGCGTATTGATTGACGCCGGCGCTGTTGAGCGCTTCGATGGCGGCGTCGATGATCGCCTGCGGTCCATCAAAGTCAGGGCGTCCCTGCCCAAGATTGACGGCATTGTGGCGCGCCGCCAGCTGATTGATCTCGGTGAAGATAGTCGTGCCAAATGGCGCGACCCGCTTTGCGTAAGTGGGCATGAATCGTTTCCTGCGAACTGTGCTTATTCTACTCGATGAATTTGTTACGTGTTGTTACTCGCTGTTTTTCAGCAGCCATCTGGCGAGACGGCGCGCGCTCCTTAGATGAACGTTTTCGCGCAACAGCTCATTGTATTCAAAAACAACCTTTCGTTCCTGCGTCAAGCGAAACAGTTCCTGCCAATGTAATCGGTACTTCACGGGAGTCGGCTCATGTTCATCATTTGTGGACATGTAGTTCCAGTCATTGTCCATCCACAAATGCACGTTTTGATTGATACCTTTAGTGAACGTTTCCCGGGTCGAATAAACTGTCCAAGATTCGTCCGTAGGCAGTGATTCCAACGTCCTTATTGCGCCAATGATCAAGGCTTCATAATTTGTCTTATCCTTCAGTATGCCGCCAATGAATCCTAGGTCATTGTTGCTGAGGACAATTGCAGTCCATACAGCCCTTTTTTGCTTCTTGGAAAAACTGCTAGAGAGATACACAGAGTTTGATGAATCTCTAACTGGCGCCTCAGGCTCAGGTTCTGAGCCAAACGCAGGCGAAACCAATTTCTTGCGCTCGGCCACCGCTATTTTGTCACAGCGCTCGTTATACGCGTCACCGCTGTGTCCTGCGACAAACCGCCAATTGACCCTGTGACCCTCTTCGGCATTCAAGTAGTCTCGCCACAGGTCTCGATTCGCGTGGATGCGGTGCTTGCCTGTCGCAATGTCGATGACATAACGCGAGTCGGTGACAACCGTCACATCGGTCGGCTGTTGCAATACCTTCAATCCTTCAATGACCGCAGTCAGTTCCATCTGGTTGTTGGTGGTCATCTCCTGACCGCCGCTCAAGACAGTTTCCTTGAGGACATTTCCGCGAGCATCCGTCGCGCAGATTATCGCCGCCCAGCCGCCCGGCTGATTTTCGGCGTGGATATCGCAGGCGCCGTCCGTATAAATGGTGACTTGCATCGGCATAACCACTTGCAATAAGATTGAAGCGAAGTCTAGCACAAGCGGCCAGCGCAGCGACAGGGTGGCGACTGATGGACGAGCAGCCCAATCTCGAAAAGATGCGTTACGATTCGTTGATGAAGATCACGCGCACCATGGCCGGCGTGGCGCTTGCCGGCGCTGTATCGACGCCGACGCTTGAGCTGGCCAAACAGCTTGGCATCTCGCTGACCGACGCCTGGATGTGCTTGGATATCTACAAGAATTACTTCGGCAAGGACTTGTCCAAGACCGATTTAACCAAGATGTTGCAGACGACCGGCGTGGTGGTGCTGGGCGGCGGCGTCGCCGGCTACGTAGGCATCCGCCTGGCGCAGGCTTTACTGAGCGAAGTACTGGAAGAGATCCCAATCGCCAACTCGATCATCACTGGCATCGCCTTCGGCAGCTCGACTTTCATCATCGGGCTGGCTTGGCTGGCGATCGTGGAGCAGAGCTACTTCACCGGAGACAGCGTCGAATCTTAAGCCGCCTTCAGGGCGAGTTGCCGCAGGGTGAGCGTACGAATCAACGCCAGCAGCAAGAGCGCCAGCAGGCCGCCGCCGGCGCTGACGAAGACGAAGCCGCCCAAGCCGAAAAGCGCGCCGGAACTCAGGGTCCCCAAGCCGGCGCAGAAAGCCACCAGCATATCATTGAAGCCGGCCACGCGCGTGCGTTCAGCGCCGCTAAGCGCGTCCGCCAACATGGACGAGCCGGCCACGTAGCCGAAATTCCAGCCCAAGCCGAGCAGGAACAAGCCAGCTACCAAGTAGGGCAGTTGCGTGGACAAGGGCGAGATGATTGTCGACGCGACCAGGACGAGCGCGGCGATGACCATCATGGTGACGCGCCCGTATCGGTCAATCAGGTAGCCGGTCAGCGGCGACAAGCCAAACATGCCCAAGACGTGCGCGCCGATCACCAGCGACACCATCGCGTTCGAATGATCGGCCAGGTGCATGTGCCAGGGCGTGATCGTCATCAGCGTGCTCATCACTGACTGGCAGATCACCATCGAAAGAATCGCCAATTGGACGTTTGGCAGGCGCAGCAATTCGCCCAGTCGCTGCCCGGCTTTCGGTTTGCCCGCTTCGACCTGCGGCTCCGAGTACTGTCGCGCCACCTCAGCCGGCTCGGGACGCAGCAGGAAGAAGGTGATCAAGAATGAGATGCCTGACAAGAAACTCGCGATGACCCAGGGTCCAGTCGTCAATGCTTGCGCGGCGCCGGCGCCGGGCAGCAGGATGCGAAAGAGTTGCGATTGGCTGAGCAAGGCTCCGGAGCCGATATCGAGCGACAGAAACTTCGCCAGCTGACTGCTGGGCTCTACCAGAGCGGGACCAAATATCGCGCCGATTGTCCCGGCAAATACGATCCGCCCGATCATCTGCGCGCGCTTGTCAATCGGATAAATCTCGCCGACTACGAAGCGGCTCATCTGCGTGCCGGCGCGCGCCATGCCCATGCCAGCCGAGCTGATGAGAAGCAAGGGGAAGATGCCGTTCAGCACGGCGACAAAACCGAGGACCGACCCGGCGAAGCCCAGGGCGTAAGCCGTGCACAAGCCCATGCGCCGACCGTAGCGCCCCATGATGATGCCCATGAAGTAAGCCATGATCGAATGCGCGAAGGTGACCATCGTGGTTGGCAAGCCGGCGGCCGCGTCCGACCCGCCCAGGATGCCCGCAGCAATTGAATGCAGAGTGATGATGGAAATCTGCGCCGCCGAAAACAGGCTCTGCGCAACGAACATGGTGACGAGAAGTCGGTGGCTGACGCGCAAAGAATACAATGAAGTTGCTCCGGAGCGAGTAGATCCTGGATCGTTTCTTCAATTGGCCGCGAATATCACTGGGCGCTGGCCGACGCGCCCCAAATGATGTGTCTGCCTGCCTCTTATTCCGCCAGGAAGTTGCGCAAAACTGTATGCAGAATGCCGCCATTCCGGTAGTAATCAACCTCGACCGGCGTATCCAGGCGAACGGTCGCCTCGAATTCGGTCACGTTGCCGGCGGCGTCAGTTGCGTTCACCGTCAGAGTATCCATCGGCTTGACATCGTCGCTGATCGGAATGTCGAAGGTCTCATGCCCGCTCAATCTCAGCGATGAATAAGACTCGCCCTCCGCGAAGGTAAGCGGCAGCACGCCCATCATCACCAGATTGCTGCGATGGATGCGCTCGATGCTTTCCGCGATCACCGCTTTGATGCCGAGCAAGAGAGTACCTTTCGCCGCCCAATCGCGCGATGAGCCCATGCCGTAATCTTTGCCGGCCAGAACGATCAGCGGCGTGCCATCCGCCTGATACCTGCGCGCCGCATCGAATATCGGCATCTCTTCCATGGTCGGCAGGTAGATGGTGACGCCGCCCTCGCTGCCCGGCGCCAGCAGATTCCGCAGGCGCACATTGGCGAAGGTGCCGCGCGTCATCACCCGGTCGTTGCCGCGGCGCGAACCAAAGCTGTTGAAGTATTGGGGGCTGACATCGCGTTCCAGCAAGTATTGGCCCGCCGGTCCGTTAATCGCGATCGCGCCCGCCGGCGAGATATGATCGGTCGTCACTGAGTCGCCGCCTTTCACCATGACGCGCGCGCCCAAAATCGCTTCAATCGGCTGCGCCTCTCGGGGAAGGTCAATGAAAAACGGCGGTTCCTGAATGTAGGTGCTGGCCGCGCTCCATTCATACACGGGTTCGTCGGTGCTGGGTATTTCATTCCATTGCGGATTCCCGTCGTAGACGTCGCCGTATTGTTCGAGGTACATGCCGGCGTCAAGACTGTTCTGCACCGTTTGCAGGATCTCTTCCTGGCTGGGCCAGATGTCGCGCAAAAAGACATCGGCGCCGCCCTGATCTTGGGCGATCGGCTCCCGCTCCAGATTGATGTCGACCGTGCCGGCAAGCGCATAGGCGACAACCAGCGGCGGCGAAGCCAGGAAGTTGGCTCGCACATCGGGACCGATGCGTCCGCCGAAATTGCGGTTGCCGCTCAAGACGGAGGCGGCCACAATATCGGCTTCGTGGATCGCGTCGCGCACCGGCTCGGGCAAGGGTCCGCTGTTGCCGATGCAAGTCGTGCAGCCATAGCCAACTGTGTGGAAGCCGAGCGCCTCCAAATGCGGCGTCAAGCCGGCGCGGTCCAGATACTCAGTCACCACCTTGGAGCCGGGCGCCAGGCTCGTCTTGACGAAGGCTTTGCGCGTCAAGCCGCGTTCTGCCGCATTCTTCGCCAGCAGCCCGGCGGCCACCATGACCGACGGATTGCTGGTATTGGTGCACGAGGTGATAGCGGCGATCACTACCGAACCGTGCCTCAGCTCGGCGCTCTCGTCATTGGCGCGCACGACGCCGGCCGCGCCGCGCTGTTCATCGGAAAGGGCAAAACCCTGCGGGCCCAACGGGGCAGTCAAGACCCGATTGAATGTCGACTTCAGCTCGCGCAAAGGAATGCGATCTTGCGGACGCAGAGGACCGGCGACGCTTGGCGCGACGGAATCAAGGTCGAGCTCCAGCGTATCATTGAACTCGGGATCATCGGCGGCGTCGGTGCGGAACAAGCCCTGTTCCTTGCAGTAGGCTTCCACCAGGTCAATGAGTTCTTCAGCGCGCCCGGTTCGGCGCAGGTAGCTCAAGACTTCGTCATCGACCGGGAAGAAGCCCATAGTCGCGCCATACTCGGGCGCCATGTTGGCGATCGTGGCGCGATCGGGCAAGGTCATGTTGCTCAAGCCCTCGCCAAAAAATTCGACGAATTTGCCAACGACGCCTTTTTCGCGCAGCATCTGGGTGACCACCAGGACCAGATCGGTGGCGGTGGCGCCCTCCGGCAGCCGACCCTTCAGCTTGAAACCGACCACCTCCGGCATCAGCATATATATCGGCTGACCGAGCATGGCCGCTTCCGCCTCGATCCCGCCGACGCCCCAGCCAAGGACGCCCAAGCCGTTGATCATGGTTGTGTGGCTGTCCGTGCCGACCAGTGTATCGGGCAGGGCGACGAGCCCCTCCCCGCGCGGATCCGCTTGCAATTGCACCACGTTCGCCAGGTATTCGAGATTGACTTGATGCACGATGCCGGTGGCCGGCGGGACAACTTTGAGGTTGTCGAAGGCTTTCTGTCCCCAGTGCAGAAACTCGTAGCGCTCGCGGTTGCGGACGAACTCCATCTCCGCGTTGCGCGCGATCGCGTCCGGACGGGCGAAGACATCAACTTGCACCGAATGGTCAATGACCAGATCGACCGGCACCGTGGGGTTGATCTTCTGCGGGTCGCCGCCCATTCGCGCCATGGTGCTGCGCAGAGCGGCCAAATCGACCAGCGAGGGAACGCCCGTGAAGTCCTGCAAGATGACGCGCGCCGGACTGAAGGGAATCTCCACCGGGCGCTGTTCCCGCGCGTTCCAAGCCGCCAGATTCTGGATATCCTCTGGCTGAAAGTGCCGCCCATCTTCATTGCGTAAAGCGTTCTCGAGGAGAATCTTGATGCTGAATGGCAGCCTTTCTATTCGACCGATGCCTTGGTCCGCGAGCTTGCGCAGACGGTAGATGTCCGCCTGGCTGTCGCCGACGCGTATTGCGCCGCGTGTCCCGAAACTGTCGCGCATGAAGCCTTCCCTTTCGCCCGGCGGCGTCTGCCAGCGCATGGCTTGACGCCAGCCTGTGCGAACTATTAATTTTCCCGATTGAACGCGACGCATTTTAGCAGAGATTGACCAGGAATGTCAGCCTAATGAACTCAGCTAGACCTAGGCCAGGCTTAGCTGCGCGCATAGGTTGTTGCCGGCGGGCGAGGCAAGTTGTGATTTTACAAAGCGCTCGCTCTCGAGTAGACTTGCCGCATTCGCGGACGCGACTGTGAATGACGACTCGTTGAGGAACGAGACTATGGCAAAAAAGAGCCGCACGCGCGAAGCACGGCAGCGCCGGCAGAAACAGCGCCGGCAGAATCAACGACTCTTGGCGCTCGTCCTGATCGTGGCGGTTGCGATAGTCGGCATCGCAGTCGTCATCGTCTCCAATCAGCCGGTTGACGCTTTCATTCCCTATGAGCTGTCCGCCCGCTATGATGGCATCGAGCGCAGCTATTCGCCGGAAGGTTACCCGCGGCTGGGCGACCCCGACGCGCCCGTCACGATGGCAGAATACGCCAGTTTTTCCTGCCCCGGCTGCGAGGCTTTTCATAGCGCCAGTTTCGATGCCGTGCTTGAACGCGTGAAGCGGGCGCAGGTCTTGTTCACTTACGTGCCGCTCAACACGGGGTCAATCCCCAACGCGGCCGGCGCCTCGCGCGCCGCCCTTTGCGCCGGGCGGCAGGGCATGTTTTGGGAGATGCACGATGTGCTCTTCGACTGGCAGACCCGCTACGGCAATACGGCATTCTCCCAGAATCGACTGCTGACCGGCGTCGAGAATCTCGGCTTGCGCAGCAGCGCCTTCACGGACTGTTTCAATTCGGCGGGAATCTCGGCGACGCTGGAGTCGGCTGCAAACGAGGGCGTGTCGACAACGCCAACGCTGCGCGTGAATGGCGTGACCGTCGACGCGGACCAGACCGGGACGATTCCGTCGTCCGCGACCATCCTGCAAGCCATCGACGACGCGACGCCGGCTGACTGGCGGGGAGCGGGGCAAGCGAGCGCGGCGGCAACCGTCATCGCTACGGCAACTGAAAACGCGACGGCGACCTCTGATGCGACGGCGACAGTGGACGCGACAGCGACAACAGATGCGACTCCAACCGAGTACGTGACCGCGACGGCAGGCGCAAGCGGCTAAGCGCAGCGGGCAAGCAGGCCGGGATTGGTGCTCCCTATCGCGCCAGCATCGGTCCTAGGCTGCGACCGCCGACCAAATGCATGTGCAGGTGAAAGACTTCCTGCCCGCCATGTTTATTGCAGTTGACTATGAGGCGGAAGCCCTCTTGGGCGATCCCTTCGCCCTCCGCGATTTTTGCCGCCACCGTGAACAGCCGGCCCAAAGCCGCTTCGTCAGCTGCTGTGACATCGTTGACGGTAGCGATTTCGGCTTTGGGAATGATGAGAATATGAACGGGCGCCGACGGCGCGATATCACGAAAGGCCAGAACCAGTTCGTCTTCATAGACGATATCGGCCGGAATTTCCTTCGCAATGATCTTTGAGAATACGGTGCTCATAGAACCTCCAATTGCGTTTGATCCGCCGCCCTACATCACCATGCCGCCATCGACGACCAGCGTCTGGCCCGTGATATAGCTGGCGTCGTCCGATGCGAGAAATGCGACGGCGCGGGCAATATCTTCGGCCGCGCCCATCCGCCCCAAGGGGATCGCTTCAATCGCCTTGTCCTTGATTTCGTCGCTCAGGTCGGCCGTCATGTCTGTCTCGACAAAGCCGGGCGCGACGGCGTTGACGCGCAGGCCGCGTGGCGCCAGCTCTTTTGCCAGCGATTTCGTCAAGCCGATGATCCCCGCTTTGCTGGCGGCGTAGTTCGTCTGGCCGCCGTTGCCGGCGATGCCCACCACGCTGGTGATATTGACGATGCTCCCGCTCCTTTTGCGCATCATCGTTCGCGCCGCGCTCTTGCAGCAGAGCCAGCAGCTGCGCAGATTCGTTTCAATCACCGCGTCGAAATCCGCCGGCTTCATCATCATAATGACGTTGTCGCGCGTCATGCCGGCGTTGTTGACGAGAATGTCAATCGACTTGAAACCCGTCGCAATCGCCTTGAACATGCTGGCCACCTGCTCGGCGTCGCTGACATCCGTCCGCAGGCTTTTGGCAGCGCCGCCTGCCGCCTGTATGCGGGCGACTACTTCTTCAGCAGCCGCGCCGCTACGATTGTAGTTGACGATCACGGTCGCGCCGCGCGCCGCCAGCTCCAGGCTAATCGCGCGCCCGATGCCGCGGCCGCCGCCGGTAACTAGCGCAACCTTGTCTTTGAGCTGGGGCATAGCGCACCTCTCCGTCATGATAGACCCTCCACCCAGTCAATATAAAGCCTGTCTGGATTTGGCGCTATGGCGCTCCGCCGACCCAGCCGATCAATTTCACCTGTCCGCGCAGGTCTCTCGTGAGGCTGGCGGCGCCGAATCCATTGTAATTGGCGACATAGATATCATTGCGTCCATCAACGGTAGGATTGACGCCGGTGAAGGCGATGAAACGGCCATCGGGCGAATACAGCGGGTCGCACATTGTTGGCGGCGGATTGCCGCTGGCTACATTGCCGAAGCCGCTGTTCTTCACGCGCAGGCCGTAAGGGCACTGGCCCGCTGTGCCGCCGAGCGCGATTCTTTGGCCATCGGGCGCCCAACTGGCGCGCAAGCCGAAGCGCGGAAAGTCCAGCTCGCTATCTCTTCCCAGCAGCCGCCCGCCCGCATCCAGCAGCACAATTTCGTTCCTGTTGTCCGCGAGCTGAAGCACAACTCCTTCGCCATCGCGTGACCAGGCATCGGACAGGTAGCTGGCTGAAGGAGACGCGGCCGCGAGGCGCAACTCGCGCAACTCGCCCGTACTGATATCGGCGCGCCAGATGCGACGCTGCGGGTTCTGCAGATCAAAGGGACCGCCGCTGGCGAATACGATGAGGGAATCGCCAATCCATCTGGGCGGCTCGGATACCGGGACGTCCGCCAGCCGCCAGGCATTTCCGCTCGCCACTTCGTATATATAGACATGACCGCCCCTGGGCGGCGGCATAGTTAGCGCATCGCAGAAATTCGGCTCGCCAGGAATCCAACTCGGGCAATCGGCGCGGTCGGATACAAAGGCAATATAGCGGCCAGCGGGCGACCACCTCGGCCAGAGATCGTAGGATCCGTGCGCGCTGATCTTCGTCGGCGGCGATCCGTCTTTGGCGACTATGTAGATATCCAGGTCGTAACCGGTTGCGACTGCCATCGTCAATCGATTGCCATCGGGCGACCAATCGGGCGGCATATGAAAACCGCGCTGCGCCAGCGGATTCTCGCCCGGCAACACTCTGGCGCTGAAACCCGTTTCCAGGTCCAGAATGTAAAGACCGCTCGTCCGCGGGTCGTCGGTTGTCCTGACGTAGGCCAAGGCATTGCCGGGTTTGGCTGGAAATACTTCCAGGCTCTTGCTGGAATTCGCCTGCAGAACCGCGACTCTGCGCCGCGAGCCGCTCGGCGATACAAAAAAGACGGTTTGTTCTCCGGTGAAGGGCTGCGCTGTTGCGATGTTGGCGATCGTCTGACGGTTATTGGAACTGGCAAAGGCGATCATCGGGTTGGAAAGGCCCTCCGCGATCGAATCGGGGATATCCAGCACGTCCCAATTGTCGAAAACCAAGCCGAGCGCCGGCAGAGGCGTGATCGAAGGCGTGACGGTGGGCGTCGCGGTGGGCGTCGCTGTTGACGATGGCGTCGCCGTCGGGCTTGCCGATGGCGTAGAAGTCGCAAGCGGGCTTGGCGTCGGGGAGGGCGTCGTCGGTTCGCTGGGCGTTGCGCTGGGCGTCTGGGTCGGAGTCTCGGTGTATGTCGGCGTGAGCGTCGCAGTAGGCAGTGGCGTTGCGGTCGGCGCGCTCAAGGCGGTACAGGCGCACAAGGCGAGTGCCGCAATTGGCGGCCCGATGCGCAACCAACTGTGCTTGCGCAGTTCGACATACGCGGAAAGCAGCGCCAACGTCAGACGGCTGGTTGAGGAGAATGGTTCATTCAAGCTACGAATCTTGTGATCGACTATCCATGCCCTTGGCCGTCGAGAACTGCGGCATTGAGGATTCTTAATCGTTGGCTTCGGGCTTCTCAGCTTCAAGATCGCGAATTCTAAATTCAGGCGGATCATGCAGCACTAGCTCCAGTACGTCGTTCATCTCCTCCACAAAGGTGATGGAGATATCGCGTCTCGCCGCCTTGGGCAGGTCATGCAAATCCTTTTGATTGTCTTTGGGCAAGATGATATTGGACAGGTTGCGGCGGCGCGCGGCCAGGATCTTCTCGACGACGCCGCCCACTGGCAAGATCTGGCCCCGCAAGGTAATCTCGCCCGACATGGCAAACGAGGCGCGCGCCGGTCTCTCGGTGAAGGCGGATACGAGCGCGGTGGCGAGGGTGACGCCGGCCGAGGGACCATCCTTTGGCACGGCGCCTTCGGGCATGTGCACGTGTACATCGTGGTTCTCGAAGTCTTCTGCGGGCAAGCCAAAGGCTTTGGCGCGCGAACGCAGATAGCTTAGCGCGATATGCGCCGATTCTTGCAGCACATCGCCCAATTGACCCGTCAGCATCAGGTTTCCTTTGCCCAGCACGAGCGAGACCTCGACCGTCTGTATTTCACCGCCGTTGGGTGTCCAGACCAAACCGCTGACAACACCAATCGCAGCGCTGCGATTGACCTTGGAGTCGAGCATCTGTGGGGGGCCAAGGTGTTTTTCAATCGTTGATGGCGTGATGCGGCGGGGATAGCCGCGGTCCGAAGCGACTTGCCGCGCGATGCGCCGACACATGCGGGCGACTTCACGCTCGAGATTGCGGACGCCGCTTTCATAGGTGTAGTGCCTGATTATGTGCTGCAGCGCCGCCGTGGAAAAACGGATGCCGGCATCGTCGATGCCATTCGCTTCGAGCTGTTTTGGGATCAAGAACTGACGCGCGATTTGAATCTTCTCTTCTTCGGAATAGCCCTTGAATTCGATAACTTCCAGCCGATCTTCCAGCGCTTCCGGAATCGAGTGCAAATCATTCGCCGTCGTGATGAAAGTAACCTTGGATAGATCGTAAGGCGCCTCAAGATAATGATCGACAAAGTTCACATTTTGTTCGGGGTCAAGCGCTTCCAGCAGCGCCGATGCTGGATCCCCCCGGAAGTCCGAGCTCATTTTGTCAATTTCATCGAGCATGAAAACAGGATTCACCGTCTCGGCGCGTTCCATCTGCTGCAGAATGCGCCCGGGCATGGAGCCGATATAGGTGCGCCGGTGCCCGCGGATTTCGGCCTCGTCGCGCATGCCGCCCAGGCTGATGCGCAGAAACTTGCAGCCGAGCGCCTCAGCGATGCTCTTCCCCAGCGATGTCTTGCCAACGCCGGGCGGGCCTACGAAGCACAGGATTGGGCTTTTCATCTTATCCTTCGCCAGTTTGCGCACGGCGATATGTTCCAAGATTCGCGCCTTGACCTTGGCCAAGCCGTAGTGCGCGCGTTCAAGTATTTCTTCGGCGTTCTTCAATTCGAGATTCTCTTCGCTTACGGCATTCCAGGGCAGGGTCAGGAGCCGGTCAAGGTAGGTGTGAATCACGCCAGATTCGGGAGACATAGGCGGAATGACGCTCAAGCGCGACAATTCCTTCATCGCCTTTTCATGGATTTCGGCCGGCAGTTTCGCCGTCTTAATCCGCTCCGACAGTTCGTGCATCTCCTGCTGGAAGACATCGCCGTCTCCCAACTCCTGCTGGATAATGCGCAGTTGTTCACGCAGATACATTTCGCGCTGATTGGCGGCGATTTCGTCCTGCAAGCGCGAGTGCACTTCATCGTGGATCTCGTTGTCATGCAGATCAGCCGTGAGCAGAGCCGCGAGCCGTTCGAGCCGCATTTCTGTGTTTTCGAGTTCCAGCAGCTGCTGCGAATCTTCCGGCGAAAGCGGCAGCACCGAAGCCAGCGAGTCGCAGAGCAGCCCAGAATCATCCAGCGACAGAATATGCTTGATTATGCTCTCGGGCATCGCTTCGTTGAATTGACCGCTATGTTTGAACAAGTCCTTGAGCGCCGCAGCCAGAGACTCCAATACTTGTGGCTCGGCCGCCGCGTCAACGAAGGCGCAGGCTTTGGCTATTGGATAAGCGCCCGCTTGGCGGACAGCCAGAATTCGAACGCGCCGTCGGCCTTGCGCCAGCACTTGCAGCGTGTCATCGGCCAATTCTGTAGTTTTGCCGGGCGCGGCCTCAGTGCCCACCGCATGAATCCGGTCCAAAAGTTTCTCGCCCGTTTGTTCAGCCCGCAGTTTGCAGACGATGAGCGTGCGCCCTTGATCGCGCGCGGACATCACCGCCTTGATCTGGGATTCAGCCCGCAGCGGGATCAGGCTCAAAACGCGGGGAAATAGAACCTGGCCCTCCAGCGGCAGAAGCGGAAGCTCAAATACTCCATCAGCCTGCGCTTCCGCGTTATCAATGCTGTGGAAATCCAATATGGAGTTCGTCGCCAAAGTAAACGCCGCTCTTCCGCATCCAGTTTGAATCCTTGATTGGCAAGTGTAGCCCAATTGCCGGGCTAAAGTAAGTCCCGGAGCCCGCGACCGAACCTGTATCGACCTGGCAGTCGCTAGCTGTATTTCGGTCAATGGTTGCTGCGCAGGCCCTCGGCGTCGATCTGGTCTTGCGAGTCGCGCAGCCCATTTGTAGACTTGATTTGCCTTCAATTCGGAAGGGAAATCGCTATATGCGTCTGCCTCGAAAGCTCACGCTATTCGCCGCCGCTATCGGCGTCCTCCTCGTCTATGCGGTGGGCGGCATTTTCCTCAGACCGCCGCTGGCTCTGATTACGGCCGCCGGATTCGACAGACCGTCGATTAGCCCCAACGCCGATGGCGAAGACGATATCGCTGTCTTTGAATACAGCCTCTCGCGTCCAGCAACGATAAGCCTGTCCCTGGTATCTCTTTCGGGCCGGCGCTTTTATTTTCGGCGGGCGCGGGCGCGCCAAGACGGCGACTACAGCGTGCTTTTCAGCGGCGTGGTGGATGGTTTTGCGCTCGAAGGCGAGACTGTGCACGGTCATATCGAGAGGCGACTTATTCCAAATGGCGACTACATCTGGGAGCTGGAAGCGCAGGCGGAAGGCGGATCAACAATGACCGCAAGCGGTGGCTTGCTGATCGAAAAAGGCGATACGCCGCTGCCTGTCATGTCTGAGTTTACGATATCGCCCGGCGCCTTCTCGCCCAATCAAGACGGCGTTGCCGACCGAGTCGGCGTGAATGTTTATCTGGAGAAGGATGTCGAGCGCCTGGACGTATTTCTCGTCGGCGACGATGGCCTGCGGATTCCGATTTCCGCACGCGTGGAAGAGCGCGCTTACGGCGAAGCGGGGCGGCATCTCTTTGACTACGAGGGCGGCATTGATCTCGGTGTTGATCCGCCGCCCGACGGCGCTTATCGGGTAGTCGCGCTGGCGCAAGACAAGGTGGGCCAGCGCATGCGGATGGAAGGCGCGCTCACGATTGAAGCGGGCGGAAAGCCCTTCGCCGAAATTAAACCCCAGACGCCAGGCGTTGATGTCGCTTTTGGCGTGCTGCCCTATGACGAGACTCTGTACTCAGACTCAATCGCATTGGGTGAATTGCTGCCCCTGCCTGAGGATGATGTGTCCTTGGCTTATTCCCAGCAAATTACCGTCCCGCTGGGACACATGCTGGTTTTTCGCATGACCGTCGAGAACTACGGCAAGGCGCCGATTCGCACAAGCGGTCCCCCACCGGGAACTGTATATCAGCAAGAGCAGTTGGCTGGCTCGTTGGGCTTCTTCGATGAGTCGGGCGTCTGGCGCGTCGGCATCCAATGCGAAACATCCGTCTCCAGTTTTCCTTATCGTTGGGCTGTAGGCAGCCATGATATGCTCCAAGATGTCTATGACGAGGCGAGCGAGAACACGTTTCACTATCTGCCGGCGGGCGCGCGGGCGGTTGTCTGGGGCGCAATACGAATGACCGAGGTCAAAGCCCGCAATCCACAGAATTGCTGGGCTGGTCTCATACATGAGGATGTGGCCATCAGTCTGCGCAACAACCACGTCGGCATGCGCTCAATTATGATCGTCGATCCGGCGAGCGGATATTCGAATTGAGGCCGTCTGAGGAGCCTTCCAAGATTGACCTGGCGGTGGTCGTCGTCACCTGGAACAACGCCGATGTCATCGCCGATGCCTTGCGCAGTCTGTTGCATGATCTGGAGACGAGCGGACTGCGATATGAAGTCTGGCTGTCCGATTCGGCTTCGGATGATCACACGGTCGACTTGGTCCGGCGTGAATTCGCTCGCGTGAATCTGCTCGAGAACAGCAGCAATATTGGCTTCGGTCCCGCCAACAACCGAGCCTTGCGCCAACTGGGCTTCAGCAATGGCGCCCGGCGCGAAAAGCCGCGCGCCGTTTATCTGCTCAATCCCGACACCATAACGCATAGCGGAGCGACGAAGCAGCTTTTTGCGGCTTTGCTGTCGCAGTCCGATATCGGCGTGGTCGGCGCCCGGCTGAGTTTCGCGGACGGCAGTTTCCAGCACAGCGCCTTTCAATTCCCGGGGCTGCGCCAAATCTGGGCGGAGCTATTCCCGACGCCTGGGCGTCTCATTGAAGGCGGATTTAATGGGCGCTACTCTCGATCCCTGTATGCCGGCCAAGAGCCATTTGAGGTGGATTTCCCGCTGGGCGCTACTATGATGCTTAAGCGCGAGGCCATCGAAGAGTCTGGTCTCTTTGACGAAGATTTCTTCATCTATTGCGAAGAGGTCGATTGGGCTTGGCGCATACGGAAGCGCGGTTGGCGGATATTATGCGTTCCGCGAGCGCATGTGACGCACCTCGGCGGGCAGAGCACAACTCAGGTTCGACCCAGCAGCCTAATCCACCTGTGGAAAAGTAGGCTATTATTGTATGAGAAACATTGTCCCAGATGGAAAATACGGCTGGCGCGCATGCTAATAATCCTGGGCATGCGGCGAGAACTGCGCCAGCTTGAGGCTGCTGATGTGGAAATCCAGGCCGCCTGCCGGACGATTATCGAGATGGCGCAAGCATGATGCACCTCACAGCCATCGTGTTGACTCACAATGAGTCGGAGCAAATCGCCGATTGTATCAAAACGCTGCGATTCGCGGACCGTGTCATCGTATTCGATTCCTTCAGCACGGACGACACGGTTGCAATTGCTCAACGCGCCGGCGCGGATATTTTTCAGCACGAGTTCCTAAACTATTCTGAACAGCGCAACGCCGCGCTTGACGCCGCCGATGAAATGACAGATTGGGTGCTCTTTGTCGATGCGGATGAACGCGTCACGGATGCCTTGGCCGAGGAGATTCGTCAAAAGATCAATTTCCCGGAGTACGCTGGCTGGCGCATTCCAAGGCACAATTACATCTTCGGCATTTTAACCCGAGGGGCGGGCTGGTATCCCGACTATCAGACGCGTCTGCTGCGTGTCGGGCAGGCCTACTACGATACGCGGCGCAAAGTTCACGAAGTGGTGAAGCTCTACGGCTCCGAGGGCGCCATTCGGCATCCCCTGATTCATTACAATTATCGCGATCTGCAACAATTCAAGGACAAGCAAGAACACTACGCGCGCTTTGATGCGGAAAGCCTGTATTCACAGGGCGTGAAGCCCAAACAGCGCAATCTGGTCTTGCAGCCGATTCGTCAGTTTTACTGGCGCTTCATCACCCTGCGCGGCTATGGCGATCGCTGGCACGGCTTACGATTGTCGCTCCTGATGGCTTGGTACGAATACCGCAAGTATCAACTGCTGGCATCCCGGTGGCGGAAATCACACAAGCCATTCTCCTGAAATGAGCCATCGGCCGCTTGCCTATTGCGGAATCAAGATGCCGTAGCCGCCACTGTCTCGCCGGTAAAGCACGTTGATTTGATCGCTGTCCGAATTCATGAACATATAGAAGCTGTGGTCGAGCAATTCCAACTGTTCAATCGCTTCTTCTTCATTCATCGGCATCATTTCGACCTGCTTGCGCCGAAAAATCTCAATGTCGGCGCCAGCCGCCGCCAGTTCAACAGCTGCGTATTCCGGCACATCCTCGGCCATATCCAACTCGGCTACGGTCGCCCGATACTTGTCGCGCAGTTTCTGATTCTTTGATTTGCGTTTGCTCTTGAAGCGATCGATCTGGCGATGCAGCTTATCGATCGCTTTGTTGATGGCGAAGCGAATCGTATCGCGACTTTCGATATTCATCTTCTCTTCCGCGCGCAGAATCGCGCCGCGCGCATGCTGTACCGTGATCTGCGCGATCGCCAGGTCAGCGCCGCGGTGCGTGCGGATTATGGATAGCTCGACGCCAACATTGGAGATATTCGGCAAGTATCGATCCAGCTTGTCCACCTTCGATCGTGTGAAATCCTCCAGCGCTTCCGACACTTTGATTCCGTCGCCATGAATGCTGATTTTCATCGGTCGCCTCCTTGGGAATGCAGTGGTAGGTCAGGCGTGGCTGACGGCCATTCCGTAGACCTTGCTGGCGCCCATCGCCCTCAGCGCGCTGGCGCATTCGGCCAGCGTCGACCCGGTCGTCACCACGTCGTCAATAAGTAACACAGAAAGCCCCTTAACATCCTCGCTCGCCTCAAAGGCGTCCTTAACGTTTTCACGGCGTTCCAGCTCGCTTAGCATCGCCTGCTGGCTCGTCGAGCGCGTTCTCCAGATATGATCCGCGTGACAGGGAAGTCTTGTCGCCCCCGCCACCGGAGCGCTTAACAGCGCCGACTGATTATACCCTCTTTCCTCTTCGCGGTCGGCGAATAGAGGCACTGGCACGATGACATCAAGCCGCCAGCCGCGCTGGCGCAGCGCCGCCGTCAGCCTAGCCGCAAGCGTTTCCGCCAAGAGCGTGGCGCCTTCGTACTTGAACGATTGCAGCGCCGCGCGCAGCACACCGCTATGCGCCCCGGTCGCGCAAAGCTCATCCAACGCGCCGGCCTCGCGTCGAGTAGCCGTGACCGGAACCCGCCCGAGCTCGCCCAGGCAATCGTGACAGAAGCGAAAATCGACGCGTCCGCAGTTGCCGCATGTCGGCGGGAAGGCCAGGTCAAGCAGCCAAGCCTGCGCTTCAGTCGCAATCCGCGCAAGACCGGCCATCGCACCTTCACCTGATGCGGTTTCTGGCGACAACTGCCATTCGCTCCCGCTAGAAGTCGGCTCTTTGTCTGCGCTTCATTTTAGCACAATAAGCATTGAAATCCGCCAAAGTCAACCGGCTCCCGCTGCTGGCTTGCCCGCGCCAGCAAGCGGCTGATCTGGATAAGGCTTTGTTCAGGGAAAAGTGATATAGTGGTAGGCGCCATTACGAATCGGCTCCATACTGAGGCACAGGGCTAATCGGCGTTGGAAAAAGTTCAACACGCGGGTCTTTCCTACTTCCGCAACGAGGACTGGCGCTGCCTGAGACACGGCATCTTCACGCGGCATGGCGGCGTAAGCGAGGCGCCTTGGAATACGCTGAATGTGGGCGCGTCCATCGGCGACCCTTTGGATGCGGTCAAGGAAAATCACGCGCGCGTCTACCGGGCGCTTGACCTTTGTGGCGAGCGCGCGACAAGCTGCTGGCTGGTCCATGGCCTTGACGTCTTGGTTGCCAGCGAAGAAACGCGGAACGGCGAGCAGTTGCGTAAAGCCGATGCGATAATCAGCGATCAACAGGATCGGCCGCTCGTAATGCGATATGCCGATTGCGTGCCGCTGCTGTTCTATGATAGGGTCAGGGGCGCCATTGGCTTGGGGCACGCCGGCTGGCGCGGCACGGTGCAAGGCATCGCGTCCAGGATCGTTCAAATGATGAGGGGCGCTTTCGGCTGTCGGGCGGCGGATATTGAAGTGGTCCTGGGGCCGGCGATCTCACGCCGAAACTATCAGGTTGGCGAGGATGTCGCCGCTCGCGCGCTCGCATATTACGGCGAGAGCGCCGGCGTGATTTGGCGTGATCCGGTCCAGCGCGCGCCACATTTCGATCTCTGGCGCGCCAATCGACTCGACTTGGAACGCAGCGGCGTGACCAATATCAAGATCCTGGACATTTGCACTTTTGAGAACACTTGCGACTTTTATTCGCATCGCGCCGAGATGGGCGCGACCGGACGCTTCGCCGTGGTGATATCGCTGTGAGTATCCGTGATAACATACGACGCGTCGAGGATTGCATTGCCGACGCTTGCGCCAGAGCGAAGCGCGATCCGGCTGATATTGCGCTGGTCGCGATAAGCAAACAGAAAACAGCGGCTGATATCCTGGAAGCGGTCGAGGCTGGGTTGCGCCATTTTGGCGAAAACCGCGTAGAAGAAGGTGTGGAGAAGATTCCGCAAGTCAACGAGTTCTGCGGCGACCGCGTCGTCTGGCACATGGTTGGTCACGTACAGAGCAGAAAAGCCAAGCGCGTCGTATCTTGCTTCGACATCGTTCAATCGGTTGACAGCCTAAGGCTGGCCAGGCGCCTCTCGCGATTCGCGGGCGAGGCTCAACGGCGACTGAAAGTATTTCTTGAGATTAATGTATCCGGCGAAGCATCGAAATACGGACTTGCGGGTTACAATTGGTGTCGAGACGCTTCGGTGCGCGACTGTCTGTGGCGCGATGTCGGCGCGATTGCCGATTTGCCGCAGCTTGACCTGCGAGGTCTGATGACGATGGCGCCCTACGACGCTGACGAACGCGCGGTCCGGCGCGTATTTGCTGATTTGCGCGCCTTGCGTGACGCGATGACCGTCTCGCTTGACATCGCCCTGCCAGAATTGAGCATGGGCATGACCAATGACTATCCGATCGCCATTGAAGAAGGCGCTACGACGATCCGCATAGGACGAGCGATATTCGGCGAGCGCCAATAACAACGTCAAGAGCAGAAAGGAATGCGCAAAGATGAATCCGCTGTTTGCTGTACTGTTTTGGGCGCTGCAGGTGTATCAACTGATCCTGCTCGCTCGAGTTCTGATGAGCTGGATACCGAATTTGGATCCAAACAATCCGATTGCCCGCATGCTGTATCAGGTGACTGAGCCAGTCTTGGCGCCGATTCGAAATGCGCTCCCGCCGCTGGGCGGCATTGATCTCAGCCCACTCGTTGTCTTTCTGGGCATCAGCGTGATTATGCAGTTGGTGGTCTAGGCGACTGCGTCGAGGCTTGCCAAGCGCTGCGCCGGACGCGGCGCGTCAGCTAAAGCCTGATCAGGATTCGTCCGCAGTTTTGGCAATTGACCAGGCCTTCACCGCGGATGATGGCGGTAATCACAATATTGTTCTGTTCGATGCCGCAGATGGTGCAGGCTTTCTCCCTTAGCACGGCAACAGGCCGGTTGGACTTCGCCGTTCGCATGCTGTTGTAAGCTTTGAAGTCACCCTCTGGAATAGCCGAAACCGATGTTTTTCGCTTCGCCAATAGTTGGTTTACAACATCGGTCAGGCTTTCCTTTTCGCTCAGAAGTTCTTTGGTTTCCGCCTCGCGCTGTTCGCGCAGCTCATTGCAACGACTCTCGGCATCATCCGCTTTGCCCTGCAAATCATCCCGACTCGATATGATCTTCTGCAGTTCATCGTCGAGCGCAGACTTGCGTCGACCAAGAGCCTCCACTTCCATTTGCATATCCTGGAGCTCTTTGGGGTTGGCAACCTCTCCGCTGTAGAGGCGCTGCTCAGCCGCTTGCCGTTTGTCCACGTTTGCTGCGATTTCCAGTTCCATATCACGGACGCGCGTCTCCGCTTCCGCGAGCGCCTCTTGAGCCGCTTCGTTCTCAGCGACGGAGGCCTGCAAGTCGGCATCGTCTTCCAGTTGCGCGTTGATCGCCTTAATCCGTTTCGCTCGATCTATGATCTCCAGCTCAAGCTCTTGCAGGCGGTACAGGGCAGCTACATCTGACATGTCTCGATCCTTCGTGGAAAAGCTTGCTTGAATCTCAGCCCATGTATAATAGCGCAAATGACGAATGTTTGCGCTAGCCATCGGATGGTTTCGCGCCCCCAAACGCGCGCCGGGTTCTGGACGCGATGAACACGGACAGCCGGCGATTCTCAAACGCTTCGGCCTCGGAACGATGGAGCCAGAGTTTGGTATGGCAGTATTGCGGCGGCTGACCACCGAACGCTCAGCGAAAGTCATCGTGTTTTTGCTGATATTCGCTATGGCAAGCCGCGTCTCAGTCGACCCTGATTTATGGTGGCATCTTCGGCTGGGAGAATACATACTGGAAACGGGCAGCCCCGTATACGCCGACGTCTTCTCACATACGCGCGCCGGGCAAGCGCACAAGAATCACAGTTGGCTTTCGCAAGTCGTTATGTTTGGCATCTGGCGTTTGGCCGGGCATTTGGGTTTGACGCTCTTCGTTTCTTCGCTGGCGACGGCTGGCATGATTTTTCTCTACCGCGCGGGGGCGGGAACTATCTATATGCGAGGATTCGCGCTCGTCATTGGCGCAGCCTGCGCCGCCGCGTTCTGGTCTCCGCGGCCGCAGATGTTCACGTTCCTATTCAGCTCGGTCTTGGTCTTCATACTGTTTGAACTCAAGTACAAATGTCGGGATCATCTTTGGAGCCTGCCTCTACTTTTTGTATGCTGGGTCAATCTCCATGGCGGTTTCATCATTGGCCTGCTTATTCTCGGCGCCTTCCTGCTTGGCGAATGCGTCAACGCCGCTCTCGCCCTGGGCAACGCGCGCATCCAGCCGGGCAAGTTGCGAAAGCTGCTGATGATCGCGCCGCTCTCGCTAGCCGTGATGCCCATCAATCCGCTGGGAATCGATGTATTTGCCGTTCCCTTTGACACTGCCGGAATCGGTGGATTGCGAAAGTACATTCAGGAATGGCAGCCGCCTGATTTCAGCCAGCCCTACACCTGGGGATTCGTAGCTCTATTGCTGCTGGCGCTCGGCGCCAAAGTAGCGAGCCGGCGCCGAGCCGACGCCACAGAGCATTTGCTGGTCGGCGGGGCGCTGGGACTGGCATTGTTCTCCGGGCGCAATCTTTCGCTCTTCACTGTCGCCGCCCTGCCGGTCGCTACCATTCACATCAACGACCTGCTAATTCGCCGAGGCTGGCTTCTTCCTTTTCGTTTTCGTTCACGCGAAACGCCAGGCCGCGCTGTGATCAACGTTTTGCTGATCTGTCTTGTCGCCTTAGGAGTTCTGACGCGTGTGCTATACGTTTCCAGCGACAATATCATAGGGGCGGCGGTCTCGCGGAACTGGCCCGCGGACGCGGCGCGCTTCCTGAATGCTTCGGCGCTTGAAGGCAGGCTCTTCAACAGCTACAACTGGGGTGGCTACCTCATCTTCTCGGCCCGCGATTTTCCCGTCTTCATTGACGGCCGAACGGACCTATATCGAGACTTTCTGGATGAATACGCCGCAGCCTACGGCGGCGAAGCCTGGCGCGCTGTCTTCAAGCGCTGGGATATTGATGTAGCGTTGATCGAATCTGCCAGCCCGTTGGCGGGGGAGTTGGAAGCGGCGCCCGATTGGCTGCTTGAATACGCCGATGAGATCGCCAGCATTTATATGCGAGCGCCAGCATGAAACGCGCTTATCGCGACCGCGCGCTCAACCAACTGTATGCCGATGTCGAGAGCTCCGATTGCGAAAGTCGAGAGTTCGCAATGCTGCAATTGGCATTGCTGCTGCGACGACGGAAGGGGGAGCTGGCCGCCGGCGACTGGAGCGAGCGCGAGAGCCAACATCTATCGAGGCAGCTTCGGCGTATTCAGTTGTCGAAAGTCGAAGAGACGCAAGCGGTCGCCTGCCTGACACGCGTTGCGGCGCGCCATGCCGACAGTCGAGCGACCGTCCTGTGGGTTATGGGCGAAGCATCGGCCGAGATCGGATTCCCGGCCGTTTTGGCGGCGATTCGCGCGCATGGCAATCAGCTTGCCGACGAGGCGGCCTACCAGGCTTGCCGGGCGCTGCAAGCATGGCTGGAGGCTGAAGATCTAGAGAATAGCCTGGCAAAGACCTGGCTATCTGATCTTGATCCCTTAGCCATGCTCGCGCGTTGGTCAGCTTCGACAGACTTTCGACTTGCAAAAAGCGCGACAGCTGTCATTGGTGAGCTGCGGAGACGGATGGATTGAAGACCGCGAAGAGCGACCGAAGACTTGCTAGCCTGGCGACATTCTGAACTATAATGTGGGCGAGCGCGTATCCAGCGAGACGAGAGGCGCGAAGATGTCAGATTTATTCGAAAAGATCACAACCCTAGTGAACGCGCAGCTCAATGACTTGCTTGGTAGAAATCCCAGGTCGCCCCTGGCGCGCTTCAAGCTCAATGCGGAGCAGGCGGAGAAAAACCCGCGCGGATCAGCTAGGGATTTGCGCCAGCGACTCGAGGAAGCCATCGACTATGAGGATGAACTGCAAGCCAGGATCGACGAGCGAATGCGCGAAGTGGTGGAGCTCGACAAGCTGGTGGACGAGATGCTGCGGAGCGGCGACGAGTTTTCCGCGCAGCGCTTGCAAAACCAGCTGAACATGAAGCAGCAGCAACTGACCATCGCCGAGTCGGAACTCCGTGACCACCGATTGCTGACCCGGCACTTGATGCAGGAATTGAGCGCGCTGGAAACGGCTTTAGACAGAGAGCAGCGGCCTTCGGCCAGCGAGCGCGGGCCGCGTTCCGCCGCGGGCGGGCGCACGCGGATCCCCATCGATGGCGCCGCGACTTCAGGAGGAGTAGGCGGGAGTGGCGGCCGGTCGATACTCGATTCCGTGTCAGACAAATTTGAGCAAACGCGCGCAAACCTGGAAAGTCTGCTGGGCGATGCGCCGGGCAGCGCGCCGCCCGAACGAGCCCGCAAGACCCAAGGCTTTGAAATCATTGATGAAGAGCCGGACCCGCGACAGCCAAAGCCGAGGAAGCAAGACGCGGCCGACATGAACGACCGTCTGTCGCGCTTGAGCAAACCAGCCGACGATTGAGCCAGGACCTTGCGCCGCGCCTAGCCCCCGCCAGCCGGGTTTGCCTCGAGCGCATCTCTGAGATCTTGCATGGATCGTTCAATGTAGGGGAAGCCTAACCAGGCGCTCATAAGCCCGAACAAGCCGCCGGTGACGACGCGGAATATCGGCGCCGTTTCTCTCACGGGCCAAAGCTCAAAGGGTGGATAGCTCAGCAACTGGCTGAAGCCATCAATACCCGCCGGTCCCAACCCCGCTACAACAAACAGCCACAGCGGCAGCGGTCGAATACGCCAGCGATAGCGCCAATAAATTAAGCCGCCGATGAAGATCATCGTGTAGATTGCGAGGTCGCGCGCGCACAGGCTGGTCTTGTAGCCGAAGGCGTCGTCGCCGATGAAATGCCGGGCGGCGAATTGCTGGGCGATGCTGAATTCGCCGAGCCCGTCAGCCGTGCCAGGCGGCGCGGGCGCGCGGCTGCCGTAGAAGGCCGCCCAAGTTCGGTATTGCTCCTGGAAAGCTTCCGACTCGCTGGCGTATTCTTCGAATGGCGCATAACCGGCGCCAGCCGCGCTCCGCGGATAGAAAGCCTGCTCCCCGTAAAGAAAGGGCGAGCGAAAAGCAAACTGATGGCAGAAGGGACTGTAGAGCGTGTATATGAGATTTGCCGGACTTCTGAATCCGAGCTTGGCCAACGTCGGCGCGACCCAGGGCAATCCACTGTAGAGCGCCAGCAGCGCCAAGACAATTTGCAGCCAGCAGCGCGCGAGACAGAGCAACAGTCGACTTGCGCCGACCTGAAACTTTGCCAGCGCTATTCTCGGGAATGAAATCGCTCAAGCCTTCCTGCCCAAGCGCGTGACATCCGCACGCAACTGCTCGGTGCGCAGGGCGCCATAATACACTCGCTGAATGCGCTGGGCTGCATCGAGCAAGTAGGTTGCCGGCAAGCCGCGAACCTGATAAAGCCGGGCGACATGTTCGCCCGAATCTAGCAAGACATCATAAGTCAGTCCCAACTGACTGACCCAATTGCGGGCGGTTTCCGCGCTTTCACCAAGATTCAGCGCCAATATGCGCAGCTCGCCATCTTCAATCTCGTATAGTCTTTGCAGCGCAAGCATTTCGCGGTGACAGGGCTGGCACCAGGTCGCCCAGAAGTTGATGATGGTGGTTGCGCCGCGCATCTGCTGCAAAGCGAGCGGCTCGGCTCTAGTCGTTAGCAGAGTGAAGTCGGGCGCGCGCGCTCCGATTTCCGGCGCGACAGCGGAACCGTCAGAGCCGCGGATTCCAGTGTAATCGGCGCGATCGGGCAATCCGGCATGGCGCAGAAGAGCAAGCGCCGCGCCCAGCGAGAGCAGCGCGGCTAGAAGATGTAGGAGTCGATGCGGATTTGACATGCAATCCCGGCGCTGGCGATCACTCGCGCGCGAAAGCGTCCATCAGCAGCTCGCTAAGTTGCAACTCGGTCATGATACCAAAGTGCCGCGCCAAAATGACGCCGTCTTGGTCGACCAGGTAGGAGCTGGGACGCGTCTGAATGCCGTAGGCATCATTAATTTCACCGCTTTTATCCAGCGCCAACGGGAAACTCAAACCGAATTCAGCGCGAAAGTCCGCCATCGCCGCTTCGCTATCGTTGTAGGCGATTGCGAGAATCTCGAATCCGCGCGCGTTCCATTCTTCATAGGCTTTTTGAAACTCCGGCATTTCGCGCCGGCAGGGTCCACACCAGGTGCCCCAGAAGTTCAAGAGCGTGATGCGACCGCGCAGATCAGCAAGCTTGACGGACGCGCGGTCGAGCGTCTCAACTACAAAGGCTGGCGCGCGATTCCCAACGGCCAAGCCCAGGGCCGGTTCCAAATCGGCGGCGATATCAGCGAAGCTGTTCATCGAATCGTCAGCGGCGGCAGCGTCTTTCTCCGTTGTGCTGGCCGCTTCTGCCGGCGATTGCGGCGAGGGCGCCGCTTCGATCTTTTCCGCATCGCGTACTTTGACGCGGAAACGAGCGGGCTCGGCCAGGTCCTCATTGCGGAGTACGGCGCGATACAGCCCGTCCTCGGCGGGGCGAAAGCCAACCAAGGGGTACAGCCGGCCGTCGGCTTCCAGGCTGGCCGACCCGGTCGTTCGCGCTAGTTCTACATCGTCCGGTCCAAATAGCGCAAACTCGAAATCCGGCAGGGCTTCATTCAGCGCGCGCGCTTCGAAATCGATCGTTCGTCCCGCCTCCGCGTGGAAGAGGTATTGCTGTTCCGGCGTCGCGGGCGCGAAATGGCCGCTGGCGCTCTGATTGATGGCCACCGGCAATAAGGAACCGCCGAGGCAGGCGCCAAGGTGGCTTAGGCGCAGCTCGCCTTCAAAGTAGCCGACGCCGCATTCTTCGACGCGAAAGGTGAAATCGGCGAATTCGCCCCGGGAGAATGTCTGGCTTAGGCTCTGCAATTGCCCGCTGGCCACCAGCAAGCCGATGCCGATCAAGAGCGTGCCGCTGAGCAACTCAATCTTGTGCATGTGTCGCTGCAGGCGGCGCAGAATGCCCTGCGCGCCATTCATGAGGAGCGCGGTGATCACAAATGGAATGCCGAGCCCGATGGAATATGCGCTTAATAAGAGCATGCCTTGCGCGATGTCGCCGCTGGTCGCGCCGCTTGCCGCCGCCACGGTCAAGATCGTCCCGAGAAGCGGACCGATGCAAGGCGTCCAACCGGCGGAAAAAACCATGCCCATGAAGGTGGAGCCCAGCAAGCCTTCGCGTTCGCTGCCGCCAATATCGCCGCGCGTATCCGAATACAGAAGGGACTCCAGCCGTTCCAGCAAGCGATGCCAGAATGCAGCCGGTTGCGTAAAGGCGCCCTTGACGAAAAGAGCGGCGAGCAGAGCGGCGATCAAGGGCAGAGCGACAGCCGCCTGCTTGAGGACGCCCCAGTAAATCAACGCGCTCGCGAGGACTGCGAAGCCCAGACTGAACAGCATATTGTCGAGAATACTGGCTTGCTCTTTCCTGCGCAGCCAGGCGAAGAAGCGCGGCATAACCCCCATGAACTGGAAACCGAAGAAGATGATCACAAAGCCGCCGACGCGACCGAGCATCTCCGTGAATGTGCTGACGTGCTGGCCCGCCAGACTCGACAAGGCGGTCGTGAACAAGCCGATTAAGACGAATACGATTGTGAAGCCGAGGACGAAGGCGATGCCATGCAGCAGCATTTGCGCGCGCAGGCTCCAGCTTGTCGCGGCGGGGGTTCCGGCGGCCGATTGTCTGCTGACATTATGCGTGAGGCGCCCGCCCATGTAGCCAATATAGGCGGGCACCAGCGGCAATACGCAGGGCGAAATGAAGGACAATATGCCGGCCACGAGCGCCAAGCCAATTGTGACATTTTCCATGTCTAACCTCCGAATGCAGGTGGCGCGCTTAGTACGCGTTAGTCTCTTCGTTATCGTCGTCGAATTTGCCAGCGACAGATTACAAGAGCCTTGCCCATGCCTAAAGGAACTATTAGCGCGCCCGCGTATCGGCGCAATCGCGACGGTCCGCGCCTCGTATCATGATGAGTCGCGCTCTCGCAGCCGGCGCCAATCAGGATCGGCTGGCGCACAGCCTTCAGCAGCCAAAAGCTCATGCAACAACGCCTCTTCGTCTCGCACTGACTGGATCTCCTTTTCAATCCAGGCGAAGCGCAATTGTTCCAGTAGGCGCCGGTAGAGCGGTCCCGGCTCAATGCCCATCGCCTTCAAATCAGCGCCGGAAATCGTCGCGCGCCGATGACGCCAATCAGAAGCGTAGGCGGTCAGATTGGCCATAGCCTGAGACTTCTCCGCCGCCAGCAGCCAGCCAACCTCAAGCGCTGCATCCGGCAGCTTGTCGAGCATCCGCGTGATCTGGCTCGGGCTGAGATTCGGGTCGTTGAGAATTCCTATACGCGCTGCCAGATGCGCGCTTGCCACTATCGCATTTGTCAAAGCTTTCGTCAGAGCCAATCTCTCGCAGATGTCGCGCGCGTCGGTTGGGTCGACGCTCGCCAAGAGCGCGCTCCAGCGAAGCGTCTGCCCATCGGCGTCGTCCGCACTCCAGGGCGGTCGGGCGCTAGTGCAGCGCGCGAGCAGTTCTGGCAAACGAGCGCTGACGACGAAGGCCAGGTGAATGTGATGCAGCGCGCCCAGCTCTTGCAGGCGCAGCAGAATCTGGCCAGCTTCCGGTTCGCGCAGGATCAGGTCAATCTCGTTACGCAGCCGCTGGCCCGTTAGCCGCCCGAGAATTGGCAGCGCCTCCCGCATCCAGGCGGCCGTCTGCGCTTCGACCTCAAAACCGTATCTCTGAGCGTAGCGATGCGCTCGGATCACGCGCGTCGGGTCGTCGACAAAGCTCTGCTCTTGCAAGACTCGTATCAGTCCCTTGTCTAGATCATTGACGCCGCCTGCGACATCAATCACCTCGCCGGCGCAAATTCGGGGGCTCAGCTGCAAAGCCAGCGCGTTGATGGTGAAATCGCGCCGCAGGAGATCCTGCCTAATTTCACCTGGCGCGACAGCCGGCAGCGCGGACGGATAGGCATAGATTTCTTTGCGCGCCGTCGTGAAGTCCACATGGGAGGGAATCTGGTCGAGCGCCAGCGACAGACTCTCGGCGACCGCTTCGTCCAGCGTCCATTTTGCCGTGCCAAATGGCGCGTGAATTTGAATTGCGCCGCCATAAAGCCCGGCTAAAGCTTCGGCAAAATCAATGGCGTCGCCTTCGAGAACGAAGTCCAGATCGAAGCTGCGCTGGCCAAGCCACAGGTCGCGCACAAAGCCGCCGACAAGAAATAGCTTCAAGCCGCTGTCCTTCGCCGGCTGCGCGACGCGGCGGATCAACTCGGAGATTTGCGGCCCGAATACGCGCCGGATTTCACTCGTCTGCGCACGGGGAGTCGCGTCGGCGCCAATGCCTGACATCGCTCAATCCTGCATCATCGGCTCTACGACGGCGCAACCCACGGACCGACCAATTCTCGCTCCAACATGCTGAGCGAAGTGAAGAAGTTAAAGAAAGCCAGCAGTGAAAAGGCAAGCGCGGCGCGCATATCGTCGCGGCCGCCCATGAGGCTGAACAGTCCCGGCATGATGATGGCGAGCCATACCATGTAGAGCAAGTAAACGACAATACGGCCCGAGCGCGGCTGCAGGCCCGATAGCAGCAGGACGCCGCCGACCAGCAAGGTCGCGCCCGCCAGCAGCGCGTAGGTAACGACGGCGCCCCAAAACTGGCCCGAAATCGCCTCCCGCCGGGCAGCCGAATACGCCGCCCAGACTCCCAGCGCTAAGGAATACAGGATGTGCATCGTAAAGAGAATCTGGTGAAAGTCCGCCATAGGCTGTTGCGCGCGTTTCTGTACAAGGCAATTCTACCACATCGCGCTCCGACTGCGCTCAGAGGATGGTGATCGCGCCCATATTTGAAGCTAGCCAGACCAGCGCCAGCATGTTGGCGATTATCAAGCCGGGCCGCTGCACGTTGCCTCCATCGCGCGCTAAATTGCCGCGCATGTCGAATTCCCAGGGGAAAATGATCGTCGTGACAAGGCCTATAATCAGTATCGTACCGAGCCAGGCGGGGAAGAGCCCTTGCGCGATGGCGGCAAGCATGCAGACAAGGGCGGCAGCGATTGAGAAGTGCCCGAGCATAGACGTCGGTCCTTTGCCCAATAGCACGGCTGTATTCTTCAATCCCGCCGCTTTGTCCACCTCGTAATCGACGATCTGGTTGTAGAATTGGCCGTAAGCCGAAAACAGGCTGGCCGCGCCTATCACCAGCCAAACATCGCGCGGCTCGCTGCCATAGGTGAAATAGCCCACAGCAATCAATAGTCCACTGAGCATAAGCGCGTGCGTCAGTACATCGCTTATCGGGCGCGCCTTCAAGCGGAATGGATGCGCTGAATACAGGTAACACAGAGCGAGAATCGCCAAGCCAGTAACGAGCGTCAGCGCGCCGCTGAAAGCGTAGAGCAGCAGCGAAAGGAGAAAGGCCGCAGCCGTCAGAATTATGCCCTCGCGGCGGCTCAGCTGCCCGCTGCTAATGACATTGTGCCTTTTCTTATTTGAGTCCAGCGCGTCATCGGGCGCGTCTTCAATATTGTTCAGCATGAATGCGAACGACATGGCGAGGATGTTGGCCGTCAAGACGGCAAATAGTCGCCAGTCAACAGGCGATTCCATCGGCTCAAGAGCCAGCAGGCCCCCGATGATGGTCAGCGGTATCGTAAAGGGGACATGCTCGCGCCAGCGCGACAGTCGGATAGCGGCGGCGATCATGCTGTGCCGCTGCTTTGAATGAGTGGTGTCCATCTGAAATGAGTCCGAATTATCATCTGTGGACGAGCGTATTCGTAAAGCATAGCACAGGACAGATTCAGTCAAACGCGTCGCGGCGGTCAAGATTGGATTGCTTGAGACAAAAGGGCTTAGTATGATTCCGTCCATGTTTCGCCATCTCGTTCTGTGCATCGCCTGCGCAATCGCTTTGACCGGCTGCAGCTTGTCGAAGGTTTCGCCGGCGGCCGCCACGGTGGGCAGCAGCGCGCGCCAAATTCGCCTCCAGTCAAGCCCCATACCTCCAACTTCGACACGAGAAGTCGCTGTCACGGGCGCGATGGAAAGCGAGCCAACAGCCCAGGCGGTTCTAAACAAGCCCGCGCTTTGCGATGACGACGAAAGCGATCGACCAGCCCGACGCGCGCGCGCCGATGTTCGCATTGATTACGAAGCGAAGGCGGCGGAAGTCGTCCAGGTCATTCGATTCCACAATCGCGAGGCGGCGCCGCTCGCCGAGATCGTCCTCGATGTTCAGACGAATCAGTGGGAGGGCAGCTTCGCGTTGCTGGATCTGACCGTCAACGATCTGTCAGCTGATTATGAACTGCTCTTGAACCGACTGCGCGTCGAATTGGCCGAGCCGCTGGCGCCTGACTGCTGGCTTGAGATCGGGCTGCGCTTTGACCTGCATCCGACCGAAATCCGCGACGGATTGCGCTCCTATCGGGGATTCTTCGGCTATAGCCCGCGCCAACTGAATCTGGGACATTTCCTGCCGGCTGTGGCCGCGCGTCTGGATGATGATTGGCGGATTCACGAACCCGTCGGCGTCGGCGAGCAGATCGTATACGATGTGGCGGATTGGCAGGTGAGCGTGACGGTGGAAGGGGCGGCCGAACCGTTGACGCTGGCGGCGCCGGGCGCGGTCGAGCCGCTAGGCCCGGGCAAATGGGAGATTCAACTGAAGAGTTCGCGCGACTTTGCCATCAGCTTGAGTGAGGAAATGTCGCTCGCCACGATCCAGATTGCTGATGACCTGGTGGCCGAAGTCTATTCATTCGCCGACGCGCAGATCAACGCGAATGGCATCCGATTGGATGGCGCCGAGCATGTGCTGGGCGAGAGCGAAAAGGCGCTGGATCTGTTTGGGACGCTATTCGGAGGCTACAAGCGCGAACGATTTGTCATCGTCCAGGGAGATTTTCCCGATGGCATGGAGTTCACCGGGCTAGTGTTTGTCGGCGGCGCTTGGTTCACGAATTTCAAGGGCGGTCCCCGCAATTACTTGACGCTGATCTCAGTCCACGAGATCGCTCATCAGTGGTGGTACGCGACCGTAGGCAGCGATTCGGCGCTCAATCCCTGGCTGGACGAGGCGCTGGCAACCTATAGTGAATACCTGTTCATTGAGAAGTTCTATCCCGCATCCAGAAATTGGTGGTGGTCTTTCCGCGTCGCCAACTTCTTCCCGCAGGGCAAGGTGGATAGCAACGTATACGAGTTTGCCACCGCGCGCGAATACATCAACGCCGTTTACTTGCGGGGCGTTCAAATGTTGCACAACCTGCGCGTCGATATCGGCGATGACTCGTTCTTCAATTTGCTGCGCGCCTATCTGGCGGCGGGGGAAGGGCGAATCGCCGATCCAATACTGTTCTGGCGCCAGCTTCAGCCGGAAGAGCGCGCCTTAACGCAAGCGACCCGCAGCGAATACCTGCGCGTATACGACGATCACTCGCTATTTGTTGAACCGGAGGATGCAGAGGCCGCGCCGGAATTGGCGGCGCCCGAGGAATCGCCGTGAGCGAACTGCCAATTGATTCACAGATTACCTTTGTAACCACGCGCGATTTGGCGCGTTCCGCTCGATTTTACGAAGATGTGCTAGGCTTCCCGCTCGCCCTCGATCAAGGCGCTTGCCGCATCTATCGCGTCTGCGGGCGCCGGGCATACATCGGGATTTGTCAAAACTATGAAGCGCCAGAAACCTCAGCCGGGCTCATCTTCACACTGGTGCGGAGGACGTGGACGGCTGGTACGAGCGGATCATTGCGCGCGGCTGGGCTTGCGAGCACCCGCCCCAGTACAATGAGACCTACCAGATCTATCACTTCTTCTTGCGGGATCTCTCAGGTTATCGAGTTGAAATACAGCGATTTGACCGCGACGGCTGGGACCGGGGATAGAGTCGCGCTAACCCGTTGTTTTCATGCCGGCGGCGATGCCATTGATGGTGGCTAGCGTGGCATCCAGTACGGGCCGCCAACTCGGGTCGCCTTCATCCAACTGGCGCAACTCGCGCAACAGCGCCACCTGCATGAAGTTCAGGGGATCGACATAAGGATTGCGCCGTTCGATTGAAGTCTTAATGGCGGCCATATTCGCCAGCAGACTGTCTTGACCAGTGACGCGCGTGATCATCTGACTGCTTAGCGCGTGCTCACCCTTTATCCAGTTGAAGAAATCGTCGCGCAAATCTCTGGGCTCCACCAAAGACGCATACAGTTCGGCGATTCCCATGTCCGCTTTGGCGACATCCAACTGGGCGTTGTCGATTAAAGCCTGGAAAAAGGACCAGCTGCCGTACATCTCCTGCAAGATCTGCAAGCCTCCGGCTTCTTCATCCGCAAAGGTCTTGAAGGCGGCGCCCAGCCCGAACCAACTCGGTACGATCGCGCGGCTCTGCATCCAACTGAACATCCATGGTATAGCGCGCATGGCGGAGAAGCCGCCTTTCGCCTGGCGTTTGGCCGGGCGCGAACTGATCTGCATCCGCGCCAGTTCATTGATTGGCGTTGCCTGTTGCCAATAATCGAGGAATCCGTCGGTCTCGTATACAAATTTGCGATAGTATTCTTGGCTTAGTTCAGACAGCCGCGCCATTACTTCAAAGTAGCGATTGGGCACATGACGCCGTTCTTGCAAGCCCATGCCGATCAGCACGGCGTTCAATACCTGGTTCAGATGGCGATGGCCGATGCCGCGATTGCTGTAGCGGTATGCGATCACTTCGCCCTGTTCGGTAATTTTTACGCCGCCGCGCAGGGATTCGGGCGGCTGCGAAAGAATCGCCCGATTGGTCGGTCCGCCGCCGCGGCCGATGCTGCCGCCGCGCCCGTGAAACAGTTCGAGGGAGACGCCTTTCTCCACACATTTGGCGGTGAGAATTCGCTGCGCATTATACAGATTCCAGTTGGAAGCCAGGTAGCCGCCGTCCTTGCTGCTGTCCGAATAGCCGATCATCACTTGTTGCCGCAGCCCGCGTTTGCCGGCGCGCGCAACCAGATGTTTGCGATACTCGGGGTTGTCAAATAGCGCGTCCATGATTTCCGGCGAGCGGTACAGATCGTCTATCGTCTCGAAGAGCGGCACGATATACAGCTCGTTGTCGATGCCGACTTCGCGCGCGAACAGCAGCATCGCCAATACATCGCTTGGCTGCTTGGTCATGCTGGCGATGACGGTGTCAATCACGATGGCGTCGTAGCGGGCATGCGCTTCCGCGATCATACGCCAGGTGCGGATGATGCTTTGCGTCGTCTCGCTGAAGACCATGATCTCGTTAGGGAAGAGCGGACGCCTGTTGCGAATTTCAGCCGTCAGCAGCCCCTGCTTCTCAGCTTCGGGCAAGCTGCTGTAGTCGGCCACGATCCCGTAATGGCTGAAGAGTTCATCCAGCGCCGCCGCGTGCAGCCCCGCGTCTTCACGCACTTCGAGCGGGACAAGATGCAAGCCAAACAGACGAACCTTGCGCACCAGCCGTTGCGCCGCGCCCAAGGCGGCGCGCGTGCCGTTGTGCGCCCGCAGGCTATCTTGAATGAGCAGAAGGTCGCCGAGCAACTCACGACTGGAATGGTAGCGATCTGACCGGAGTCTGTCGGCAATGATCGCCAGCATCTGCCGGTAGATTTCGCCGGCGTAGCGCTCGCCAGCCGAGTACTCGGCAGCGACGGCGATGCGCAGATCGGGCGACGCGCCAAATAGATCCGTATCCTGCGTCAGATTTTGAGCCAGCGCTTCAATCTCTTCCAGGTAAATCTGCCGCGCAGTATGTCTTAGCGTCGCCAAGGTCTGCAACGTAACATCGGTGGTCACGTTGGGGTTGCCATCGCGGTCGCCCCCGATCCAGGACGCGTATCGCAGGACCGGCGGCAACTCCGCCCAATCGTCATCCGGGTAGCATTGCTCAAGCGCAAGCTGCAGGTCTTCATAAATGTCGATGACCACATCCAGGATGACCGAGCGAATGAAATAAATGCCAAAGTCGACTTCGTCGGAAACCTGTTTCTTGGAAGCTCTAACCTGCCGGGTCTGCCACAATTCCTCGATTTCTTCCGCCAGATCGCTTTCAAGCCGGCGCAGCTCGCGCGGCAGCAGGATTTGACGGTCTCTCTTCTCCATCATCTGCGCGATTTGGCGCAGAATCACCAGAATCTCTTGCCGTTTCGCTTCCGACGGATGCGCCGTCAGCACGAGTCGCAGCCGCGTTTGCTCCAGCAGCGCGCGCGTCTCAGCGGCTGATTTGCCGCTTTCCTGCAAGGTCTGGATGGCATTGATGATGGATTCTCGCAGCGTCCCCTTGGCTTCCCGCTGGCGGATCACCCGTATGCGCTGCAAGTCTTCGGCGATATTGATCAGCTGAAAGTAATTGGAAAAGGCTTTGATGAGGATGTTTTTCGAATCGAGCGGCAGATTCTCCAGGCGGTCGGCCAATTGAAAGGCGGCGGCCGCGTCGCCGCTGCGGCGCGCTTTGGACATGGCGCGGATCTCCTCGACCAATTCGAAGGCTTCCATTCCGCGCTGCTCTTGGATGATGATGCCGAGCCAATTGCCGAGTGTATGAATGTCCTGGCTTAGAGAGGAATTCGCTGCCATGCCCTTGCTTGCTCCCGCCGGCGACGGAATTCGCCGACTACAAAGAATCTGACTCGCCTGGCACTATAGTTCATCATAGAATCCTATTCCAGTGCCGGATGCGTCTGGCGGCGGCTGAAGCGGGAACCAGCAGCAAGCACGCGCCGGAATTCGAACAAGGTTCTGAGGCCCGGGTTGCAGCCAATTGTCGAATGCGTCGCGAACTTCTCCGAGGGGCGGCGGCGGGACGTGATCGCGGCGATTGCGCGCGCGATTGCCAGCGCGGCTGGTGTTCATGTTCTCGGCGTCGAGGGCGATGTCTATCACAATCGTTCGGTCGTCTCGTTTATTGGCGCGCCTGAATATATTGCGCGGGCCGCCATTGAAGGGATTCGCGCCGCCGCAGATCTGATCGATATGCGAAAGCATCACGGGCAGCACCCTTGTATTGGCGCCGCCGATGTCATCCCGTTTGTGCCGCTGCGCAATGTGACCATGGCCGAGTGCATACAACTGGCGCGATCCACTGGTGAGCGCGCGGGCGCCGAACTGGGGCTGCCGGTCTTTCTCTATGGTGAAGCGGCGCTGCAAGAAGCCAACCGCGAGCTAGCGGCGATTCGGCGCGGCGGATATGAAGGGCTTGCGGTCAGGATGACCACGGGTGAGCCGCCGCAACCGGATTTCGGTCCGCCAACGCTGGGCAGGGCGGGCGGCTGCATCGTCGGCGCGCGCCCCATCCTCATCGCCTTCAACGTATTTTTGAATACCGCCGATGTAAGAGTCGCGCAAGCCATTGCGCGGACGATTCGCGAGTCCTCCGGCGGCCTGCCATGCGTCAAGGCGCTTGGTCTGTTCGTGAAAGGCAAGGCGCAAGTGTCGATGAATCTCACGGATTATCGCGTGACATCGCTGGGCGCCGTCGGCGAGCGGATACGTCAAGAGGCGGAATGCTTTGGCGCAGGCATCGAAAGCTCGGAAATCATCGGATTGATCCCGCGCGCCGCCCTGGCGGGCACGTCGATTTCTGAATTACGGATTACGAACTTTGCTCCTGAGAAACTGTTGGAGCATCACTTGGACAAAGGGCTATGACTGGCGCGTCGCTCTGTGCGCTTGGTTGGACCGATGGTCATGCGCTATACTGTCTTGCGAGCCAGGCGATTCTGTTTCCGAATCCAAACGATAAAGGATGTCAGCCATGAAACGTTTCATGTTTATCCTCCTCTCGATAGCGATACTGGCGCTGCCGTTGATGACAACAGTTGCGCAAGACCGCAACGTCTTCGTCTACGGGCATCCGGTTGCCTTCCCCAATCTTGATCCCAGTTCCGGCAATTCGAATGAGAACGTGGTGATGGGGAACGTCTATGAGACGCTCACCTTTTACAACGCGCCCGGCAGCGCTGAAATCCTCAGCCCAAAACTGGCTGTCTCCTGGGAAGCTTCCGAGGACTCGCTTACCTGGACCTTTAACCTGCGCGAGGGCGTCACATTTCATGATGGCGCGGCGCTGAACGCGGAAGCGGTCAAGAAAGCTCTCGATCGCACCATCACAATCGGGGAAGGTTCCGCCTGGATCTTCGGGTCCATCGCATCGATTGAAGCGGTGGACGAGCTTGTGGTGCAGTTTAATCTGAGTTATGCGGCGCCGCTGGATCTGATTCTTTCAGCTGGCTATGCCGCTTGGATTATGAGCCCGAACGCGGCTGACCAGGACAGCGCCTGGTTTAACGATGGCAACGCCGCCGGCACCGGACCCTACATGATCGCCAGCAACGAGCCGGGCCAGCGCATGATTCTGGAGGCCAATCCCGATTATTGGGGCGGCTGGTCGGAGGGCCAATTTGACACGATCGTCTACGAGATCGTTGAAGATCCGATTGTGCTCGAACAGATGATTCGTTCCGGTGACGCCGACTTCACCTATAGCTTGCCCTTCGACAACTACGGTCCGCTGGCGGGCGCCGACGGAGTCTCGGTGGTGGTGACGCCGTCGTTCCAGAACCTGCTGATCCTGCTGAACACCGTCAAGGAGCCGACCAGCAGCCAGTTGGTGCGGCAGGCGCTGTCCTACAGCTTCCCCTACGCCGACGTGGTATCCAGCCTGTACGCTGGCTTGGGCACGCAAGCCCGGGGTCCGATTCCGGCCAATATGTGGGGGCATGGCGCCGAACTCATGCAATTCAGCCAGGATTTGGACAAGGCGCGCGAGCTCCTGGCCGAAGCCGGTTATCCGGACGGCGGTTTTGATTTGGTTTACACCCATGTGGCCGCCGATCTCGATGAGCAGCAAGTGGGGGAATTGTGGCGCGCCAGCCTGGCGGAAATCGGCGTCGACTTGGAGATTCGCGGTTTAGCCTGGCAAGCGCAGTGGGACCTGGCGCTTAATGATCCCGCCAATGCCCAGGACGCTTTTGGCTTCTACTGGTGGCCCGATTACATCACGCCCAACTCCTGGCTAACAGGCATGTTTGTCAGCGAAGACGAGCCATTCTTCAACCTCAGCTATTACGGCAATCCGCAGTTCGATGCGTTGGTCCAGGCTGCGGCGACGACCAGCGGTAGCGACCGCGCGGCGGCTGAAGCCATGTACGTGGATGCGCAGCGGCTCTTGCTGGATGACGCGGCCGCCATTTACGTCGTCGACTTGCCGGATATCCATGTCATCCGCGACGATGTAAGCGGCTACGTCAACAATCCCGGCTACCCGCATGTGGTCTTTTTCTACGACTTGTCGCGCTGACTTTGAATTCAGAGCCCGGCGCGGCCCGCGCTGCTCCGGGCTCCATCCGCCGAACTGACCAGGGACATGGCTTTTCTTAGCTTCCTCATTCGCCGCCTTGGCTTGTCGGTTTTTGTCTTTGTCGGCGTCCTGATCCTGACCTTCATCGTCTCGCGCGTTATCCCCAGCAATCCGGCCGCCTTGTACGCCGGCGCGCGTCCGCGCCCGGATCAGGTTGCGGCGATCGAAAAGAAATTGGGTCTCGACAAACCGCTTGTCGAGCAATTTCGTGTATATGTGGGCGACTTGCTGGGCGGCGACCTGGGCGAGTCTTATCACTCGCGGCGATCGATCAATACCGACCTGCGCATCTTTCTGCCGGCCACGCTCGAATTGGTTATTGCCGCTGTCGTGATTGCGCTGGTACTGGGCATACCCATTGGCGTGCTGGCTGGCGCCTATCCGCGCAGCGCGTTCGATTACGCCACGCGCTTTGTGGCGGTCGCCGGCGTATCGGTGCCGTCATTTTGGCTGGCTTTGATCGCGCAGTTCATCTTCTTCAGCCAGCTGGGTTGGTTGCCGCTCGGCAGCCGCATCAGCCGCGACGCCAGCCTCTTTTATCCGGTCGCGCTGCAAACGGGTTTCTTTCTGATTGATGCCGCGATCAGCGGCAACTGGCAAGCCTGGCTCGACGCCCTGCATCACCTGATCTTGCCGGCTCTGGTCTTATCCGCCTATCCGGTCGGCGTCACCATTCGCATGACGCAAGCCTCCATGCTCGAGGTATTGTCGGAAACTTATGTCACTGCGGCGCGGGCGGCGGGCTTGTCGCAGCGCGTCATACTCTTCAAGCTCGCGCTGAAAAACGCCATCATGCCTACGCTGACGGTAGTGGGTCTTTCATTCGCCTATTCCATCACCGGCGCCTTTCTGGTAGAGACGATCTTTTCTTGGCCCGGGGTCGGCAAGTATGTCACTGAAGCTGTGCTAAATGTTGACTTTCCCGTGATCATCGCGGTGACGCTTGTCGTGACGGTGGTTTATATCCTGGTCAATCTGCTTGTTGATCTGACTCAGGCTTTCGTCGACCCGCGGGTTCGCCTGGCATGAAAACTCGGCCGCGCTTTCGGATTGAATCAGGTTCGAGCGCTTGGTTTCTATTGCGCGATCGGGCAGCTCTCATTAGTATGGCTTTCCTCATTTTTGTTGCGCTCGCGGCGGTCTTCGCGCCACTCTTGACGCCCTATGCGAACCAGGGGCGAGGAGACCCGGATTTGAGCGCAAAGTTTAGAGCGCCCAGTATCGAGCATCCTTTTGGCGCCGACGGCCTCGGTCGCGATCAAGTCGCGCGTTTGATGTTTGGCGCGCGCCGATCACTGTCAATGGGACTAATCGTGGTGCTGGCGGCCATGGCAATTGGGACGCCCATAGGCATGGTTGCCGGCTACTTGGGCGGCTGGATAGACGAAGCCATCATGCGCGTTACGGATATTTTTTTAGCTTTCCCGCCGCTGCTCCTGGCCATTGCAATCGCGGCCGCCTTGGGCGCCAGCTATATCAACGCGGTAACGGCGATCGCCGCCACCTGGTGGCCCTGGTACGCCCGTCTGGCGCGCGCGCAAACGCTGAGCGTCAGAGAGCGCGCCTACATTGAAGCGGCGCGCAGCATCGGCGTTCGCGACCGTGTGATCATCAGACGTCACATCCTGCCCAACATCATGACGCCGATCATCGTCCAGGGGACCCTGGATGTCGGCACAGCCATTTTGGTCGCCGCCGGCTTGAGCTTCATCGGGCTGGGCACGCAAGCGCCCTTCGCCGATTGGGGCGTGATGATCAGCGATGGTCGCCTCTTCTTTCTCTCGGGGCGCTGGTGGATGTCGACCTTTCCTGGTCTGGCGATATTTCTGACGGCGATGGCTTTCAATTTCTTGGGCGACGGCGTGCGCGTGGCCGCTGATCCTCGCTTGCGGAGGCTGCTGTAATGGCTTTGCTACGGGTGGAGAATCTGCACGTCCGCTTCAAGACGCCCTTCGGTGCTTTGCGCGCGCTTCGCGGGATAGATTTTGACTTGGCAAGAGGCGATATTCTGGGGTTGGTCGGCGAGACCGGCTGTGGCAAGTCGGTGACGGGCCGCAGCGTGATGCGCCTGCTGGATGAGAACGCGGCAGTCACTGGGGGCCGCATTTTTTTTGAAGACGCGGACCTGCTTCGCTTGACGGAAGGGGAGATGCATAAGATCCGCGGCAACCGTATCGCCATGATATTTCAAGATCCGGCCACCGCCTTGAACCCGCTTTTCACCATTGGGCAGCAGATAGACGATGTGCAGCGCACGCACCGTGCCGGGTCGACCCGCGATCGTCGCCGCGCCAGGCTTGAGCTGATGGCGAGCGTGGGCTTGCCGGATGCGGCGCAAATGGCGGATGTCTATCCGCATCAATTGTCGGGCGGGCAGCAACAGCGGGCGATGATCGCGCTCAGCCTGGCGGCCGAACCAGACGTGATCATCGCCGATGAACCGACCACCGCCCTTGATGTGACGATTCAAGCCCAGATCCTGGATTTGTTGCGGAGGCTGCAGCGCGAGCGATCGATCAGCGTTGTGCTGATCACGCATGACCTGGGCATTGTCGCTGAGACTTGTCAGAAGGTGGTTGTCCTCTACGCCGGGCGAGTTGTCGAGAAGGGGACTGTCGAGGCGATTTTTGCCGATCCCCAGCACCCGTACACGCGCGGACTGCTGGCGGCCTTGCCACGGCCCGGCAGCCGCGGAACGGATCTGAAAGTCATCCCGGGCAATGTTCCGAGTGGATTGGAAGCGATTGACGGCTGCGCCTTCGCGCCTCGCTGCGAATTCGTGATGGAGCGCTGTCAGCGGCAGCTGCCGCCGCTTATGAGCCTGGCGGCCGAACATCAGGCCGCCTGTCTTCTGCACGAGGCTGCCGTTCATGGCTGAGCCGCTTTTGACGGTGCGCGATCTTTCGATGACCTATGTGCGCCGGTTTGGTTTGTTCGGGCGCGGCGCGCAGCCAATCCGCGCTTTGAATGAAGTGAGCTTTGAGATTAATGCTGGTGAAACGCTCGGGATCGTCGGCGAATCCGGCTGCGGCAAGAGTACGCTGGCGCGTTGTTTGCTCCGCCTGCTGCGCCCATCCGCGGGCAGCATTTTATTTGACTCGATGGACCTGCTCGCCTTGAGCGATGATGAAATGCGGCTGATGCGCCAGCGAATGCAAATCCTATTGCAGAATCCATATTCTTCGCTGAATCCGCGCATGAATGGGTTTGATCTTGTCGCCGAGCCCTTGCGCGCGCACGCTGCCATGTCGCGGAAGGAAATGAGTGAACGAGTCGCTTCGCTATTGGTGGAAGTCGGCTTGACGGTTGATTTCATGAGCAGGCATCCTCATCAGTTAAGCGGCGGGCAGGCGCAGCGAATTGCCTTGGCGCGCGCGCTGGCGCTGAATCCCGCTTTTGTCATCCTTGACGAGCCGACATCGGCGCTCGATGTCTCGGTGCAGGCGCAGATCATCAATCTGCTGATCCGCTTGCAACGCCAGCGGGGACTGACCTATCTGTTCATCACGCATGATCTGAGCGTGATCCAGCACATTAGCGATCGCGTCGCCGTCATGTATTTGGGCAAGATCGTCGAGGAGACCAGCAGCGAGGAAGTATTCCGCGATCCGCAGCATCCCTATACGCAGGCGCTGCTCTCGTCGACGCCGACGCCCGATCCAACAAGCGATCGCCAGCGCATCATTCTGCCGGGGACGGTCCCGAGCGCAGCCAATCCACCAGCTGGCTGCGCCTTTCATCCGCGCTGCGCGCATGTTATGGACCGCTGCCGCCGGGTGGTTCCCGCGCAGCGCAATACGAAAGCCGATCATCGGGTTAGCTGCCATCTCTATGACAGCGCCCAATAATGTGGGAGTTCAAGCGGTATGATCCATCTTATAGCGACGGTTGAGTACGGTGCTGCGCCATGAGTCCTCAGCGACTTGCGATTGATGTGGGCGGAACCTTCGTCGATTTTGTCTCTTTGGATGAAGCGACTGGCGAGATACGCATCGAGAAATCGCCGAGCTTCGGCTCATTGGAGGCGCGTTTTTTTGAAGGCATCGACAGCCTCGCGCTGGATCTCACGGCATTGAAAACGATCATTCACGGATCGACCATGGTGATCAATACGATCGTGCAAGAGAAGGGCGCGCGCGTCGGCTTGATCACGACCAAAGGCTTTCGCGACGTCCTGGAGCTCGGCCGCGGCAACCGCGAGGAAATATACAATCTGTTTTACCGGCCGCCCGAGCCCTTGGTCGAGCGCTACTTGCGGCTGGAAGTCAGCGAGCGCCTGGACGCCCGTGGCGAAATTGTTAAGCCCCTAGATGAGCGGGAAGCGCGCGCCGCCGTCCAACAGCTCAAGGCTGACGAGGTCGAGGGCATCGCCGTCGTCTTCCTGCATTCCTATGTCAACCCGGTCCATGAAGAGCGGATGCGAGAACTTGTCGAGGCTGAATGGCCGGAAGTGGCGGTGACGATCTCTTCCGAGATCTGCCGCGAGTGGCGTGAGTTTGAGCGCAGCTCAACAACGGTGCTGAATGCTTACACCAAGCCGAAGCTGGCGCGCTATCTGTCAGCCATCAGCGCTGAGCTTGCCAGCAGGCGCTTCGGCGGCGCGCTGAGCATCATGCAGTCTTCGGGCGGCATCACATCGCTGCGCGCGGCCAGCGAGGGTCCCATCCGCACCATTGCTTCGGGACCCGCCGGCGGCGTCATCGGCGCCGCAGCGCTGGGGCGCCAGCTGGGCGAGGGCAACCTGGTCGCCGCCGACGTCGGCGGAACGACCTTTGACGTGGCGTTGATCACGGACGGCAAGCCACTGGAGCAAACAGAACATCGCATCAATCGGCGGCCCGTTCTGCAGCCGACAATCGACATTGTGTCCATTGGCGCGGGCGGCGGGAGCATCGCCTGGCTCGATGATTCCGGCGGCTTGAATATTGGCCCGCGCAGTGTGGAGGCTGACCCCGGTCCCGCCTGTTTCGATTTGGGCGGTAACGAGGCGACGGTCACCGACGCGCAGCTTCTGCTCGGTTATCTGGACCCCGACTATTATCTGGGCGAGCGCCTGCGCTTGAGCAAAGAGCGCGCCGAGCAAGCCATAAAGGAGCGCGTTGCCGCGCCGCTTGAGCTGAGCCTTCTGGACGCGGCCGCCGGCATCGTGCATTTGGCGAATATGAACATGGCCTACGCGATTCGCAATATCACCATCGAGCGCGGTCATGATCCCCGCGAGTTTTCGCTGGTCTGCTATGGCGGCGGCGGCGGCTTATTCGCCGGCTTCCTTCTGAATGAACTGGGCGTGGCCAGCGCGATCATTCCGCAGAACCCGGCGACATTTTCCGCCTGGGGTTTGCTCAATGCCGATTACCGCGAAGATTATCTGCGAACCTACCTGCGATCCTTCGATGACTTGTCAGCCCAAGATCTGAGGGGAGAGCTTGACAGCCTGGAAACGGAAGTCCGCCGGCGATTCTCCCGCAACGGCATTGCGACAGACGAGGCGGCGCTCGCCTTTCATGCCGCGATGCGTTATCACGGGCAGGAACATACGGTCAAGGTTCCGATATTCACGGGCGACCTTGGCGACGATCTGAGCGCCCTGCGCCGCCGCCTCGATGATTGTCATGAGCAGGCTTATTCGCTGCGATTGCCCGAATCGGCCGCCGAGATCGTAAACTTGCAAGCATCCATATTGGGTATCACGAGCAAACCTATGTTCAAACCTATCGCTGCTGATAATGGAAACCCGACGATCAAGGGGGAACGTGACATTGTCGCGCGCGGTTATGACGGCAAAATGCGCGTGGCTATTCATGATCGCGAGGGATTGGGCTCAGGCGCTGCCGTCAACGGTCCCGCCATCCTCGAGGAGTGGACATCCACCACGCTCATCCTGCCCGATCAGCAGGCGGCGGTGGACGCATACGGCAATCTGATCATAAAGCGAGCGCAGCCATGAGCAGAGTCGATCCTATTACCACGCAGGTCATCCGAAACGCATTGAAGGCGGCTGCCGATGAAATGATGATCAGCCTCATCAAGACGGCGCACAATCCGTTGATCTATGAGGTGCAAGACTTTGGCCTGGCGATCACAAATCATCGCGGCGAGATGCTGGCGGAAGGCTCCGGCTTGCCCGGTTTCATGGGCTGTCTGGGTCCGACGGTGCGCAGCGGAATACGCGAACTGGGCATCGACGGCTTCGCCGAGGAGGATATCCTCTTGGCGAACGAGCCCTTTGAAACGGGCACGCATATCAGCGATACCGCCGTCTACATGCCGATCTTCTACGAGGGGAAGCTGGTCGCCTTCTCGGCATTGATGGCGCATTGGGCTGATATCGGCGGCAAGACGCCGGGCGGCTGGTGCCCGGATACAACCGATGTTCATCAGGAAGGAATGATATTCTTCCACGACAAGTTGGTTGATGCCGGCACGCTGAATCAGACATTCATGCGTTTCATTTTGAAGAACGTCCGCTTCCCCGATTTGGTGCATGGCGATCTGAATGCCATGATCGCCGCCTGCCGCACCGGTTCCAAACGCTACCTGGCTCTCTGCGAGCGATATGGCGCTGATACCATTCAGCGCGCGATGGATCAGGTATTCGACCAATCCGAAGTGATGATGCGCGCCAAGATCGCCGAGATTCCCGACGGTTCCTATTCGGCGAGCGTCTTCATGGATCACGACGGCGTTGAGCTGGACAAGCCCTACAAAATCGCGGTCACGGTGGATGTGCAGGGCGACGAGATGCGCATTGATTGGACGGGCACAGCCAGCGCGGTCTCCGGTCCCACCAATCATCCCTTTATCGGTACGGTGGCGATGTCGGAGACGGTCTTGAAGTCGCTGACGATGCCGCATGATCCGATGAATCATGGCCACACCCGCCCGCTGACCGTGACCGCGCCTGACAATACTGCCGTGAGCCCGCTATATCCGGCGCCGACCGATTCCTATGGCTATGTGGCTGAGATGGTGGTCCACCTAATCGTGAAAGCGCTTTCAGATGCGATCCCCGATCGCTGCCCGGCGGCCTCATATCAAATGTTTGGCTGCGTTTTCTACCGCATGGATCCACGTCACGGCGAGCCCTTTATCTTTATTGAACCACTTGACGGCGGCGGCGGCGCCTTCCCGCACGCCGACGGTCCCAGCGGGCTCGTATTCGTCGGCAATGGCAACGCGCCCAATACGCCGACCGAGGTGATCGAAGGGCGCTACCCCTTGCGTGTGCTGCGTCACACCTTCAATCTGGATGGAGCGGGCGAAGGCAAGTATCGGGGCGGCTTCGGCGTCATCCGCGAATATGAAATGCTGGAAGACAACATCCTAATTCAAACGATGAATGAAAACACGATTGATCGACCCTGGGGGCTGCACGGAGGCGGCGGCGCGGGCCTCAGCCGGGCGATTGCCTGGGCTGGCAGCGAGCGCGAAGAGGTCATCACCCAGCGCGTTTACTTCTACGGTCCCTTCAATCAGGGAGATGTCGTCACGCAGATATCAACTGGCGGCGGCGGCTGGGGCGACCCGGACGAGCGCCCCGAGTCGCTAATCCAATACGATTTGCGCAACGGTTACGTCAAGCCCGAATAGCAGCGCAGGCGCTTATTTCAGTCAACGGGCGGTCGGTATTGCAGCGCTTCGGCCACGTGGGGAACCTTGATGCCGGCCGACTCGTCGAGATCGGCAATCGTGCGGCTGAGCTTCAGCACGCGATGATAGCTGCGCGCGCTAAGCTGCAACTTGCGCACGGAGAGCATCAGAATCTGCCGTGCTTCCGCCTCAAGTTTGCAATACTCCTCTATCTCGCTGATGGTCATGTCGGCATTGGCGAATAAGCCGGGATGCTCCTTGAAGCGATCGGTTTGGCGCCGGCGCGCCGCTTCCACCCGCTGCCGGATGTCTTGCGAGCATTCGGAGCGCGCATCGCCCAGTAGCTTGTCGAAATCAACGCGCGGCACGCCCACATGAATGTCAATGCGGTCGAGTATCGGACCCGATATGCGCGACTGATAGCGCTGAATCTGATTTGGCGTACAGGTGCAAGCTTGCAGCGGATCGCCAAAGAAGCCGCAGGGGCAGGGGTTGCGGGCGCCAACAAGCAAGAAATTTGCGGGAAAGGCGATGCTCCCGCGCGCTCGGCTGATCGTTACTATCTTGTCTTCTATCGGCTGTCGCAGCACCTCCAAGACTTTGCTCGAGTGCTCGTTGATTTCATCGAGGAACAAGACGCCGCGATGCGCCAGGCTGATCTCGCCCGGCTTGGGAATCGAACCGCCGCCGACCAGCCCAACTTGTGAAATCGTATGATGCGGCGCGCGAAAGGGGCGCTGTCGCACGAGCGGTTCGTCCTGCGAAAGCATGTCAACAATGGAGTAAATTCGCGTCACCTCAAGCGCTTCTTGCAAGGTCAGGGTCGGCAGGATGCCAGCCAGCGCCCGCGCCTGCAGGCTCTTGCCAGCGCCGGGCGGACCCGACATCAGGATATTGTGATTGCCGGCGGCGGCCACCTCCAGCGCGCGCTTGACGTGCTCCTGGCCGCGAATATCGGCGAAGTCTTCGATGCCGTCCGCCAGCGTGTTCGTGTCAAAATGGCCATCAAGGTTGGCGCGGATTGGTTCGATGGGATTCAGTTGGTATAAATGCTCGACCAACTGCCCAATCGACCGCACTGGTATGATTCTGATGTCTTGAATCAAAGCCGCTTCGGCCGCGTCCGATTCCGGCACGTATACGGTGTCCATGCCTTGCTGCATGGCGGTGTACACCATAGGCAGCACGCCTTTGACGTGGCGAATGCTGCCGTCCAGCGATAACTCGCCGATGAACATGGCGTTGTCCAATACGTGCAGCGGAATCTGGTCGGTAGCGGCCAGCACGCCGATGGCGATCGCCAAGTCGTAGGAGGGTCCGTGTTTGTGGATGTCGGCGGGCGAAAGATTGACGACGTAGGCTTTGTTAGGAAAGCGCAGGCCGCTGTTGCGAATGGCGGAGCGGGCGCGGTCCTTGCTCTCGCGGACGGCGACGCCAGGCAGACCAACTAAGTTGAAGCTGGGCAGGGCGGCGCGCGGGTTGAAGTCAGTTTGCACTTCTACCACGTGGCCATCCAAGCCGATAACGGCGCAGGTGTTGACGATGGCTAGCATAGACACTCCTCGGACAGCGGTCTTTCAACGTTAATACACATGTTTCAGAGGGGAATATCATCAGCAAAAGTGTATCGAAAAATCGTCAAGTCTGCTGTTTGAGATAAGCGATAATCCCGCCGGCCTCAACAATCGCCCGCACCTGATCGGGCAATTTCGGAAACAAATAGGTTCGGCCAGCGAAGTGAATCGCCGCCGCTTCCAGGTCAAGTTCAATCGTGTCGCCGCTGTCGACCGCTTCGACGATCGCCGGGCACTCAATGACAAGCAGCCCGCTATTGATGGCGTTCCGAAAGTAGATGCGCGCGAAGCTAGAGGCGATGACCGCGTGGACGCCGGCCGCCTGCAGGCAAGTGACGGCTTGCTCACGGCTGCTGCCATTGCCCCAGTTGGAGCCCGCCACGATGACATCGCCAGGCGACACCGCACTGGCAAAGCCGGGGTCAAGGTCTTCCAGGGCGTGACGCGCCAATTCAGCTGGATCGCTGTCGATGGTGTAGGTGTACTTGCCGGGGAAGATTACGTCTGTATTGACGTCGGCGCCGTACTTCCAGACGCGGTGCGTCGTTGTGATCATAAGTCAGATTCTCCCGCCGCGTCTGCAGCTAGCCGCGCGCTTGGCTTTCGTCTAGCAAATCAGCCGGATGCGTTAGCTTGCCAGCCAGGCAGCTCGCCGCAACGACCGCCGGGCTCGAAAGGTAGATTTCGGCTTCCGGCTGCCCCATGCGCCCGCGAAAATTCCGATTGGCGCTGCTGATGCAGATTTCGCCCGGCGCCAGCGCGCCCATGTGAACGCCCATACAGGGTCCGCAGCCGGGCGTGCCAATCGTCGCTCCGGCTTCGATCAAGTCGCTGATATAGCCGGTTTCGGCCGCGTCTCGCAGCACTAGAGATGAGGCCGGAATCACCAGCAGCCGCTTGCGCAGGCGCCGGCCGCGCAGCACGTCAGCGGCGGCCGCGATGTCCTCAAGTCGTCCGTTCGTGCAGGTGCCGATGAATCCGACATCGACGGCGGTCTGGCCAAGCGCCGAAAGCGGCAGCGCGTTGTCTACACGGTGCGGGCAGGACACCATGGGTTCTATCTCGCGCAGGTCGACAGTATGACGCGCGGCATGGCGCGCCTCCGGATCCGGATGAAGCGCATGATCGCGAAAGAATTCCAGCCGTTCTTCGTGATCATGCGGGCGCGTCCGGCGCAGCGTCTCGCGCAGCCAATGCCAGGTCACGGCGTCGGGCGCCATGCAGGCGTTCTTGGCGCCCATCTCAGCCATCATGTTGGTCAGCACGGCGCGCGAATCGGACGACAAGCCCGCGAGGCCCGCCCCGTCAAATTCAACCGCCATATAGTTCGCGCCAGCCGAAGACAGCTTGCCGATCAGGCTTAGCGTCAGATCTTTGGCGGTAACGCCCGTCCTGAGCGCGCCCGCCAGCGTGATGCTGATGGTCTCCGGGACGCGCAGCCAAAGTTGCCCGGTCGCCCAAAGCGCCGCGACTTCGCTTCGTCCAATGCCTGCGCTGAACGCGCCAAGCCAGCCGTAGTGCGGGCTATGGCTATCGGCGCCTAACAGCGTCATGCCCGGACCGACGATGCCCTCTTCGCAGAGGACCTGGTGGCAGATTCCGCGCCCGACCTCGAAGAAATTCTTTATGCCTTGCTCGCGCACAAATTCACGAATGCGCGCGTGATTCCGCGCGTGCGCGGGCGTTGGCGGCGGCACGGCATGGTCAAGCGTGATCGCCAGCCGTTCGGGGAATCGTACTTTTTCCTGCGGCAACTGTCGGAAAATCGCTGCGATGGCGACTGTATTGTCATGGCTCAGTACGACATCGGGCGCTACAACGACGATATCGCCAGGCTTAACATGATCGCGCTGACTCGCGCGCGCCAGCAGCTTTTCAGTCAGCGTTTGCATCGTAGAGTGAGGCTCAATTGAAGGCTCCGATATTCGTTTATCATGCACCCAATCAAAGCCAAGCAGTAGACAAACAGCTTTCGACTTTCTCAGTACATCGCAGCCAATTGTCTGCTAGAATTGCCGCTTGTCTCAACATCGAACCCTTTGGCGATCGGCATGTTGCCACAAGATCTGCGCGACAAACTGCGTCACAACGCCTTTGTCAATATCATGGACGGCAGTTTGTTCGGCTTCGGCATCATGGGCTTGGCATCGTATGTTACCATAATCCCGCTGTTTCTGTCTTTCCTCACGGAGTCGACCGCGCTTATCGGATTCGTCGCGGCGCTGTTTCATATTGGCTGGCAGGCGCCGCAACTGATTACCTCAAACTATGTGGCAAGCCTGCCGCGCTACAAGCCGGTCGTGCTGGCTATGACCCTGGTCGAAAGACTACCATTCTTTGGCTTGGCGCTGCTGGCATTCTCAATTCCGGTCATCGGCAAGGAGACGGCGCTGATCGCGGCTTTCTTGCTGCTTGGCCTTCAATCGCTTGGCGGCGGGCTGACCGGCACAGCCTGGCAGAGTATGATCAGCAAAATCATGCCGCCACACCGACTCGGCACGTTTTTTGGAATACAGTCTGCTTGCGTGAATCTCTTTGGGGCTGGCGGCGCCCTCTTGGCCAGCGTCATACTCGAACGAGTTGCTTTTCCGGAGGGCTTCGGTCTGCTCTTTTTGATAACGGGCGCAAGTCTGCTGGTATCCTTCGTCTTTCTGGCTATGACTTACGAGTCGAAGAGCGCGCCAAAGAACATAGCCGAACCCGTAGAGTGGCGCCGCTTCGGCGGTCGTCTGCGGCAAATCCTGCGGCGCGATGACAATTTTCGCTGGTTCCTCATCGCGCGCGGACTCACAGCCGTCAGCTTGACGGCCATTTCCTTTTATACGATCTATGGCATTCGGCGCTTTGATATGGCGCCCGAATTTGCTGGCGCCTTGACCAGCGTGCTCTTAATATCCAATATGCTCAGCAGTTCAGTGATTGGCTGGATCGGCGACCGCTGGGGCCACCGCCGGGTGTTGATCGCGGCAAATCTGTTCACTGTGCTCGCCATCGTCATCGCCTTGGCGGCCCCCGATGTTCGCTGGTTCTATGGAGTCTTTGCTTTGACCGGCGTGGTCAACTCAGCCCAATGGTCGACGATCATGACCATCACAGTCCAGTTCGGTTCGGTGGCGGAGCGCCCCTATTATATTGGCATGGCGAATACCTTGATCGCGCCCGTGACGATCTTCGCGCCAATTATCGGCGGCTGGCTGGTTGACGCGGTCAGCTTTGACTTGACCTTTGGTATTTTTGCGCTGGCTGGGCTGCTGTCAATTCTGGTCTATGTCGTCCCGATGCGGGATCCGCGCGCGCTTACCGAGGCCCGCGCCGGCAGAGTCGTTGCGACAACCGATTAGTCATCCGCGGGCAGCATCATCTTTTCGAGGATTTCATCCACGTCTTCAATGGTTATGGGGCGCTCGTCCGCCATCAACTTGACTTGCGCGGTCACGAGCTGCAGCACATCCTCGGGCAGCAGCATACCGCGGCTGACGGCGTGATCGCGGATGGCGTTGCGCCCCACCAATCGATGCGCGACGTCAATGATGCGCGCAAGGCCGAAGTCCTGCGGGTCGATCGCTTCATAGGTGGTCGGATTTTTGAGAACGGCGTTTGTGTGCACGCCCGCCTTGTGATGAAATGCCACCTCGCCGGTGATCGGCGTGTTGTACGGAATCTCGATACCGATTTTTTCAGCGACAACACGTTCGATCTCGGGCAGCAGGCAGAGTTCGTATTTGTCGACTAGCGACTTGTCGCAAGTGTATAGCCGCCCAATCAAGGCGCCCATCGGCGTGATGCCGTTTCGCTCGCCGATGCCCAAGACGGTTGTGTCGATGTGGGTGGCGCCGGCTTGCAAGGCGCAGAAGGCGTTGGCCACTGCGCAGCTGCTGTCGTTGTGACCATGAAACTCGATATCGCAGCTGACCACATCGCGCAGATTGGATATGAGGTTGTAGGTCCGCAGCGGGTCGGCGATGCCCACCGTATCCGCCACGCCGACGCGATCCACGCCGGCCAGGTCCATCGCCCGATACACCGTCATCACGTCGGCGAAATTGCTGCGGAAGGTGTCCTCGGTGCTGAAGCGCGTTTCGATCCCGCGCTGCTTCAGATAATCGATGACCTCTCGCCCGATCTCGATGACCTGCTCGAGGCTCATGCCATGGCTGTATTCACGCATGTAGGTAGAGGTGCCGATGTAAATGTCGGCGCCGTCCACGCCGCAGTCGACCGCCAGCCGGGCGTCGTCCATATTGGCGCGGATATGCGTCAGCAGCTTGAAGCGGCGCGGCATATCGGCCAGCGCGCGAATGGCGTCCGCGCTTTGCGGGCTGGCGACCGGCGTCGACAGCTCCATGTATTCGACTCCGAACTGATCGAGAAGTTGAGCGATTTCGCGCTTGTCCTCGATGGTGAAGTGCGTACCCCGAAACTGTTCGCCCTCGCGCAAAGTGGAATCGATGAAGTTAAAGTCGTGAACTGGTGTGTTGCGGCTGTTCATAGAGTAGGGGACCTCATTCAGATCGTGGCGAGCGCCATTGTCAATACGTCAATTGCGCGCCCATATTCGTCGAGATGAATGTGTTCATCGGGAGTATGGTCGAGCGCTGAATCACCCGGACCGTAGGCCACAATTGGACAAGCCCAGCCCGGTCCCACGACATTCATGTCGGATGTGCCGGTCTTATAAACGAATCGCGGCTTGCCGCCGTTCCGCCGAATGGCTCGCCTGAATTGACGACAGAGCGCGCTGTTCCTGTCGCCGGTGAATGCGCGTTCCGCCCCGCGCGCTGATACGGTAGCGCCATCCTGCGCTGGGAATTTCTCCGCGATCGTTTCGGGCTCAATGCCCGGCGGCAGGCGGAAGCCGACCGTCATCTGGGCGACGCCATTCACGCCTTTTTGCCAGGTATTGATATCGCGGACGGAGGCGCCCAGCCGGGCAAAGAGCGAATCAATGTTTTGATTATGATGTTCGCAATGCATCTTGATTTCCTGCCAATAGCTCAGCGCGCGTTCGGCCGGGCTGGGCGCTTCGCCGGCGCTGTGCGAGAGGCCGCCTTCCCAGCGCCAATCAAGCAGCAGACGCCCTTTGTAACCAAGCGTGATGCGATCCCAACGCGATGGCTCGCCGATGACGCAAAAGTCGGGCTTGTATTGCGTTAGCGCATAACGCGCGCCGCGGCTGGTGGCGGCTTCCTCCTCGACTGCGCCAAGCACGATGACTTGCACATCCGACGCCAGCTTGGCGCGGCTGGCCGCCACCGCGAACGTGCATAGCGGACCCTTGGCGTCTACCGCGCCGCGCCCGTAGAGGAGCCGTCCCTCTTGGCGGACAGGCGGAAAACCAGCGAAGGTATCGATATGACCGAGCAGGACGACCTGGCGCGGACCCGAGCCGATGCGCCCGACCGCATTGCCAACCTCGTCGACATAAGCCTCATCGTAGCCATGCTCACGCATCCAGCCCGTCAAGAATCGCGCCGCCTCCGCTTCCTGGCAGGACGGGCTGGCAATGCTAACCAGATCATGCAGCAGTTGTTCCGCGCTGGCGCCAGGAATCCGATTCATCAGCTATCCCAGTACGGCTCTGATCGCGGACATTATCACGGTCAATTCGTCGCGACTGATTATCAGAGGCGGCAGCAGGCGCAGCGTATTGAGTCCCGCCGGAAGAGCCAACACGCCGGCTTCCTGCAGCGCCTTTAGCGCGGGCGTCACGCGGCTTCTCAATTCAATGCCGATCATGAGCCCGCGCCCGCGGATTTCGCGCGCGCCTCGCAGCTTCAACCCAGCCAGCTCATCTATGAACCACTCGCCATTGTCGCGCGCGGCTTCGACCAAGCCCTCATCGCGTATCGTAGTGATTGCGGCGAGGGCGGCGGCGCAAGCGAGCGGGTTGCCGCCAAAGGTGCTGCCATGGGTCCCGCGGTCGATTGGTCCGTGAGCTGCGCGCCAGCAGACGGCGCCCATTGGCAGGCCGCCGGCCATCGCTTTGCCGACTGATATGATATCCGGCACGATGCCAACATGTTGAAAACCAAACCAATTGCCCGTCCGGCCGAAGCCGGTCTGTATCTCATCAATGATGAGCATGGCGCCGGTTTGATCACAGCGCTCGCGGAGCGCCTGCAAGTACTTGATGGTAGCCGGATGCACGCCGCCTTCACCTTGGACCGGCTCGACGACGACGGCCGCTGTCGCTTCTGTGATTGCCATATTAGCGGCTTCGATATCGTTGAAGGCGACATAATCGACCGTTGGCAGCCAAGCCTGAAAGGGCTTGCGATACTTCTGCGTCCAGGTCAGCGATAGGGCGCCGGCCGTGCGACCGTGAAAGGAGCGCTTGGCGGCGACGATGCCGGCGCGCCCGGTTAGCAGCTTCGCTACTTTTAATGCGCCTTCGTTCGCTTCCGCGCCGCTGTTGCAGAGGAAGAAGCGACTGAGATCAGCCGGCATAATACCTGCGAGCAAGGCGTATAGTTCAGCGCGGCGATCGTTGTAGAAGGATTCGTGACTGGTGATCAACCTTGCCGCCTGCTCATTGATCGCTTTGACGACCGCCGGATGGCAATGCCCCAGCGCAGCGACTCCTTGCCCGGCCGTCGCGTCCAGAAAGCGATCGCCGTTCTGGTCATAGACGTAAACGCCATCGCCGCGGACCAAGGCGGTCGGTCGTTTTCCGTAGGCGCCGGAGCTGTGACGGTCTTCGATTTCAAAGAGGGTGGTGGTTTTAATCATGCAACAAACCTCGTGCCAGCGCCGGAGAGCGCGCGCGACACCGGATTGGCAACCCGTCCATCAGCGACGATGACGCGGTTGACACCCTGAGCCAGCGCCTCTTGCGCAGCGATTACTTTTCGTTTCATCCGGCCCTGCGCCCAATCCAGCGCGTTTTTGATCTGGCTAAAGGGCATCTCATCGACGATGGTCGATTCGTCGGGGAAGTTGCGGTACAGCCCGCCGACATTGCTGAGTATAACGAGCGCCTCCGCGCTCAGCGAGCCAGCTACGGCGGCGGCGGCGCGGTCGCCATCAACATTCAGCAGCCCATCCGAGCTCCGCGCCATCGGCGGCAGGACCGGCGCCTCATCCCGTTGCAGCGCTTCCAGCAAAAGCGCGCTGTCGACGCTGGTGATCGAGCCGCTGTGGTCATCGCGTACGACGCGCGTCCTGCCATTGAGCACGGCGCGGATCGCGGCTTTGCGCCTTCCGCTCAGCGCCACATCGTCGCCGACGAAGCCGACTGCGCTCACTTGCCGTTCTCGCAAGGCAGATACCAACAGATCATTCGCCGTTTCCGCCGCGCGCACGTAAATGTCGCGTATGCCGGGCGGCGTATAACGAGAACTGTGACCCGATGGCGATGTCAGCGTTTGCACCTCAATGCCGCTGGCCGCGCAAAGGCGATCCATCATTGCGCTGACCCCGTGAGCCACGACAAGCGGGCGCGTCCGCGCGATTGCCGCCAGATCGTCGCAGGCGGTCCCCAGATCCAGCCCATCGCCGCCGCCGAGTTTTACTACCAGGAGCCCTGGATCAGACATCGTTTTGTCGCTCGTTAGGGATAAATGCCAGGAAACTCGAGCCCGGTCTTCTCGTCCAGCTCAAGCATTAAATTCATCGATTGCACGGCGTTGCCGGCGGCGCCTTTGCCCAAATTGTCCAGCGCGGCGATCACCACGACATGCGCGCCGTCGGCGTCAAGTTCAAAGCCGATGTCACAGTAATTTGTGCCGGCGACCACGCGAGGCTCGGGCAGACGGTGCAAACCGACTTTTCCGCTCACCAGACGAATGAAGGGTTCGTCTCGATAATGCCCGCGGTACAGCCGCCAGAGATCTCGTTCGGTCCTGCGCCCGCGCAAATAACAGTGCGCCAGCAGATGCGCGCCGCGCACCATCTCGATGGCCGTAACCGAAAAGTGAATCGGAATATCGTCCCCGAGCGCAAGCCGCACCTCGGCCATGTGTCGATGGCCCGTCGCTTTGTAGCTGCGGACGGCGCCGCTGCGAATCGGGTGGTGGGAGCCGGGGTTGCTCCTGTTGCCGCCTTCTGATGAGCCAACTTTGATTTCGATGGCGGCGCGCTCAAGGACGCCGGCCCGCGCCAGGGGCAGCAGCGCGAGATTGACCGCCGTTGCGTTGCAGCCGACCCCGCTGACGTAAGGCGCGCCAATCAGCGATTCGCGATTCAGCTCGGGCAGACCGTAGACAAATCGGCCCAGCCAATGCGGGGCTGGATGCGACTCGCCGTAGAATTCTTCGTAGGTCGCGGCGCAATCCAGCCGGAAATCGGCGGAGAGGTCGATCAGTTTCGGCGCCAGCCGGGCGTAACGCTCGATGTTGCGCGCCGCCGTTCCGTGCGGCAGGGCAAGGAAGAGCAGATCTGCTTCTTCCAGCGCGTCGGGGTGAATGAATTTCAGGCGCGAAACGCCGCGCATATTGGGATGTACGGAATGAATATAGCGGCTCGCATGTTCTCGGCTGGTGATTTGCGCCACCTCGACCTGCGGATGAAAATGAAGCAGCCGCAGCAACTCGCCGCCGGTATAACCGCTGCCGCCAACGATGCCCGCGCGAATCACGCCACCACTCCAATTTGGCCGATGACAAAATCGATGACTTCCTGCGCGATGTTGACGCCAGTTGGCTCGCTGCTGTTGCGGAATTCCATCGTGTGATTAATTTCGTTTACTACGAAGTTCCCGCGAGCGTCTTCCAGTAGATCAACCGCGAGAATGCCGCCGCCAACCGCCTGCGCCGCCCGCGCGCAGATTTCGTTCAATGCTTCAGTCACCGGGCAATTCTTTGCCAGCCCGCCGCGCGCTGTATTCGTGATCCAATGATTGGATTCGCGATAAATGGCGGCGATGGCGCTGTCGCCAACGACGAAGGCGCGAATGTCTCGACCCGGTTTGTCTACGTACTCCTGCACGTAATAGGTGTGATGGTTGTAATCGCCAAGGGTCTGCCGGTGTTCCAGGATCGCCTCGGCGCTATCGCGGTTGTGGACGCGCGCCAACAACCGGCCCCAGGAGCCGGTCACCGGTTTCAGCACGGCTGGATACTTGACGTCTTCAATCGCCTGCATCGCGCTCTGCGGCGTAAAGGCGACCCGCGTATGCGGCTGCGGGATGCCGGCGCGCGCGAAGGCGATGCTGGTCAGCAGCTTGTCGCCGCAGGTGGCGGCCGTTTCAAATGTGTTGTAGCTTCGCAGGCCCCAGCTATTGAGAATTGCCAGCGCATACATGCCGCGCGATGTGCTGACGCAGCGTTCAAAGATCAGGTCGTAAGCGCGCCAGGCGATGCCGGAGGGCGCCAATTGCTCGGCGCCGCGCGTGATGTCAAAGTTCAGTTCCCGGTCGAGGATGATATCCGGGCTGACGCCGCGGCTGTTGAAGGCGGAGAGAATCAGCTTTTCTTCGGCGCGAATATGGGTTACAAGCAGGGCGACGCGCATGAGGCTTATTCTCCCCAATCCTCTTCCACTTCGGGCGCCAACTCTAACTCTAGTGGATCCAGCTTCATGATCTCCAGCTCAGCGCCGCACTCGGGGCAAGACAGCAATTCGTTCTCCATGGCGTCGGCCGGAATCTCTACTTCGCCATCGCACTCAGGGCACAGAGGCGTTTCTGCGGTCATCGTCACATCTCCTGTACAAGATTCCACAACAAAAAACCCGCCGTATGGGCGGGTGTGTTCAAGATTCAAAAGCAGCACTTACAAGCCCATGGTTAGCGGATGCCGGTCTTCTTTACCTTTTTGACTGCGTACGCACTGCCGTTCGCGCTCATCTCACGTTGCCATTGCTCTCTGCAACGATTCAAGCACTAACTTTATCGCTTGCACCGATACTTTACCATACTCAATTTGTACGAAAAACACAACAACCGAAAAATTGAAGGGAGTGGCTAATATGAAGGATGTCACCCGCCCCAAACGATTTGTAGGGGCGCGCCTTGGCTCGCCCGTCTCACTTTACGCAGAGACATATCCACCTAGTTAGCCACTCCCAAATTGAGATGACACTAAAAACCGAAGCGTTGCAGAGAGGCCTGGATGGGTTGCACGTACTTTTCGCCGAATAGGGTCAGGTGCGCGAGCAATGGATAAAGATTGTAAATGTGACGCCGCGTTGAGTAGAAGTCCTTGTCAATTGAAATATGGCTGGCATAGGCGTCGAAGAATTCCTCGCCCGTTCCGCTGAATAGCGTCATGTAGGCGAGTTCCATTTCGTTGTGCGCATAATAGAGCGCCGGGTCGAGCACGCCCGCCACGCGGCCGGCGCGCATGATAACGTTTGTGCGCCACATGTCGCCGTGGATCAGGGCGCGCGCGGACGGCTCGATGAGAAAGCGCTCGACCTCGTCGGCAATCCGCCGCAGGCGAAGTTCGAGCGCGGCGGGCAGGCGCCCCGAATCGCGCGCGACGCCAATCATGTAACCAAGGCGCTGCTCGCGGAAGAAGGCGATCCAGGACTCCATCTGCGGATTTGGCTGGCGCAGCGGTCCGTTTAGCGTGTCGCGTTCAAGTCCGTAAGTCGGGCTGCTTACCTGGTGGCAGCCGGCGAGCAACTCGCCCAGATGCCGCAGGGCTTCGCCTTCCCATGCGATCTGACCGGGCACGTACTCCATAAGCAGCAGGTTCGGTTCCGCGTGCAAAACAGCCGGCGCCGGCAAGTCCGTATACTCTCGCAGGTAGCGCAGCATGTAGGCTTCAATAGTCAGGTCGTGCCCGCCATCTCCGACTTTAGCCACGATCGAGTCGCCATTGGTCAATTTTACGCGCAAGACCTGGCTGATCATGCCGCCCGCGAGCGCATGCCAAGAGCGAACTGGCTGCTGCATCGCGTTTTCAACTCGGACGCGGAAATCGCCGCCGTCCATGCGCTTCCTTTCGCGCGTCGTCCTCGCGCACAATTGTCTTGACAATCGAGACCGACGACCAGTATAATACGCCGATTATGCTCGAAATCGTGCAGGAGTAAAGAGATGGGTCCCTTACCCAAGCGAAAGGTCTCCAAATCTCGGCGAGACCGCCGCCGCGCCCATGACGCCTTGACGCTAAAGCATCTGGTGGAATGTGAGAGCTGTGGCGAATATCATATCGCGCACCGCGTCTGCCCCAAATGCGGCTCCTATCGTGGCGAGCAGGTCATTGAAATTGAGAATGATTAGTTGGCGACCTCGCCCGAGAACGTCAGCCAGCAGGACCGTGCCGCATCGGCGCGGTTTTTTTGCGTCAGCCGCGCGCCGCATGATCTCTCTATCGCATGCTGGCGCCGGGCTGACAATTGACGCGAGACTGAGATGATGGACTGGAAGGCATGCGCCGCTCTGTTTCCGGGGCAAGGCTCACAGGTCGTTGGCATGGGTGCCGATTTCGCCCGGCGCTTCCCGCTTGCGCGCCAAACCTTTGAGCAGGCGGACGACATCCTCGGCTATAGCTTGTCCAAAATCTGCTGGAACGGTCCGAGCGAGGAATTGGATCAGACAGCGGTCACGCAGCCGGCGCTCTATGTCTGCAGCCTGGTCATTTGGCGTGTTCTCAAAGACCTGCTGCCAAGCGCCAAGCCAGCCTGGCTGGCCGGGCACAGCTTGGGCGAATTCTCCGCGCTGGCAGCCGCCGAGGCTTTTGGCTTTGCCGCGGGCCTGCGACTGGTGGAGGCTCGCGGACGCTACATGCAGATGGCCGGCGAACGGAATCCCGGGGCGATGGCGGCGATTCTTGCGCTGGAAATCGCCCAAGTTGAGTCTCTCTGCGCCGCAGTCTCGGCGGAAAGCGGTAAAATTGTCGTGCTTGCCAATGACAATTGCCCGGGGCAAGCGGTCGTTTCTGGCGACAGTGACGCGGTAGATGAGTTGATCAAGCGAGCGGCAGCCGCCGGCGCCAGGCGGGCGGTGAAGCTGGCTGTCAGCGTGGCCGCGCATTCGCCACTAATGGACTCGGCCTCAGATGGTTTTCGCGAAGTGCTGGCCCGCGCGTCGTTTTCGCCGCCAAACGCGCCGGTTGTTGGCAACGTGACTGCTCAACCGCTTGTAAACGCCGCTGACATTGTCACTGAATTGGATCAGCAGCTGACGCAATCGGTGCGCTGGACGGATTCGATGCGAGCGATGATTGATGCCGGCGCGGAGACCTTCATTGAGATTGGCGCCGGCAATGTGTTAAGCGGTCTGATACGGCGCATCGACCGTTCCAAGCGGCGAATCAGCCTCAACAGCGTCGAGGCGCTGGAGGCTTTCCTGGAGTCGCAAGCGTGAGCGGATCAGGGTAGGGAGGCTGATGCAATGTCTGACCTTATTCTCTCTCGGCGCAGTGGGTCCATCTTTGAAGTCACGCTCAATCGTCCGCGCGAGCGCAACGCCATAAACGACGAGATGATGAACGCGTTGTCGGAGGCCTTTGACCAGGCGGAGCGCGAGTTCAATGATGGCGCGCGGGCGGTCCTGGTCCGTGGCGCGGGCCGCGCCTTCTCGTCCGGCATTGACCTGAATCAGTTTCTGACGCTGGACGCGGGCTTGCGCGGGAATCTCTTTCCATTTACCGCGCGTTATCAAGCCATCTTCAACAAGATCGAGCGCTGTTCGCTGCCGGTCGTTTGCCAGATTCAGGGTTATTGCCTGGGTCTGGCGCTGGAGTTGGCGCTCGCCTGTGATTTCCGCTTTGCGGCTGAAAGGACGAAATTAGGGCTGCCGGAAACGCGTCTCGGCATTATTCCCGATGTTGGCGGCACGGTCCGTCTAATCAAACTCATCGGTCCCGCGCGCGCCAAAGACCTAATCATGACGGGCCGCACGCTCGATTTGTCGCAAGCTGTGGAATGGGGGCTGGTCAACGCCGTATTCCCGAAGTCAGAGTTGGATCAGGGCGTTGCCGACTTCATGGCGGCGCTATCGGCCGCGGCGCCGCTGGCAGTGAGTTACGGCAAGCGCGCCGTCAATGACATCGTCGACAACGCCAGCGACTTGCAGATTGAGGCTTGGGCGCAGGCCCAGCTCTTCCGCACGAATGACTTTCAAAACGCCATCAAAGCGATGATTGACAAGACCTACCCGATAGACTGGGAAGGCAAATAGACCTGAGTCTTAGAGCGATTCGTCGCCGATGACAGCGCGCAGTCTGCCCTCGGCGTCATCCAAGAGTTGGCGCGCCTCGGCATATTCAAGTCCCAGGCTTTGCATAACGATGGCGGCTTTGACCTCATTGTTCGCGCGCGCCAGCAGCCGAGCAGCCGTTTCAGCATCAGCGCCGGTCAAGCGCATGACGAGACGGCAGGCGCGCTGCGCCAGCTTCTGATTGGTCACTTTCACATCGACCATCAGATTGCCATAGACCTTGCCCAAGCGGATCATGGTTGCTGTGCTCAGCATGTTCAGGATCATTTTCTGCGCCGTACCGGCTTTCATGCGCGTCGAGCCGGCGATAATCTCCGGACCCGCATCGACGCTGATCTCCAGGTCGGCGATGGCGGCGATGGGCGAGTTCGCATTGCAAGAGACGGCGACTGTTTTAGCGCCAACCGAGCGCGCAAAGCGCAGCGCGCCTACAACGTAGGGCGTACGTCCGCTAGCCGCGATGCCGCAAACGACATCCGCTGTGCTCAGCCCCTGTTTCATTAGGTCCGTTCGACCTTGGTCCGGCTGATCCTCCGCTCCTTCGATCGATCGAGTAAGCGCGGCGTTGCCGCCGGCGATGATGCCCTGAACCAGATCGGGCGGCGCGCTGAATGTCGGCACGCATTCAACCGCGTCCAGCACACCGAGTCGACCGCTTGTGCCCGCCCCGACATAGAAGAGGCGCCCGCCCCTGGCCATCGCCTCGCTTATCACATCAACCGCCTTAGCGATTTGCGGCAGCGCCAAATTTACGGCAGCGGCAATTTTGGCGTCTTCGCTGTTGATCAGGCTGACAAGCTCAAAGCTGGTCATTTGGTCAACACGCTCGCTGCGGGGATTGGCTTGCTCGGTCCTCAGATTCATGATCGGTTCTTCGCGCTCCATTCCAACTTTGCCAGCAATGCCGCGCCTGTTACCGGCGGGTACTTGGCGGTCGGGCGCTCCGGCAGCGCCAGCCGCCGCGCGACTTCTTCCGAAAGGGCGTTAGCATTGTCGAGCAGGCCGCCGGCGAAGGCGATCGGAGCGCGCTCATAGCTCAGCCGACGCCGCAGCGTCTCGACTTGACTTACTAGATGATCGGCCGCGCAGCGCAGGATACGAAGCGCCTGCGCCTCGCCAGCGTCGGCGCCCTGCAGGACATACGGCGCCAAGCCAGCGACTCTCTCAACCGGCGCCCTCTCTGAACGATAGACCCAGGCGACTAGATCGCGCGCCTGGCTCAGTCCAAGCGCGTTCAGACAGGCTTTGCTCAGGTTCGTCAGGCGGGGACCGGCGCCGGAATCATACTCGTTGACGATATGTTTCAAGAGCTGAATCCCGATCCAGTAGCTGCTGCCTTCGTCCCCCAGCAGGTAACCCCAACCGCCGATTTGCAGGCGCTCGCCAGAAGGCGCGCGGCCATACGCGGCGCTGCCGGTGCCAGCCAAAAGCAGAATGCCGCGCCGTTGCGCCAACGCGCCGGCCAAGGCTATCTCGAGATCTGAGCTCGGCAGCAGGAAGCTGGCGGGCAGAACCGGTTTGACGGTCTCCACCAGCCAGGGCTCGCTGTGCAGATTCGACGCGCCGGCTATGCCGATGGCGACTGCGGTGATATCTTCCCTTTGCAGACCTGCGCGCTGCATTAACTTGCTGATTCCCCGCTGAACCTTCGCCCGCGCTGCTTCCTGTCCTATGATGTTTGGATTGGCGCCGCCGAAGGTCTGTGATGAGCGCGTCTCAAGCTCTGAATTCGCGATGGCGATACGCAGCTTGCTGCCGCCCCCGTCTATGCCCATGAAGAGCGGCGCGCGCGTCACGCTTCTATTGCCTCGACGATGAAATCATGCAGGGCGCGGCGAAAGGCATGTATGCCATCCTCGTGCCGGCCACGATAGACGCGGTTGGTCAACACGGCAGAAACCAGGTCCCGTTGCGGGTCTATCCACAGCGATGTGCCGGTAAAGCCAGTATGGCCGTAGGATCTTGCGCTGTAAAGGTCGCCGGCCGATGAGTCGGTTTCGGCTTTTAGCATCCAGCCGAGCCCCAGGCTGAATTGCCCCGTCGCCTGTCGACTGGTCGCCATTTGCCGCATTGACGCGCTGATGCGCAGACGTTCAGCGCCCGAAAGCCAGGCATGGCCAAAGCGGGCGACATCCTGCGCAGTGGCGAAGAGCCCGGCGTGCCCGGCGATGCCGCCGACGCCGCAAGCGTTTTCATCGTGGACCTCGCCCCAGGCGCGTCGCTGACGCCAGTGATTGTCCAGCTCCGTCGGTACGATTCCGTCGCGCGCGGCGCCGTTCAGCATTGGATTGTAGGTGAAGGACGCCAAGCCCAATGGCTTCAGTGTCAAGTCATCGACTGCTTGGTCCAGCCGCCCTCCATGCAGGCGCGCGACCGCCTCGCCCAGGAGCATGATGCCGATATCGCTGTAGCGGACGGTATCGCCAATAGTTCCGGCGAAGGGGAACTCGACCATCGTGCTTAGACCTTTCCGCCAGCGCGCGCCATCATAGCTGCTGACATGAGTCGGCGGCGGCGGCGGTCGGTCGGCGGCAGCGAGATAGACGGCGCGCCAAGGCGGCAGCCCCGATGTATGGGTGAGCAGATGCCGAAAGGTGACGGCGGACGGATCAACGGTCATCCCGCCGAAGGGCGCCTCAACGGGCAGCAGCCGTCGCGTATGCGGATCTTGCCCGCCGGCGATCGCCCGCGGATTGAGCCGGCCGAATTCGGGCAGGACCTCCACCAGCCGATTGTCAAGCCCAATTGCCCCGGTCTCCGCCAGCACAAGAAAACTTGTCTCGACGATCAGTTTCGTCACCGAAGCCAGATCAAAGAGCGAATCAATGGTGACCCGCAGGTTTTGACTCTCCGGGTCGATCCAGCCCCAAGCATCCTGCCACACCATTGCGCCGCGATGAATGACGCAGATGCTGAGCGCGGGAAACGTCCCGGGCAAGTGGCGCGCCAAGAGCTTTTGAAAGGCGGCGCGTTGGCTGAACGTAGTCATCTTATCGCCACCGTCAGCGCGCCGGTCGGGATAAAGTCGCCGCATAGCGCGTCAACGGTTGCCTGCAGCGACGGAACGCTGTCGCCATTGCTGCAGAATACGGTATCCGCCCCCGTGATCCGCCCCGCATCGTAGGGATTGCGCGCGCAGACCAGAACGACCTGGTTTGCGCTATCGCAGACGAGCTGCGCCAGCTGCAATTGGGCTGGCTGCAAATGCGCGTCGCGCGTGACCAGGATAAGGGTCTCAGCGTCGGACGCAATGCTCTTGATCATTAGGCGATTGTTTTCCGCGCCGGCCCGATCCAGGCAGAAGCAGGCGATATGTGGCCGACGCTGCGACAGATAGGACGCCAGCGGAGTAGGTGTATCGGCCTCAACAGTTTCCCGCTGGCGCCCAGCCGCAAACTCGATCAGCGCCAGGCGCGCCCTTGATGAGAGGGGAAGCGCTTCGCCCCGCTTGATCATCACCACGCCTGCGCGCGCTGCCTTAGCCGCCAGAGATCGGTGTTGGGCTCCGCCGACAATGTCTAGCGCCGGCGCGTCTTCCAATGGAAATCGCTCCTTGAGCGCCTGGATGCGCGCCAGTGATTGTTCGATTCTGCCCTCCGGTAGGCGACCGGCTTTGGCCGCCTCAAGCAGCGCGTCAAAAGCCGCTTCCTGCGCCGCGCGACTGTGGGAAAACATCACCATGTCCACGCCTGCCAGCACGGCAAGGACCGCCGACTCGCCGGGCGCGAAGCTATCCGTAATGGCTTTCATTTCCATGCAGTCGGTGCAGACGGCGCCATCATAAGCGAGTCTTTCTCGCAGCAGCCCATCCACGATCCGCGGCGAGAGCGTCGCTGGCAGCTCGCTGTCCAGCTCTTCATACAGGACATGCGTCAACATCACGCAGCTGACGCCAGCGGCAATTGCGGCTTCGAATGGCAGCAGATCTTCGCGGTAGAGGGTTGACAGGCTGCCCGAGACTTTCGCGCTGGCGACGTGGGTGTCGATCACGCTGTTGCCGAGACCGGGGAAATGCTTAACGGTCGCGGCCAGCCCCGCGCGCTGGAAGCCGCGAACCTGCGCGCTGACAAAATCACTCACCAATTGCGGATCGCGCCCGACCGCGCGCGTGCCGATCGACGGATTGTCGCGTCGCCGCGCGAGATCGGCCACGGGCGCCAGGTTCCAATTGATGCCCAGGGCGGTCAGTTCGGCGCCCATCATGGCCGCGACATCTTCCGCCAGCTGGCGATCGCCGCTGGCGCCGAGGGCCATGGCGCCCGGGCTTTCTGTAAAGCCTTCTCGCAGCCGGGCGACGCTGCCGCCCTCCTGGTCAATGCCGACCAGAATAGGAAACTTCGCCGCCCGCCTGCAAGTGGCGACCAAGCGCCTAACCTGCGCCGGCGATTCGATATTGCGCGCGAAAAGGTAGACGCCGCCGATGCGTCCGCTCTCCAGCCAAGCCAGTATGTGACGGGGCGGCGTCAAGCCTTCGAAACCCACCATCGTCATTTGCCCGACTTTTTCGGCTATTGATTGCATGACGCGCCTACTGCAGCCGTGAAATCAACTGTCGCGCTTCCCAACGGGTCATGATCTCATAAATCGCAAATGTGAGCAGCGCCCCAAGGCAGATGAACAGACTGATGGATTCAGGACCCACGTGTTCAGCGAATACGCCACCCAACCCGGACAAGACGGCGCCGCCCAATCCAGCGCATCCGACCTGGAAACCGATGGCGTTGGCGGCATGCCCGGCTCCGACGCGGTCGCTCGTCTGCAAGATCAAGATTGGGAATATCGCCGCCAAGCCGAAACCCATCCCCAGCATACCGAGGAAGCTGAACAGATCGTTCAAGTTTACAAAGAGCAGAATCGCGCCGACCACGGTGAAGGCGAAACAGATGTTTAGCAGCGTCTTGTCGCCTAGGCGCAGCGCCAGCAGCCCCATCAAAATGCGTCCGGCGGTGAAGCTGGCCCAGTAGGCGCTGATCCAGGTGCTGGCGATTTCTTGCGGCAAGCGGCGCGCTTCAATCAGCAGGGTGTTCGCCAGTTGCCCGGTCCCAATCTCGACGCCGCCATACACGAAGAAAAACAGGAGGCTCAAGATGACGATAGGGCGGCGCAAACTCTCGCTCAAGGCGGGGCGTATGGCGCTCGTCTTCGCTTTGCCGTCGCTCGATCGAATCTGCCAGAGCGGCAAACTAAGCAAAATGACGAGGCCCATCAGCAAGATCACCAAGCCGATTAGGACATAGCCTGATTGCCAGCCGCTGCCCTGATAAATGACAAAATGCGTGACGATGGCTGGCGCAATGGTCAAGCCGATGCCCCAACAGGCGTGAAGCCAGTTCATGACGCTGGCGCCGTAATTGGCTGAGGCAAAATTGTTCAAGCCGGCATCAACTGTGCCTTTGCCGATGCTGGCGATAAAGGCGACGCCGAGCAAGACGATCCAGGCGGGCGCCAGGGCGTAGCCCAGCATGCCGACCCCCGCGAAAGCCATGCCCCCAACCAAGACCGGACCGACGGAAAACTTGCCGATAATGGAACCGCTGACAAATGCCGCGATCAACCCGCCCAACATAGCCGCCGGCGCCAAAGCCGCCAGCGAATCATGCGATACGTTGAAAGTGTCTTGCATGTAGGTCCAGGAAATATTGAGCAAGCCCGAGGCGATGCCGATTACGACAAAGACGAGGTAGGCGACCAGGATGGGGAAGGTCTTCTGAAAGTTCAAGCTGGCTCGAATCGTTTGAAGCGCTGCCGTCTATCATACTCGGTCGCCATAGTCGCGCAATGGTATTGTGGCGCCTCAATCGAAATGAAATACAAGTTCAAAGCCGGCAATGCGCAGCCTCGTACCTTCAGCTGTGGTAGACTGACGGTCAATTCTCTTTGCATATATCGCAGCAACGTGGAAACAGGTTCGATGTCTCAGTCTGACACGCCCGAATTGATCGAAGCGCGCGCTGACGAGCGCTTTGACGAAGTCCGTCTGCGGCAGTATCTGCAGCGCCGGCTGGCAGGCGCAGACGGCGAAATGAGCGTGCGTCAGTTTGCCGGCGGCAAAGCAAACCTGACCTATCTACTGGTTTTTGGCGGTTCGGCTGAATATGTCCTGCGCCGCCCGCCGCTGGGAACTTACGCGCCCTCGGCGCATGACATGGGGCGGGAGAATCGGGTGCTGTCGGTATTGCCCGCGGCTTTTCCCTTTGCGCCGCGAGTCTATCATTATTGTGAAGACGAAGATGTCATCGGCGCGCCCTTCATCATAATGGAACGCTGCCGAGGCGTGGTCGTCCGCGCTGCGATGCCGGAGCAATTTGCTATGAACGCCGCGGCGCCCGCACTGATGAGCGCGGCGCTGGTCGATGCGCTTGCCGCTTTCCACGCGGTTGATTACGCCGCCTTGGGTCTATCCAATTTGGGTCGTCCCGAGGGTTTTGTCAGGCGGCAGGTGGAAGGTTGGCAGCGGCGTTGGCAGGCGGCCAAGCTCGACGACGTCCCGTACATCGACCTCATCTGCCGCTGGCTGGAAGACAATTTGCCCGTATCAAGCGCCTATTCCCTGGTCCACAATGATTACAAGCTCGACAACACCATGTTTGACGCTGAAGATCCGGCGCGCGTTGTGGCGATCCTCGACTGGGATATGTGCACGCTGGGTGATCCGCTTTCAGACCTGGGCGCGCTATTGACTTATTGGACGCAGCCGGGCGATGCGCGCGCAGTACGAGCGATCGGCTCCATGCCCGTTGGCGATTTCGACTTTTACAGCCGCGAGCAAATCTTGCAGCGTTACGCCGAGCGCAGCGGCCGCGACCTCGCGGGCATCCAGTTCTATCACGTGCTCGGGATCTTTCGCCTGCTGGTAATCTTGCAGCAAATCTATGTACGTTATGTTCGCGGGTTCACCCAAGACGAGCGCTTCGCCGAGCTTGATGTCTTGGTAAAGGCGCTGGCTGTCTGGGCGCGTGAAGTTATGGCAGGGCGCTAAGGCTGCAGGCTACTGGTGCATCAACGAATTCGATGCGATCGGTCCTGGCTTTCTCGATATCGCTGTAGTGGCCGCGGAGGTAGGCGTATTCGTCGGGGATGGCAAGCGCCAGTTGATACATGGCTTGGGTGATCATCTGCGCAAGCGCGTCCCGCGAGACGCGTTTACGTCCGTCGCTGCGGAACCGAAACGGTTTGCCGAACACAACTTTCGCGTATGCGCGGCGCAGGCCTTTCAGGCGCTGCCGCCAGTCTTCCGCGCCACAGATCGCCGCCGGCACGATGACCGCGTTCGCCTTTGACGCAACGTAAGCCAAGCCAACCTTCGCGGCTTGCATGCCGCCCGGATGGCGCGTGCCCTCGGGCGCCATCAAGACCAATTGCCCGCTTTTCAGCAGCTCAATGGTTTGCAATAGCGCCCGTCGATCATATTGTCCGCGTTGAATCGGATAATGACCCCAACGGCGCAGGAACCAACCGGCGACCGGAATATTGAAGTTTTCCGCTTTGGACAGGGAAATCGTGTGGCGGAATGAGACGGCGGCGGTGACGGCGATCGGGTCAAGGTAAGACACATGATTGATCATCAGGCAAGTGGGTCCATGCCGCGGGACATTCTCCAGCCCAGCGACTTCTACCTTGCAGAAAGCCGGCACAAGGGCCCGCAGCAGCGGATGCATGATGCGCCGCGCCTTGTCGTATTGCGGCTGCCGCGCGATGTATTCTTCAATGCTTAATTCCTGAGGCATTTTGCTCCGCGCGCCGCGTCACTTTTTTGTCTTCTGTTTGCGCTCACGCCGCTTACGTCGGATCTGCTCAAGTTCAGGCGCGGGCTTCAGCATGGCGCCGACTTCGTCATCATCGAGCTGATACCAGGCGCCTTTACGCAGCGTGCCCAATCCCAGCCGCCCGATGTGCGTCCGAACGAGACGTATGACCGGATGCCCTAGGCTGGCGGCGATGCGCCTGATCTGGCGTTTGCGTCCTTCAACCATCACCAGGCGCAAGATGGTTGACCGCTTGGATGACTGCAGGACGGATACCGAGCAGGCGGCTGTGCGGCTATCGTCTAGCCAGACGCCACGCTCCCAGCTTTCAATCGCTTGCTTGGAAAGCTTGCCCTTGACGGTGACTTTGTAGGTCTTGGTGTGTTCGTAGCGCGGATGTGTGATTCTGTTGGCGAGTTGGCCATCATTGGTCAGCACCATCAGCCCCTCGCTGTTGGCATCCAGTCGGCCGATGGTGAAGAGGCGCCCGGGAACATCAACCAGCTCGCGAATGGTTGGACGCTTATCGCCTTTTTCGGCTCTGTTCGTGCTGAGCACGCCATCAGGCTTGTTGACGACAATGTAGATCTTTTCGAGCGAGCGCGTTATCGGCGCGCCGTCGACCAGGATGACGTCCTTGAGCGAGTCGGCTTTTGCGCCAAGCGCGACCACGCCGCCATTGACGCTTACGCGACCTTGCCGTATGAGCTCCTCGCATTGGCGCCGGGATGCGATGCCCGCTTGCGCCATTATCTTTTGCACGCGCTGCCGCTGCGCCGTCATGTTTTGTCCTGGCTTCGCCGCGCCTTGTTGCTGACGCAATGATAGAGAAGGGCTGTATCGCCTGCTAGGGGCAAGCGCGAATGCCGGCCGAATTGCAGGGAACCGACGCCATGCGCAGCTCCCGCGACGGGAAATCGCCATTGGCGAGTCACTTGTCGATCACTTTGTCTGTCACGATGAACTGCAAGGGGATTCCCAATAGCAGCCTCGTCTGAGCGACAAGCGTGGGCAGCGCCACCACAAGCAGCGTCAAGACCAGCATAAAGGGAATGCTCAAGAGCTCCAAGATGGATTCGCCAAAAGTATATGGCCTCACGCGCGGCGGACGAATGCGATAATCTTGCAGCTGGATAACAACCACAAGAATGATCATGACGATTCCGGCGATCGCCAGCAAAAGCCAGGCTGGATGGCTCGAGGTGAAGCCTTCCACAATGTAGGACGCTTTGTCGCCCGCGGCCAGCAGTCCGTCAAGTTTTAAGGGCGCGATCTTCGGATGAAAGAACACCGGCAGTTGTGAACCGACGGTTAGAATGATCCAGCCGGCGCCCGCCAACAGAATATCATGGGCGATCCGCAGCAGGAGCTTTAAGGAATCAAAGGATACGACCTCGGGATTCTCAATCAGCTTCGCCAGCATATAACCGACTTCTTTGCTGCCCCAGGCGTGGCGCAGCGTCTGGTTGTAGCGATTCTTGATGGATTCAAGAATATTGGATCCAGTGGTGGAATCGGCCAGGAAGGGCAAATAAATATGCTGCATCTTCACTTTGCCGCCGGTGGCGAAGTAGGCTTTGATCAACATGTGCCACTCATCGGCGATGACGTCGGTATCCCAGTTGCCGCTCTGTTCCAGCAGCTTCAAACTCAGCGAATAGGAGGACATGGGCATGGCCATCCACCAGGGCGCGGCCAGATAAGCCAGCTCAAAGGCGGTCGCGTAGGTATTGATGATGCGCATCAATGGATTAACCTGCCAGATGTTGCCATGATAGCGAATGGGCGCTTGCCAGAAGGCGCGGTGGCGATCTTCGCTAATTGCGAAATGATAGGTAAGGGCGGCGAAATACTTCTCGTGCCAGCGCGTGTCCGCATCCATTGTCGTCAGTACGAAATTGTCGACGTTCAACTGATCTTCGTCCACGATGTTCTCGAAGAAGCGATTGACCGCCCAGGCTAGATTGGCGGATTTGCATTGCATCTCGCCGATCAACCCGCGCGGATGCACCGTGAAATAGATGTTGGCGAAGTGGCTCGCGTACTGGCGATGCAGGCTCTGCGCTTTCTGGTAGCTGTCCGGCTCGGCCGCCTCCATCGCGAGCAAGACGGATATCTGCGAGTTGGCGTTCTCCTGCAGACTGAGCTGATCCAGCGTGCGGCTGAGGATTTTCATGGATTCATTGTAGATAGGGATGATGACCAGGTGCTGGACGCTGTCCCAGTCGAGCGAAGCGGGCGTCTTGTCCTGAAGATATTTGCGATACCAATCGATCGAAGCCCATTCCTGGATCCGGCGAATGCCCATGCCGTTGGCAATGCCGGCCAAGCAAAAGCGAAAGGCCGTGTAAGAAGCGACCAGGGCGGCCGTCAGCATCAAAGTGCGGGGAAAGGCGACCGCGCTGGCAATCGACAGCAGCAGCGCGAGCCAGGCGATGAAGCCCGGGATGCCATCCAGCACGCGCTCGGGTATAGGCGGCAGTGGCGCGCCGCCCCAAATTGAACGGCCGACATCGGAAGGACGAGGCGGTCGCGGACTGCTCGAGGTATAGGGCACAGGAACCTTACAGAACAGACGGCTTGGAATCGCGCGGATATCGACTTCAACGATGAGCGAAAGCTGATGGCTCGGTCAGCGCGTTGGAATGGCGGCAAAGCAAACACGACGCGCCCCCGCGGATGAAGGCGAAACCCGCTTCGCCGTAATCATAACATAGCGATAATTGCAGGCAAGCCAAAGGTCAGCGGCGGTGGCGCGGCGCCATTGTCCTCGCCCTACTTCGAGCCTTTGCTTCCTTTGATGCCCCGTTGGCTGGCCAGATCTACCAGATTGGTCTGATAGTCATAGAGGGTCCTGCGTTTTTCCACATGGGCGTCGAGCGCAAGCTGGACCAGCTTCTGCGCCAGATCTGTCGTTGTGTAGCCATCTTCGCGCCAGAGATAAAAAGCCAGCGATCCTGGCATAGTGTTGATTTCGTTGAGATACAGTTCATTCCTGTCTGGACGGACCAAGTAATCGATTCGCGCGATGCCACGCCCGTCAACCGCCTTAAAAGCGGCGATGCTCGTTTCTTTGATTCGCTCCGTCAGTTCGTCGCTGATGGGCGCGGGCAGCAGACGCTCGGCGCTTTTCATGCCTTCGCCACCGCGCAGGTATTTGTCTTCGTAGGATAGGAAGTCGTCCCAGGACAATGGCTGTTCCAGCGTTGACGCTTCAAAGTGTTGGCCCAGGCCGATTACCGAGCAGTTGACTTCGATACCGTCAGTTACGGCGGGCTCGATCATAATGCGGCGGTCGAAATTGGCGGCGACATCGATGCTGGCTCGCAGCAGCGCCTCTGAATCAGCGCGGCCAATGCCGATGCTGGAGCCAAGCGTCGCCGGTTTTATGAAGAGCGGGAAGCTGAATCTGCGGAGAATCTCGGCGATGACGGAGTCGGGCTCCGCGAGCCAGTCTTCGCGCGCAACCCAGTGATCATCCAAGACCGGAATGCCCGCTTGGCGCAGGATCGTCTTGGTCATGATCTTGTCGTTGGTCAGCGCGGAGCCAAGCGTGGCATAGCCGACATAGGGAATGTCCGCTAATTCAAACAGCCCCTGTATGCTGCCGTCCTCACCGTGCGAGCCGTGCAGGGCGGGAAAAGCGACATCAATCCGCCTGACATCGCTTTTGCTGAAGCGCGGGGCCAGCGGATCGACAATCAACCCGTGATGACGCGCGTCAGGCGATAGCAGGCAGGCTTTCACGCCGGCGCGCTGCAGAATGTTCTCGTCTTTGAAATTGTCCAGCCGGGCCAGCGCGTCGCCGGTGAACCAGCGGCCATCGCGGGAAATGTAGACCGGGACGATCTCGTAGCCGTCGGCGGGAAAGGCATCCATAATCTGATGCCCGGTCACGATGGAGACATCGTGCTCTACACTGCGTCCGCCGAAGATGACGGCGACAACTCGGCGGCGTCGGCTGCTCATTTCGGAATCCTCATGGACGAATCTTCATTCAATACGTATCGGGCAAATCGTTAAGGAAAAGCACAGTATCACCCGCTTTCAAGTTCTGCTGATACCAGTCGATCGATTCCGTTAGGGTCTCGACGACGCGCAGGCGCGACAAGTCAAAGGAGGTGGAACGAATCGCCCGGGCGATGGGCTGCGTTTGCTCCTTTCCGATCAGAATGATGTCCGTCGCGTGTTGCGCGGCCAGCAGCCCCAGCTTGTGATTTTCTTCGTCTTGCAGGTTGCCCAGCTCAATCATGCCCGGCGTCACCAAAAGCCGGGCGCCATGCTCGTGCAGGCCCAGGACTTTCAAGGCGCTGACGACGCCTTTGGGGTTGGCGCTGTAAGCATCGTTGATGATGGTGATTCCAGCCGCGGTCTTTTCCTGCGCGAGCCGGCTCTCGGCCGGTTGCAAACTGCCGATGCGGAGGGCGATGTCTCGCAGCGGGACCCCCTCGCAATGAGCGACGGCGATGCACAGAAGCAGGTTGGTCACGTTGTGTTCGCCCAGGATTCTGGTTCCGATTTGCGCCTCTTCGCCTGAGGCCAAATGCGCGACCCTGAAGGTCAGCCCCGCGAGCGTCTCGCGAATATCGCTGGCGATCCAGGCGACGCCCTGCGCGCGCGCCGCTTCCACATTCAATTCGCGGCTCACCGTCAAGATCGTATTTGGGTAGCCGGCCGCAGCCATTTCGCGAACGTAGGGATTATCCCAATTCAATACGGCGACGCCATCCGGTGGCAGATTCCTCACGATTTCGTATTTCGCTTCTTTTACTTTATCCAGCGTGCCGAAACGCTCCAGATGCTGGGGTCCGATCTCGGTGACGATCGCGATATCGGGCGGCGTGAGCTGGCAGATGCGGTCTATTTCGCCTTCGACATAGGCGCCCATTTCGCTGATGAAATACTCGCTGCGGTAATCATCGGCGAGGTCGCGGTTTATCGCCAGCGATATGCCCATCAAGGTGTTGTAACTCTTCGGCGTGGCGTAGGCGCGAAAGCGAGCGCTGAGGATGTCGCGCAGAAAATTCTTGGTCGTCGTTTTGCCGTAGCTGCCCGTGATGCCGATCACCTTCGGCTGAAGCTTTTCCAGCGTAACCGCAGCCCGTCTAAGGTAACGGCGACGCAGAAGGCTTTCCAGCGGCTGCGCGAGGAGATTGCCTGTCGCTAGCCAAACGGGCGTCAGGATGAATAGCGCCAAGCCCAGCGAACTGGTCGCGACAGAGCTGAGCAGATTCATGTCCATCGGCGCGAAAGCGCTGACCGCGTTGTGCAGGGCGGCGAAAACAATTGCGCTGAGCGCGCCTGCGCTGACGAGAAGCCGTTTCATGCGCGCTGTCATGGCGATCTTTTTCTTCATCTCAAGCTCGCGCGCTGGATACACGGCGACCACGGCGGCGATTAGGGCGATGATTTGCGGGACCGCGCTGGCGGGCGCTTGAGCCAGCAATCCGCCAATTGCCAGTCCCAGAATCCAGGCGGCAATTGATCGCGCCGGCAACAAGCGCCCCCTCCGCGCCAGAACCCAGCGCAAGTAGCGGCCGCTCATATATTCTTCAATTTGGTAGAAGCGCGCCTGCTGGTAGATTCTCATCCAGACGCCGAGCAGCCAAATTCCAGCCAGCAAGGCAAGCAGAAGCTCAGCCATTTCATATCCTGCCGCGCGATAACATCCGCATTATAAAGTGTAAGGACGGCGACGCGAAAGCGAGCGCGCTTAGAGATCGATTTTCTTCACCGAATCGGCGCGGAAGAGGGCGTCGATGATGCCGGCTGTTTTGTCAGGGAAATCGAGGTATGCGTAATGCCCAGCGCCCGCATGGATGATCAGCGCGGCGTCGGGGATAGCGGCCTCCAGCTTATGCCCCATCCACAAGGGTGTCTCTCGGTCTGCGTCTCCCCAGATCAAGATCGTGGGTATGGCGACGCGTCCAGCCTGTTCAAGCAGATCTTGGTTGACGATGTTGACGAGCGTCTTGCGCATGACCGGCGAGGCGGCTCGGTAGTCATCGGAAGCGAAACGCCGATTGTAAAGCGCGCGCAAGCCGTCCGCAGCTGATTTGGCGCCCATGCCTGCGAGGCTGCGGCGTATGGATTTGTAGAAACTTTGCCGCATTCGAGTGTGGAGCGCCGCTGCCGCCTTTAGGCCGGCGCTGTTGGAAAGCGCCAGATTCCGCAGGCGTTCACAGTAATCGGACCCCAGAATCAAGCCGATGCGGCCGCCGAGCGAATGACCGAAATAATTGACGCTCGCCAGCTGGCGCTTATCCAAATAAGCAATGCAGAAAGCGGCGTAATCGAAAATCGTGAAAGGCGCCGGCGGTTCAGCGCTTTCACCGAAGCCGGGCAGATCAATCATGTAGCATCTGTGCCCGAGGCGGCTCAAACGAAGCGCGAGCGGTTCAAGCAGTTCGATCCGGGCGCCCCAGCCATGGACCATCAGCACGGGCGCCCCGTCGCCGATGACGAGCTCTCTGATTTCGATTCCGTCAATGACAACTTTGCCGACCTCGGCCACAGGTCGTTAACCGATGGAACTCAAAGGGATGGCGACCTGGCGGGCGCGTTGCCGTTCGCGGATGGGCGTCACCGGCGGGCATTCCCAAGCCATGTCTTCCGTAGTTGAGCGTTCTTGGGCGAATTTCGGCAGTATCCCGCAAGCGAAGCATTTGTCGCGGCAATCGACCCGCGTTTCGCGTTTGATGCTCATCAAGTAGTCGTCGCGGAGGAACTTCTTGCGCAGTCCGACATCGATATGATCCCAGGGAAAGACTTCGTCCAGCCCGCGCTCGCGGTAGTTGTAGAAGTCCGGATCAATGCCGGACTCGTCAAAGGCTTGCAGCCAGGCGTCGTGTTGATGCTGATCCTGCCAAGCGTCAAATTTGCAGCCCAATTCCCAGGCGCGCCGAATTACGCGGCCCAGGCGTCGGTCGCCCCGGCTGAGCCAGCCCTCAAATTCGCTGTCGTCATAATTGTTCCAGCGCAAATGCATGCCGCCGCGCCGCATCTGTCGCTTCAACAAGCGCAGCTTCTGATCTACGTTTTGGCGAGCGTCCAGCGGCGCCCACTGGAAGGGCGTATGCGGCTTGGGGATGAAGGTGCTGACGCCGATGTTAAGGGTCGCCTTCTTGCCCAGGATCTTTGTGCCTTCCTGCAGCGTCTTCATACACAGATCGACGATTGCCTGCACATCGCCCAGTTTCTCTTCCGGGTGTCCAATCATGAAATAGAATTTGATGGTGCGCCAGCCGCGCGAGTATACATCCCTCGCCGTCTGAAGTACCTGCTCGTCGGGCACATATTTATTAATCATGTCGCGCATTTTTTCAGTGGCCGCTTCCGGCGCGAAGGTGAAGCCGCTGCGGCGCGTGCCGCCGATTTTATCCAGCAGATCGGCGCTGGCGCTTTCTATGCGCAGGCTCGGCAAGCTGAGGCTCAAGCCGGCGTCCTGGTAAACGCGATTGACTTCTTCCGCCAGTTCCTCCACCCAGACATAATCCGACGAAGACAGGCTGAGCAGGCTGATCTCTTCGAAGCCGGTATGCCGCACGATTTCGCCAATGGCGGCCATGATCTCTTGCACCGGGCGTTCCCGCACCGGGCGCGTCACCATGCCCGCGTGGCAGAAGCGGCAGCCGCGCGTGCAGCCG
>JAPOYS010000189.1 GCA_026706455.1 Chloroflexota bacterium | reverse complement strand
TAGGACGTGGCCCTCTCAAGGCCAAAACAGGAGTTCGAGTCTCCTATGGGGCATCTAAGCCTCGGATTGATGCGATCCGAGGTTTTTCCCTTGGCCGCGGTCTCGCAGTAGACCCGAACAATGTTGCTTGCAGCCGCAACGTAGCGTATACTTCCGCTTGAGCCAAATCGTCCGCGGCCGCGACCATTGCGTCGCGCGAAAATGCAGATGCGGCGCGAGCAAATATGGAGCCCAGCCATGTTAACATCTGAACAAATTTCTGATTTTCATGAAAACGGTTTTCTTGCGGTCGACCGTCTGCTGGACTTTGAACACGACGTCCAGCCCGTAATAGAGGAATACCAAAAGTTGCTTGACGCCCTCTGCGAGCAATGGGTGGCGGAAGGGCGCCTCGCCGAAAGCTACAGCGATCTGCCATTTGAAGAGCGGCTGGTGGAGGTGTATCGCGCCGGCTGCGATTATTATCAAGCCTTCGACATCGCGCTGCCCAATGGCGGCATCCGCGCCGATACGCCGATTCATCTGGGTCCAGCCGTCTTCAACCTATTGCGCAGCCCGCGCTTGCTTTCAGCCGTTGAATCGCTGATCGGCGGCGAAATCTATTCCAATCCAATTCAGCACGTGCGCATCAAGCCTCCGCTCAGCGTGGTGGCGGAAGAGCACTCGCATAACGCGCTCGTCAGCGCCACGCACTGGCATCAAGACAACGGCGTCGCCTTGCCGGAAGCCGACGATACGCAAATGATCACCTGCTGGGTGGCCGTGAGCCAAGCGACGCCGGAGAATGGCTGCCTGCAAGTCCTGCCCAAGAGCCACCGCCACGGCATTGATTTGCACTGTTCAGTCGGCGGCCAACTCGGCATACCCGACAGATTGATCGAGCAGGAAGAAGCCAAACCGGTGCCGCTGAGTCCGGGTGGCGTGCTGTTCTTCCATCCGATGTGCAAACATGGTTCGCTGGATAACAAGAGCGATGCCTTCCGCTGGAGCTTTGACTTGCGCTACAATCCGGTCGGTCAGACCACTGGCCGGCCGCATTTCCCCGGCTTCGTCGCGCAAAGTCGCCAGAATCCGGCTTCCGTGCTTGACGATCATCGCGCCTGGGCGCAGCTATGGTTGGATGCCCGCGCGCGTCTGGCCGACGTGGAAGAAATAAAGCACAATCGTTGGGATGCCGACGATCCGCTTTGCGCTTAAGAGTCCTGTCCGAGTTTTAGTTTAAGTCTATAGAAACAGATGTATAAAGACTTAATTATGCTGTGCTGCTGCAGCATGTACGCGCGGATCTTTTCGGTTCACCGCTCGCGGCCCTGTTCCCAGCGCCTCGGCCGATGAGAAGCGCAAGCATGTCCGGCGGCTATCTTATTCCGGCCGATGTTGCCCGCGCCGAGCTGATTATCAGACGCTCTCGCTTTGTCAGCGCGGTTCAAGCGGCATCCAGCGTGGCGGATGCGCGCGCCGCCATCGCCACCGCGCGCGACTCCATGCCCGACGCCAACCACCATGTTTACGCGTTCCGTGTTGGCTTCGGCAATACTGTCACCGAAGGCATGAGCGACGATGGCGAACCGACTGGCACAGCGGGGCCTCCTACCCTTGCCGTCCTGCGCGGCGCCGGCATCGGCGATATCGTAATCGTCACGTCTCGCTTCTTCGGCGGAACTAAACTCGGGACCGGCGGTTTGGTTCGCGCCTATGCCGAGGCCGCCAAGCAAGCAATTCGCTCGCTGAAGACCGAGCTAAAGGTGGAGAAAAAGACGCTCGGGCTCGAGATGCCTTACGCGCACTACAATATCGTTAGACGTCTGATTGACGGGCACAACGGGAAAATCGAAGAAGAAGTCTTTGAGGCTCAGGTTCTGATGATCGCCACTTTTGCCGTCACGGATATCGACCGCTTCAGCGCTGATGCGCGCGAGCGAACGGCAGGCCTTGTTTCGCCAGTGGAATTGCAATAGCACTATTGCGCCAGTTTTGCCGCAACCAGCCGGCGCACATGCCAGACCGCCTGGTGCGAGGGCGAGATGGTTTCGGCGCGCGCAATAAGTTGACGCGCATCATCAAACTGGTCATTCTCAATGAGATAGCTTGCCAATTGCGCCAGAAGCGATACATCGCTGGGAAAGGCTTGTAAGGCGCGGTTCAGTCTGGCGACGGCCGCTTCGCGCTCGTTGCGCGCCCAAAGGATTTGCGCCATGCCCAAATCGATCTCCGGCGCCGGTCCTGCCTGCTGCTCAGCCTCGCCCAGCACCTCAAGAGCGCTGTCATCGTCCTTCCAACTGCGGTAACAGCGAGCCAGGAGTATCCGTAGATCCAGCAGTTTCGGGGCGAGCTCAATCGCCTGTTCAAGTAAATCTACGACATCGTCCCCGGCTGGACGGTTGGCGTTGAGAATCACTTTGGTTTCGGCAAGCTGTTCTTCAATTCCTTCATAGGTTGCTTGCAACGCAAGGCCTTGAAGCTCAAACTCCAGGGCCTCGTCGATTTCCGCCAGGTCGTCGCGGCAGGCGGCGATCATGTCAGCGGCATATTGGGCATCTCCATCCGTTAGCGCCAATTGCGCCAGGTAAACGTAGGAATAGGGATTTGAATCAAGTTGTTCCTCCAAAAGCGCATAGGCGCGCTCGTGGTCGTCCAGCTCGCAAATTCGGTCAAGGACTTCGCCGGCAAAGATGCCTTCCTGGTCGGCTTGCACAAGTCGCTCGAAGTAAATCCAGAGTTCATCGTCCGCGGCGTCGAGCATGTAGCTCAGAGCCAATTGCAGCGCGCCCAAGTCGTCGTTTTGCGCAGACAAATACAGCTTTAGCGCATTGGCGATCTCCGCCGAGAGCTGCGCGTCTTCGTCGTATTCGTCAGGATCAATAAGCAGCACATCCTCCACAGGCCATTCATGCACCTCGGCCGACATCAGCAGTTGAGCGTATCGCCAATAAAGTACAGACTGCCGCAGCCCGCCCTCCAGCGCCAGTTGGCAAGTGTCGATGGCCTCGGCAAATTGACCGGCGGCCAGGCGGATATCGATCATCGCGCGCCAGATGCCGGCACGGGCTTGCGGCTGCGTATAAGGCGCCAACAGATCAACCGCTCGCTGCGCTAGACCCAGTTGAGAAAGGCCTAAAGCGGCCGCAGCCACTCCGGACCCAGCGATATCAGCCGGCGGAAACACGCGTTCGATTAGAGGCTTTAGCGTCTCGCCCACCTGGCTGATGCCGGGCTGCATCACTTGCTTGGTCATCATGCCCAGGCACCAGAATGCAAACTCGCATGGATTCTGCTCGCACAGGCTCGCAAATTCCAAATACTGGTCTTGGATTTCTGCCGCTGCCCAGTCTACGCCCCACAAATATAGATATACGTCAAGGCTCCAGGCGAAGACGCTTTCCAAGAGCAGACCGATCACCGATGCCTCTGGCGCAGGCGCTTCGTATTCGAGAACGGCAACGCGACCCGCGTCCGCCGCCAAATGGCGGTAGACATCCAAGGCGATCGCCGGCAAGGCGCCCGCCGCTTCCGCCAAGGAATCGAAGCTGTAGATCAGCGATTCATCGTCGGCGGCGCTAGCGGACAAGCTCGAATCGACAGACAGCCGCAGCTCAATCGCAGTCCCCGACGTCCGCAAACTGCCGTCCAGGACGACATTATCGGCCAAGCCGTCAAATTCCCAATCCGCGACCGTAAACTGGTAATCTTCGGTCCGAATCTCAGAACCGTCATCGGCGGGGTCAATCTTGGCGAAACAGCGATAAACGCGCGTATCCGGATACTGCTCGATTAAGTAGCACAAGCAGGCGGCCAGCCCCATTGCGACATCTGGCATGTCCTCACAAAGTATGGGATACACACTGATACGGAATTGCTCGTCGCTGGAAATGCTTTGCGCCAAGCCGACTGCACTGCCAAATATAGAAGCGGGCGCGCCGGCATCGCCGCTCGACTTCCCCAGCGATCTCATCCTGTCGGCCGCCTGCAACATGATCCCTGCTCCAATCAAAACACCCTGCCAATATGACAGGGTGCATTGTATCGCTGGCTGTAAAGTTTGAACAGAATCGGCGGCTAGCTCACGATCGGCACTTGACTGAAGTCGCCGCGGAATACGACGTAGTAATTGTTCAGCCAGCCTTGGCCGAAGCTGCCTTCCACCAGATACCAGCGGCGGTCGCCAGAGAGCCCGAGCACACGTAGCGTGCTGCCGCCCGGCACGGTCGCGGTGACGCTGTGGCCGATTCCGGGACCCCTGCGGATATTAAGATGCGCGGTATTGACAACTGCGCGCGGAGTTGGCCCGCTCAAGTGCGCGCCCTCCCGCTCCGTTGAAGCGGGTCGCGTTACGCTGGCGATATTCCCGCGCCCAACCGCATAAGTCGAGTTGACCCAGCCAGTGCCGGCCGAGGTTTCGACCTGATACCAGACGCCGCCGCTGTCGATCGCGGTAACGACCAGCTTGTCGCCGCCTCTGACGGCGGCCAGCACTTCGTGGCCAACGCCGGGACCGGTCCTGACATTCAGGTACGCGGTATTCACAACGAGATGCGGCGTTCCTGCCGGCAAGTCGGTGGCGCCAGTAGCCAGTTCCGGACCGCCGATTGTGGCGACGTTAGCGAAACTCCCGCGCGAGGCAGTATAGGTTCTGTTAAGCCAGCCCGTACCGGCCGAAGTCTCGACCTGGTACCAGATATTGCCGCTAGCGATGGCGGTCACCAATAATTCAGTGCCGCCTTTCACAGTTGTCAAGATCGAGTGGCCCACTCCAGGACCAGTGCGGACGTTCAGGTACGCGGTGTTCACCACCACATGCGGCGCCCCGGCCGGAATCGCGGTGCCGCCACCTAGATTGGGCGTTAATTCGTTCGGCACGCTGGAGAAATCACCGCGCGCGACCGTATACGTCGAGTTGACCCAGCCTGGACCAGTGGGACCGGCAACTTCAACCCAAGCGTCGCCCACACGTTGCGATATGACGGGAAGCTCCGTCCCGCCAGGTACAGAGGTAATGATATCGTGTCTGGCGCTTGGACCGCTCCGTATATTCAGTCGGTGCGTATTTACGACCAAATGCGCAGTTTGCGCGACAGCGACTAACTGCCCCAGCGCAAGCAAAATGGCCATGACCATCAACAGGAACAGTTTCCGATATTTGATGCGAATGGCCATAATTGTCCCCCCGTAAAGACCTTTCAATGTGTGGATGCCCGTCAGCACAAAAGCCAGTATAGTGGTCACTAAGATTACGAGCAAACGCATATACAAGCAGTTTTTGACCATTGAAGGCAATATCGGCTTGGGCGGCAAAGCGCACTGACTTTAGGAATCGCGATCTGAGTCGCGGCGCGCGGGCAGAAAATTGACATGCTGGTTTTCGTGTGTTAACATGGTGACAGATCGCAAGGGGCGGAGGGAAGCGAAATGGCAATAGCGGAGCATCAGTCAGTCGGCGTGATGACCGACAACTCGGTTTTGAATGTGACACCAGCCGCGGTATCTATCATCCGGAGCTTGCTCGCGGAGCGCGAGATCCCCGACCACGCATTGCGCGTGTTTGTGACCGGCGGCGGCTGTTCCGGTTTGCAGTACGGAATGGCTTTTCAGGAAGCGCCAGAAACGGGCGATACGGTCGTCGACTGCGCTGACGTTCGCCTCCTCGTCGATCCAACCAGCATGATGTACCTGCAAGGGGCGACGATCGATTATGTCGATAGCTTGATCGGCGGCGGCTTCCGTATCGATAATCCTAACGCCGTATCGAGTTGCGGCTGCGGGCATTCCTTCAAAGGCGACGACGCAGCGGCTGATCAAGCCGAAGGCTGCGGAACCTGCGGCAGTTATTGACCGGGCGCATCCAGCGTTTGACGCTGTGGACGGCTGCATTACGCAGACGCCGCATTTGATTACCGCCGCAGCAAGCTGATAAACAGTCCGGCAAATCCAAGCCCAGCGAGCGCCAGAATCGGCGCCAGAGGCGGCAAATCCAGCAGTCGCCGGTCGTCGGCGTCGGTTATCGCTATCTGATGAACGAAGGGAGGCTGCGTCGCAGGAGGCGTAAAGGTCGGCAGCGGCGTCGCATCGATTACCTCGACCGCGCGGGCGGTATCGGCTTCAACCGTGGCGATATCGATCGTTCTCGGGTTGGCCTCAGCCGCCGAATTCACAGCGCCCGCAAGTGAAGCGGCTGATCCGCCGGGCGGAATCACCTGGTCAAGCGTCTCAATCACTTCAATCTGCGCGCTATCGCCTTCGATGGTAACCAAATCCCCATATACCCAAGCCCGCCCGTTGGGCGACAAGTCGAAGCGCAGCTCATACCAGCGATAGTAGTTGCGCAGAACCGGATAGACCCGGCCGTGGGCAATTGTCCCAATCAGTTCGCTCTCGATATCAGGCAGCGCGCGGACATTGACGTTTCCCGCTGTCCGCAGAGCTTGCAGCCGGGCCGCTGGCAAGGGCGTCGGAGTATGACTCGGCGTAATCGTCGGCGCCAGCGGACGCGCTTCCTGCGGCGTGGACGTCACGAGATTTGCGCGAACCGGCGTCGCCTCGCCGCCCTGCGCCAAGAGCGGAAGCGCTTGCGCCAGCACAATGGCGGAAACGATCGCTGTGGCGCCGAGGCAGATCGATACGCGGCTGACTACGTGGCGGTTGCCACGCTTACCAAGATATAAGATTGACATCCGTAAACCGACCTTGCTCGGCGATGACGCTGCGATTGTCAAGGACGTTGACCAGGAATCCCTGATAAAGCTGGCTGCCCAAACCAACAACTCGCCAATTGCTCATCACAAAGGGCGGAACGGATACGCCCGCCGGGCAGCGATTGCAGTCGGCCGGAATCCACTCGCCATTGTAACGTCTGGCAATATGCAGGTGAGTCGCGGTGCTGAATCCGCCGCTGCATGAGGCGTAACCCAGGATGTTGCCAACACTCACCGTCTGTCCTATACGCAGCGCGTCATGGGGATTGACGTGCAGATAAACGATCGTCCAGCCGCTGCCAGCGTTCCCGTCGCCGTCCAGGTCCAGCACAATAAGTCCGTCGCCAAGCGCGACAATCATGCCGCGCGCAATCGCTGTGACCGGAAACGACGATGTGTAGCACCATCCGCTCGGCTCGTCATCGGGCGGCGCAAAGTCGACGGCGGACCAGGCGCTGCCGTTGCCCCAGCCGCCGTGAAAACCGCCGGTGAAGCGCCAGGCATCGCCTCGCGGGAATGGCAGGGTCAATTCGGGCTGGCGCAGATCGGACGGCGTCGTTTCCTGCGCGCCTGCAAAGGGATCGCCAAATAAACGGCGATAAGTCTCGTACAGACCGGCTTCGCCGATATCCGCCTCCCACTGGTCTTCGTCGACGAGTTGGGCGACCACGTACTGGATGGCGACCGTAGCGGCGTTCAGGCTCGGGTGATAATAGAGTCGGCTGCCATCTGGCCTTTCAAGTATGGTCTTTCCCCGGTATTTCCAATCGTAATATCCTTTGTTCAGTTGATCCGCCAGCCAACTAATCTGCATGTAGAGACCTTCACGATTCACCGGCTGCGATGTCTCAGCGGATAACAGCGGGTAAAGTTGCTTGTCGCTATCCGCTGCTGGTTCGGTAAGCAGCGCGGCATAGTGTTCCAGAAAGGCGAGGAGAAGGCGGGCGTCTACGCTGTATTCGCTTGATATCCGTTCGACGATTTGGCTGCCATTTAGATGGTCGCTGCGTTGACTGCCGTCGGCCAAACGCGTCGGCACGACGACCATCATTTGCCGAAGAATCCCCGCCTGGGATTGCGTGAATTCTTCCGTATGGAAGCCGGCCGCGCTCATCGACCGCACCAGTCGCGAATCCGGGATGATTTGCAAGGCGAGCGTGAAATCAACCGGGGCTTGCGGCAAATTGATGACCTGCCCCACCTCCAGGAAATCCGGGTTTGGCAGATCATTGGCATTTAAGAGCGCGTCGATCGAAACGTCATACAGCGCGGCGATCCGCGTCAAAGTGTCGCCGGCTTTTATCGTATGCGTAGGCATTTCAGCGAGACCGCCGTCAGAAGAATCCGCTGAAGAGTCCGGCTCAACCTCGGCCTCCGAGGCGACCGGCGGGGACCCGGCGCTATCATCGCGGTCGCCAGACAAATCCGCGGCGGGTGGGCTGTCAATTGGCTCCGGCTGTGGATTCGCTTCCGTAAGGTCTTCAGCCTGTGTGAACGGATTCGCATTATGCTGGGACATCGCGCAGCCCGCGAGGAGGGTAAGCATGAGCAGAGCGCAGAATGGCAGTAGGCGGCGCGCGATGGCCGCTGCGGCGATCGTCATGGTGAAAGCAAACAGCACTTGGGTGTACCCTTGAACAACTGTATACTAATTCAGCATTCGCGATTGCGACACAAAAATGGGGAGCGACCTATGGCAAGCGCCGAAGATGTGAAGGACCTATTTCCCGCGATGGTGAAACGTCTCGTCCCGGAGAAAGCGGCTGGCTTAGACGCCACGATTCTCTTTGACCTGAGCGGCGATAACGGCGGTTTCTTTTGGATAAAGATAGCCGATGGCGTAGCGGAGGCAGGCGCGGGTGAAGTGCCCGACCCGGCCATGACCGTCAAAGCCAGCGCCGATGACTGGTTCGCGGTCGCAACCGGACAGACCAACGCGATGCAGGCATTCATGACTGGAAAACTCAAGATCTTGGGAGACATGGGTTTGGCGATGAAAATGCAGACGATGTTCGCCTAGCGTTCACGGCAGCGAGCGCCTCAGTCATCGTCCAAATCCAAGCCCAGCGCAGCAAAGCTCAAACTGAAACCGGCGGCATCCAAAGCCTCGTCTATCGCGTTCGCCAAGCCGGCATCTTCTACATTTTCTTCCAGGCGGGCAAGAATCTCAAATGCGCGTTTGCCGCCAATCTCTCCGAGCGACCATATAGCCATCAACTGAATCTCTTGATCGTCGCCAAGCGTGTACTCACCAAGGCGCTGTACGGCTTCGCCAAGTTGAACCTGACCACAAGCTCTGATCGCTTCAAAGACGCACTCGCTGTCAGCGTTCTCCAGTTCTGCCAAGAGAAAGTTTCGCCACATCTTGTTGCAAGTGCGCCCCATAGCGAAGATTGCGCCTAGCTTAAGCTCATGATTCCCATTCGTGTAAGCGGCGTGGATGAGTTCGTTCACCGCGCCATGGCTCGAATTGGCCAGCGCTTCCAAGGCGCGTCGCCGAACCTCCACTGACTGACCTTCGTCCCTATGCGCTCGCAGTGTCAATTCTTGCGCGCGCGCAGCCAGCTCAGCGGGGATATCGCCATACTCGCCCAACAGAATAAACCGACCGAGATTCTTCAAGGCGCTGCTCTTGACTGCGCTGTCCAGATCAGTCTCGGCCAAGTCCATCAGCTTGCGCATTGTCTCGGCTGATTCATCAGCCCATAGCAGCTCGATGGCTGTCGCCCGGACGAGGCCACTCTCGTCACACAGGCAGCGCAGCGCGATCTCGCGGTAATTCAACTCGAACATGACTTCGCTGGCTTCATTCAGGGCGCGCAAAACCTTGTCCTTTGCCAGCGCCGGCAGACTCGCCCAAACGGGCGCCAGCGCGCGAAACTCATCGGCTGTTACGTCGCTCAGCCCATACACAATTGTCGCTGGGATGACCGGCTGGGAAGACAAATCAGCGCTTTGCAGCAGGGGGATCAACTCTTCCGGCGCCGGCTTGGATTGCGGGAGGCCAATCGCTTCCGCCTCTGATTCCGTCACTCGCGCGCCTCCATTGTTCATGTGATTGATGGCGGATTTATCAAGTCATAAATCATTACGACGAGGCCCAATGCCAAGAGCAGCAAGATTCCGATCTGATGGATGCGTCCCTCGGTTTTGGCGGCGACCGGCTTGCCGCGCAGCACTTCAATGAGGACGAACACGATGCGACCGCCGTCAAGCGCCGGTATCGGCAGCAAATTGCTGATTCCCAAGAATATGCTGATCAAAGCGATGAAGTTCAACATCAGACCCGGTCCGTCTTGAAAACTGCGCTGCAGCAGCTCGCCGCCAATTTTGCTTATCCCAATGATGCTGATTGGGCGCGCGTCCCTGCCACTGAGCGAGCCATCCAACAATCGACCCGGTATCGAAGCGATAAGTCTGAAAGTGTCGGCTGTGGTTCGCAGGCTGTAGGCAATGGCGTCAGGAACGCTCTGCGGTATCAGCTCGCGCTTGTAACCGCCGTTCGCGAAGCGCGTCTGATCTCGCAGTCCAAATTGCGAGCGGATGCCCATGCCCAGCCGCCCTTCCCCCGCCGGCGGGTTCACGCGCGGTATTACGCTGACGTCGATACGTTCAAAGCCGCTGTCACTCTCGCGGCTGAGCGTCAGCGGGAGCGGCGCGCCCTCGAATTCCCGCGTCGCTTCCTGCAAAGCCCGGGCGGCGTCGCCCGATGGCGGGATCGGCTGGTGATTTATCTCGACGATGATATCGCCGGCCCGAATGCCGGCCGATTCAGCCGGCGAGCCTTCAATCACACTGATGATTTGCACGATTCCAGAACGGTCGCCGAAATCCGCCGGAACAGTCAGACCGTACTCCTCTCCCGTTTCAGGCCGGATCAGGGAGAACTCGATCGTCGGCGCGCGATACAGGCGCAGCTTCTCGTGGAAGCCAACGAAGTCGGCGAAACGCTCGCCATTGATGCGCTCAATGACATCGCCCGTCTCAACCGCAGTACCGTCAAATAGCGAACCGGGCGGAATCGCGTCGATTTGACTTAGCCCGCCAACCGGCAGAGAAAGTCCAATGAGCGCGACGGCAAAGAACAGAACCAGCGCCAGTAGGAAATTAGCCCCGGCGCCAGCCGACATAAAGAAGATGCGCCCGAGCGCTGGCGCCTCATTGACGGACATCATGTTGCTCTCGTCTACGCCGCGCAATTGCAGCATTTCGCGCTCGGATACAAGCCGGACGTAGCCGGAACGGCGTTTCTCAATGATGACGCGATCGCGCTTTACCTTGTCCGCGCTGGCGGGCCCAATCATGTCCTCGCCCAATGGACGCACGAAGCCGCCCAGCGGCAGGAGATTCAGCGTAAATTCTGTCTCGCCCAGCATAAACAGGCGGCCAACGCGCGGCGGGAAACCAATGCCAAATTCAAGCACGTTGATGCCGACCAGTTTGGCGGCGATGAAATGTCCCAGCTCATGGATGATGACGGCCGGGATCAAGACAAGCGCGAAGGCGGCCAAGGCTAGCAGCAAGTCGGATGAAGCGGCGGAAACCAGCATTAGCGGTCACCTCTGATTTGATTGAATTCCACTACATTATAAATGCGAGTGCGAGTTGGGCGCAAGGACGCCGACGCTGTCGCCTAGACAGCAGGCAGAATGTAGGCTCCGGGGCCGACTGGCGAGCTGGCTATCGCAAGCCCCTGTGACAGACCGCGCAACCTGTTCGCCACCGCATCGGCGGCGCCGGCTCGGCAAATGCAATGAACATTGGGTCCCGCATCCAAGGTATAGCAGACTTCCAAACCCTCCTCCTGCCGCCAACGACGTACCGCCTGCATAATCCGCAACGAAAGCGGCGCCCAGTAAAAGAGCGGCGGCGCGCTCGTCATCATCACGGCGTGCATGAGGTTGCTGTCCTGCTCGACTACGCTGGCGAAGCGTTCGAAGTCTCGCCGCAGAATGGCGGACTTGGCTGAACGAATCCGTTCCGGCGCCGTCGCCGTTCGGGCTGATTGAAAGATGCTGCTCGCAGCCGTCTCGTGGCCCGCGCTTGACCCGACCCGCTTGTGTTCGCGCGATACGATTGCAATCACATCAACGAGATCCCAGTGCCGCGCCGCCGCGAACGACTCAGCAAAGGAGGCCTCGTGGCTATCGCCCGCATGCCACTCGACGAATCCCGCTGGAATGGAGCGCGCCGCCGAGCCGGAGCCCAAGCGCGCCAGCCTTGACATTTCATGCTCGGGAATCTGGACGCCAAGCGCGGAAACGGCAGCCAATGTCAAAGCGGCAAAAGCCGAAGCTGACGAAGCGATTCCGGTTCCCATCGGAAAGTTGTTCTGCGAATCGACGCGGGCAAAGGCATCGATCTCGAAGCGAGCGCGCAAAGCATCGAGATGATTTTGTACGCGGCGACGCGCGCCCTCGGCGGCGGCGCTGCCGTTGATCGTCAGATTGTCCTGCGTGAACTGGTCCCTCCACTCCACGGTCGTCGTCGTGTGGAGACTGGACAGATTCATGCTGATGGATGAATTGGCCGGCAGCCGCAGGCGCCGATCGCGATTGCCCCAGTATTTCACAAAGGCGATATTTGAATGCGCCCGGGCTGTGGCTCTTTTGCCCGTCTCAGCCATCGCTCAGCTCGACTCGCTAACTGCGACTTGAGTTCTACTGAATTTGTGCCACATTATCGCTAGAATATCATCTCTGTCTACGGCAAAGGGGACATCGGCATGTTGGACATTGTTGCTGGCTTGGCAACAACCATGCGGCCCAAGCAATGGATGAAAAACGTCCTCTTTGTCTTTCCCGCGATTGTATTCAGCGGAAATCTCTTTGAGCTGGAACTGCTCGCTCGCGTGGCAGTCTGCAGCGTTCTGCTGATATTGAGCGCGGGCTTCGTTTATATATTCAACGATCTGGCTGATTTGGATGCGGACCGCGCGCATCCGGTCAAGCGACTTCGGCCTATCGCCTCCGGCCGCGTACCGGTATTGCATGCCAAAGCGGTTGCCCTAGTACTTCCAGTCTTCGTGCTCGTCGCCGCCTTTCAATTCGATACGCGTCTGGCGCTAATAATTGCGCTCTATTTTGCTTTGCAAATTGCCTACTCGCTCTATCTCAAACACAAGGTGCTTCTCGATATTCTGACTGTCGCTGCCGGATTCGTCCTGAGATTGATCGCGGGCGGCATTGTGATTGACGTTAGCCTATCGCCCTGGCTCTACGCCTCCGCCAGTCTGCTCGCTTTATTCCTCGTCATTGGCAAACGGCGGCAGGAGTTGCTGGCGCTCGCGGGCAGCGCGGAAAATGTCCGCCCGGTCTTCAGCCAATACAATCTCCCGCTGCTGGACGATCTGCTCCGTATTGTAACCACGGCGACCACGATCACTTATATTCTGTATACGGTGGAAGCGCCGACGATGATTCGAAACAGCGAACATTTGGGATTGCTGACCGTGCCCTTCGTCATCTATGGTCTGTTTCGCTTTCTGTATCTGATTCATGTTGAAGAACATCGCGGGGCGCCGGACGAGATTCTGATGAGCGACCGTCCGCTACAGATTACGCTGGCGCTGGCGGCGCTCGCTTTCATCGTAATTCTATATGTGCTTTAGGCGCCGATGAACAGCGTAGCGAGCGCGCCCGGCAAAGCCATTCTATTCGGCGAGCATGCCGTCGTTTATGGCTTGCCGGCAATTGCAGTTCCGCTATCGGGGATTCGCGCCTACGCCTACTGCAGCGCGAACGAATCTCCGCTCACGCTTGTCACCGAGGATTTGCCCGGTCCGCCGCTGGTTTACGGCAGCGGCGCCATGGACATTTCCGATCCAATGGCGCTAGTGGTCAAGCTGACGCTTCAACACCTCGGCGCCAGCGCCATGGCTGGACGCGTCAGCCTGCGGTCGGATTTACCCATCGCCAGCGGGCTTGGCAGCGGCGCGGCTGTCTCGGCCGCGCTTGGCCGCGCTATCGCTCTATTGCGGGGCGCTTGCATAGCCAACAGCGATCTGAATTCGATCGTATATGAGGTAGAAAAGCTGCACCATGGGACGCCGAGCGGAATCGACAATACGGTAGTTGTTCACGAAATCCCGCTGTTCTATCGTAAAGATCAAGCAATGGATCAAATAGAAATTGCTGATCCTCTTTGGCTGGTATTGGCAGACACGGGCATCGCCGCGCCGACGCGAGCCGCTGTAGCCGATGTCCGCGCCCTCGCGAATCAAGCGCCAGCCAGAACTGCCGCGCTCTTTGACCGGATTGGCGCAATCGCGCATGAGGCGCGCTGCTGTCTGGAGCGGGGCGCTACCGCCAGACTTGGCGAACTCATGAGCGCGAACCATCGCTTGCTGCGCGCCTTACACGTGTCTTCGATAGAATTGGATCGACTGGTCGAGGCGGCTCTGGACGCTGGCGCGTATGGCGCCAAACTATCAGGAGGCGGACGCGGCGGTCATATCATCACTCTGGTGGATGAGCTTTCAGCTGGCAAGGTGGCGCAAAACTTGCTCGAGGCCGGGGCAAAACGAGTGATGACGACAACCGTTGGCGAATGAACAATCGGCGATGACGATCCTGATTAAGCTTGGCGGATCACTGATTACGGATAAGCAGAAGGTCCACTCTTTCCGAGCTGGAGTGGCGCGCGCGCTGGCGGAACAATTGAGCCGGCTTTACGAAGGAAACGAAAAGCGCCGCTTGCTAATTGGCCATGGCAGCGGATCCTTTGGCCACGTTGAGGCGCAAAAGCATGGTACTGCGCAGGGAGTAACCACGCCTCAAGATCGCCTGGGTTTTGCGCGGGTTGGCGCCATCGCAACCGAGTTGAGCCTGTTGCTGCAAAACGAATTCATTGCCGCCGGGCTCCCCATGATGCGCTTTCAGCCTTCATCTACCGCCATCGCCAATCACGGACAAATCGTTTCCTATGACAGTCGCGCATTGTCGCTCGCGCTCGATAAAGGGCTGATTCCCTTGCTGCATGGCGATGTCGCCCTAGACGAGGCAATCAATGGGACGATTGTTTCGACCGAGTCGCTATTTGCCCATTTGGCGGCGCCGCTGAAAGTCAGCCGGATAATCCTCTTGGGCGAGGTGGATGGCGTCCTGGATCGGCGGGGAGCGGTCATTCCTCTCATCACGCCGCAATCGTTAAGCGGCGCGCTTTCGGCGCTCAAAGGCGCGCGCGGCGTGGACGTCACCGGCGGCATGCGTCAGAAAGTCAAGACGATGACCGCGCTTGTGCGCGCGCAGCCTATGCTGCATGTTGTCATTGCCAATGGCAAGCGCGAAGGCATTCTAGTTGATCTGCTGGAGAGGCAGCTGCAAATCGGCACGCGCATCTCTTCAGACGGCTCGCCTAATCCGCCGCAATTCTGACCCCGGCCAGCAGGGGATAAAAGCCGTAAGCATCATAACGGAGACCGACGACCTTTGCGCTGACCGCCCGCAAACGGACGTATTCGCTAATCGGCAGCAGAAGAGCCTCGTTCATCAGCAGCGCCTGAATAGTGTAATATTGAGCGCGGCGGCTGGCTGGATCGATCTCCTGAGCAGCTTGCCTCAGCATTTCGTTCAAAGCCGGGTATTGCGCGCGCGCGGGCCAATAAGCTGAATTGTCACTGTAGACGCGGCCGAGTATTCCCGGATCGATACCATGTTCGCGCACCGGAATCAAATCGTATGCGCCGGTCCGAATCAAGTTGGCCAACTGCGTCTTGCCAGGCACGGGTTCTACAACAACGTTGACGCCAATCCGCCGCCACTCGTCGCGCAGAAAGGCGGCTGCCTCAGGCAGTTGTCCCCAGGGCGGCGCCAATACCTTTAGTTCAAGCATCTCGCCAGCAAGATCAAGAATCCCGTCGCCATCGCTATCTGCATAACCGGCTTCTGATAGCAGCGCCCGCGCTTGCGCGAGATCGTATTCGAAAACATTTCTCAAGCCGGTATGGGCATAGCCGCTGCTTTCGGATAGCGGCGACCAAGCGATCGCGGCCGTGTTCAAATAGATCTGGTTGCTGATGGCGATCCGATTGCTGGCCAACAGGAGAGCCGAACGAACTTCACGCTTGGCAAGGGGATCGCGCTCGGTATTGAACAACCAGTGGATCGTCAAGCCCGGAATGCTGATGGGCAGCAGCTTGACGCGGCTGTTGCCGGTCAGATTCCGCGCGGCTGCTGGCGAGACGGTGTCAACCACATCCTGCGTGTTGCCCAGCACTGAGAGCAGGTCGTTCTCGCCGTCGCCCAAGATGGAGAATTCAACTCGATTGATTTCATCGCCAGCCAGCGACGAATAGCCCAGCCTTTCGAGGCCGTAGGCGTCGAATCGGCGCAAGAGGATTCGTTCGCCCGGCAAATAGTCCTCCAGAACAAAGGGTCCCGTTCCCGACTGATGATACTGATAATGCAATTCATCGTTGCTAGCGAGCGCCTCTGCGCTGGCTATGCCCAGATACGGCTGCGCCAGACCATCCAGCAGCGCCGCGTGCGGCTCGAAGAGATGCAGACGAATCGTGTGATCGTCCAGGACTTCGACTTTATGCAATGGACCAAGCAATTGCTTCGCCAGCGATGTGACCGCGCCTGGCTGAAAAATGCGCTCAACGTTGCGAGCGACTGCTGCTGCGCGAAACGGGCTGCCGTCGTGAAAGCTCACATCACGACGCAGATGAAACGTGTACTGCAGACCATCGGGCGATACCTCCCAATCGGTCGCGAGGCTCGGCATGAATTGGTGATGTTCGGAATCTCTGTAGAGCAGGGTGTCGTAGATTTGACGGAAGACCATGCCCGCTTCCGGCAATTCACTTAAATGCGGGTCCAATATCGGGATATCGGCTGTAATGGCGTATCGCAGGCATTTGCTGTCGTCTTCACAGGGAATTGGGCTGCCAGCGGCCCCGCAGCCAGCGAGCGACGCCAGGCTGACCGCGCAGCAGGCCGCCCGAATCAAAAATTTCACGAAGGAGTTGAACGCGCGCAAACCTTATCCCATTGAGCGGCGGTCGAGGCGAGCAAACGCAGGCGCGCATTTGACGCTTCGCCGCCGAAAGCGTGTACAATCATAGAATTGCAAGCGGCGCGCTGCCACTTTACATTCCTATCGTCTTTACGTAGGTTACATTATAGACGCTTGGAATTTGGTCTGGAAGAAAAGGTGATGACTGATGTCGTCGGGTATACGTTTCCAATCGAACCCGGAGCAACAAGGCGCTTATTCCATTCTGCCGGTCTGGCGCAGACTCGTTAGCCTTCTCCTCGTCCTGGCGGCCGTCTTGCTCATAATCGTATTGGTCGGCCAGTTTCTGGAAGTCCGCTTCGACCCGCGCTTTGAGCGCGTCGCGGCGCTGGCATTAACGCCATTCGCGCTATTGCTCTGGCTGTTTATTTCGGTCCTGCCGGAATATCGAACAGAACGGCCCCGGCGGCGGCTGATCGGCGTGGCTGTCGTGTCTGCCCTGACCGCCTCCGCCATCGGCTTGCCGTTGGCGCAAGACTTTATGCGCATCAGCGAATGGCTGCCGCTGCAGTCCGTTTTTCAGCGCGTGCTGGGTTATTCTCTGAGCGCCGGCGTGATCGATACCGGGCTGAAATTCGTGGTCCTGCGCTATCTCATATACCCGCAGGCTTTGCGCGTTCGCAGCGATGCCATCGCCTACGCGGCGGCCAGCGCAATGGGCTATAGCGCGTTTCTGTCCGTAGCGTTCATTTGGCGCCTGACGCCCGCCTGGGATATCGCGGCAGTATATCTACTGGCAAACCTTGCCGTTCAGCTCGCCTCCGGTTTGTTCATCGCGCTTGGAATCATCGAATCTTATTTCTCCGACGCGCCCTTGCTCGTCCTGCCGGTCAATATAGCTGTTGGCGCATTGGCGGGCGGAGTGATTTCAGCCTTGCTCGGCGGCTTTCTAAGCGGACCGCTGACGACTGCAGGCAACACGGCGCGCCCGCTCCTTACCTTTGCGATGCTCTTGGCGGCACTGGCTTTGACGCTCGGGACTGTGTACTTTCTTTACAGCAACTCGGAACGACGCGAACGGGAAGCGTATATGAGCGGCTGGGCGCCTGATGGAATTTGAAACCGGGCGAAGTCCCGCGATCCAAATGACGCCGCGCCAACGGTGGTCAATCGCCCTCAGCTATCTGTTGCTTGCCATCGGATTCGCCCTGGGCGTCAATCAACGTGATAGCGCGCTCAACCAAGCCAGCATCTACAGCAACCTGGAAGCGGGCTTCACCGCGAGTTACCCGGCGCGCTGGTTGCTCGAGGAATCGGGCGCCTACGTATTCCGCGTGCGCGACATGTCGCACCGGGGATTCAATACCGTCATCGAAGTCAGCACCGCGCCCGTCGGCGCCGACACATCAGAACGCAACATCCTGGATCAGCTAAGTTTGCAGCGGTCGCAAACGTTGACCGACTACACCGTTCTCGGTTACGCGCCTTATCCGCTACCCGACGACAGCCGGGCGGTTTCGATGTCGTATTCATTTGTGGCCCGCGATTCCAGCCCCTTCCAGGAGGGCTTGTCCGCCGTTGTCAATGGCTTGGATATTCTATCGATCAGGCGGGGTCAAGCGGTGATCGTGGCTTTTCGCGCCGAGGCAAGCATTTATCGCCGCGAGTTGGAAACCTTGCGCTGGTTCATTCAAAACCTTGAGTTCTAAATTGAGATGCTAGTCTCCATGCCCAAGCCAGGTCACATAGCGATTCTGCTGCTAGTCATGGCGTCGCTTTCGGCAGCGGCGCAGCGCGCTGGCGACATTGACGTCGACCGCATCAAACGGGCGACCGTGTTCATCTATCAGTCGAAGAGCGCGAACAATAACCTGGAGATCAAATGCGTCAGCAGCGGCGTCTTGATTAGCGCCGACGGATTGATCATCACCAACGCTCACAGTGTACTGCCGAGCCGCCAATGCGATGGCGATCAGCTGATTATATCGCTTAGTGTTGACTTGTCTGAGCAGCCGATACCGAAATATCGCGCCGAGATATTCAGCGCCGACGCGGGCTTGGATATCGCAATTCTGCGGATTTCGCGTGAACTTGATGGCCGGCTGATAGCGGGCGGCGGACTGCCCATCCTGCCCTTCGTAGAGATCGGCAACTCCAACTCGGTCGAGCTTGACGACAGCATAACGATTGCTGGCTTCCCCGACTTAAGCAATCAGCCGGTGGCAATTGAGCGCGGTACGGTGGTCGCCTTCATTTCCGAACCCATCGGGCGCGGCCCCGCTTGGTTCAAGACCCGTGCGGAAATACCCGGCACAATGTCCGGCGGCGGCGCCTACAATCGGGCGGGCCATCTGATTGGCATTCCCACAAGCGCGCCTTTCAGCGGGCTGGGCGCCGCGGCAAGTTGCCGCTACATTACCGACACCAACCGGGACGGCTTGGTAAACAGCAGTGATTCATGCGTGCCCACGGGCGATTTCATCAGCACCGTGCGCCCGATAAACCTCGCGCAAAGTTTGATACGCGGCGCGAGGCACAGTTTGAGCGTGAACCTCGTTACCGCGCCGCCTTCTGTTCTCGAGCCCTTGAATCCGCCGCGCGTGTCGCGTTTGTTCTTTGCTCCTTCCGTAGCCGATGGCGCGCCCTCTACTGTCGTCGGCTCAATGCCCAACAACACCAAAAGCCTTTTTCTATTCTTTGATTACGACAACATGACCGCCGAGACGATATATGAGCTGCGAGTTTCCCGCGATGGGATTCCGGATTCGACATTCAGTTTGCCGCCAGTGCGCTGGAGCGGGCGTGAAAGCGGGCTCTGGTATATCGGCAGCCGCGAACAGACTTGGGCGAACGGCGCCTACGAGTTTACGCTCTTGGTCAACGGCTCAACCGTTGGCAGCCAGA
>JAPOYS010000024.1 GCA_026706455.1 Chloroflexota bacterium | reverse complement strand
CGAAAAGGCGATCTGGCTGGAATACGATGGGACGGAGAACGAGACCGGCGTTCCTTCAGTCGAAGACATCGGCATCCACTATCTCGAAGGCGATGGCGATTTTCGAAGCGCGGAATGTATCGAGCTGCTCAAGGGGGCCGATATCGTGGTGACGAACCCGCCCTTTTCGCTGTTCCGTGAATATGTGGCGCAGCTGATTGAGTACGGCAAGAAGTTTCTCATCATCGGTCATCAGAACGCGATTACTTATAAGGAGATTTTCCCGCTGATTAAAGAGAACAAATTGTGGCTTGGGATTACTCCGCGCGGCAAGGACATGCTCTTTGACGTGCCGAAAGATTACGCAAAAGAATTAGTGGCGACGAAGAAAGAGGGCAGCGCCTATCGGATCGTGGATGGCGTCGTTTACGGCCGTCTGGGAAGCGCTTGCTGGTATACCAATCTGGACTATCGGCAACGGCACGAAGAACTCATTCTGTACAAGCGCTACTCGCCAGAAGAATATCCCAAGTATGACAACTACGATGCGATTGAGGTGTCGAAAACAGCAGAGATTCCGATGGACTGGGACGGCGCGCTGGGTGTGCCGATTACGTTTTTGAACAAGCACAATCCTGAGCAGTTTGAAATTGTCGGTGCGGATACCGAATTCACTGATAAGCTCGGCAGATTTTATGTCAGAGGCGACAGGAAATATGCGCGAATCGTAATTCGCAATAAGAGATTACAATAACAGAAGGCGATAAACAAATGAACTTTTCAATTGAAAGAGATGTCCCGTTTAATGGACTAGAAAACACGTCAATAAAAGAGGCGTGGTTCATCCAGTATCGCCCAGCGATAAGAACAATCATCACCTCTGGTAACCAAGATATTTTTCTTTGTGCTTGTACATTATGTGTTCCGTGGATGGACGGGTGTTATGCAATTGATAATTTTGGTTATGACACTTTTCGTCACAATCCGACTTCCCTTTCAAGAGAATACGGCGCAAAAGATATTGTGAAGTTTATTTTTTTCAATAATGAGGGAGGGACTCCATCAGAAAAACACGTTAAATTGCTTGCAACATTCTACAACTCATTGAAGCACGGCGGGTTTCTTCGCCCTGGTCAAAAAGTGGCAGGATTGCCCATATTGATAACCAATATTGCACTTGTTAATGAGTTAGGTCAAATCAGCATGAATCAATGGGTGGAAAGGGCAACCAACAGAATAGACCAACTTCTCGTAGATGCGACGTTTGAAGAGAAGGCAAAACAATGAAAATCCAACAGTTTGACCTCAGCGTGCGCGATCTCGTCGCCAGCTGCCAAGACGATGGCGAGGGAGTGGTGGATGTCAAAAGAACCATTTGCTGTGAAAGTCGAGGGACTGCCGATAGAAAAGATTACTGGCGCGAACCTTGCACTTAGATGATTTCAAACAAACGCCCCAGCGCGAAGAGTTGACCGAGGACGAGGAGCCCGAGGAGCCATTTTTGGTAATTGAGCGCGGTCGCCAGTTCGCCGATTTTGCCCTCCATGCGCGCCAAAGTGGCGGATATATCGCTCTTCTTGACATATTCTTCTGAGCGTGTTTCAAGTTGCGTAAGCCGGGTCTCCGCATTGGCCACCATATAATCTCTCGCAATCGACTATCTGTACTAAGGATAGTATAACTGCTATTGTCAAGCTATCAAGTTTCGATACATCAGTCGCAAGCTGCCAAAACGACGGCGGGGCGCCCCCGCCAAAATCATCATTTGTCAAATGCCCCGGAATAGTTTAGACTTCAGATGTCGATAACATGCGGCCTCTGGGGATTGCGATATGACCGATTCTGAACAAGTTACTCGCCATGAACGCGAAATCGGCGAGTTGCGCGGCAAGCTGGATGCGCTGGCGACCAAAGGATTCGTCCGCGAAATTGTGCAAGAGCAGACGAAAGAACTCAACCAGAAAATCGACGCCATTGATGCCCGCCTCAACCAGAAGATCGACGCCAAGTTCGACGCAATTGACGAAGGCCTCAAAGAAATCAGCGACCGCCAGCAGCGTTTCAAGGGCATCGGCCAGGCGCTTACTTTTGGCCTTCCGTCTCTGATCAGCGCGCTGGCGCTTGCGGCAGTGTTTTTGAAATAAATCTTCGATAGCCCTGTCGTGATTCCCCGCCAGAACTTGTCCCAATGAAAATCCAACAGCTAGATCTCAGCGTCCGCGACCTCGTCGCCGGCTGCCGTGACGACGGCGAGAGCGGCGGGGCTAGCGAGCGGACTTGCGCATGTCAGCCGCCCAAGATACATTTCCAGCAGGCGAAAGGATACGCATGAACGATAAAGAGCAACTCGAATTAGTCAAGATCGCGGGCCGGCTGCAAGTTGTTGGAAAAGATGTAGCGGGCTTGAAGTCCGATATGACCGTGGTAAAGAATGATGTCGCTACCATCAAAAATGACATGGTGTACATGAAAGGGCAAATTGACGTCATCGTCAAATTGCTAAGCAGCGTCGTCAGCCTTATCAAAATCCCCGACGAATAGACATTCTCAGACCGATATGAAAATTCAACAGCTTGACCTCAGCGTGCGCGACCTCGTCGCCGGCTACCATGACGACGGCGACGGCGGCGTGGTCGGTTACGGCGGGGCGCTGGATATTCGCCCGCCCTTCCAGCGCGAGTTCATCTACGATGAGAAAGAGCGCAACGCCGTCATCAACTCTATTCTCAAGGGCTTCCCGCTCAATGTCATGTACTGGGCGGACCGCGAGGACGGCACTTACGAGATTATTGACGGTCAGCAGCGCACGATTTCCATCGCGCAATATGTGGCGGAGAAACCGGGCTTCTCCTTCATGGGACTGGGCTTTGACAATCAGCAATCGGACGTCAAAGAGCGGATTCTCAATTACAAGCTGATGGTCTATGTTTGTACGGGCACGGACAGCGAGAAGCTGGAATGGTTTGAGGTCATCAACATCGCGGGGAAGCAGCTGTCGAATCAAGAGTTGCTCAATGCGATTTACTCTGGCGCCTGGGTCACCGACTCCAAGCGCTACTTCAGCAAGCGCGGCTGCCCAGCCTATCAGATTGGCCGGGACTATCTAAGAAATTCGGTAAAGGTTGAACGGCAAGAATACCTGGAAACGGCAATCAAGTGGATTAGCGAGAACAGCATCAAAGAATATATGCGGACTCATCAACATAAAGAGAGCGCGGCGCCCCTCTGGGAATACTTTCAAGCGGTCATTGACTGGATAAAGGCAACCTTTAGGACCTATCGCAGCTCTATGAAGGGCGTGGATTGGGGCGGTCTGTACAACAAATACAAAGACTGTGAAATCGACCCCGTGAAGATTGAAGCCGAAGTTGAGAGTTTGCTCGATGATGAAGAGGTGCAACGTGAATCGGGCATATATCCATATATCCTCACCCGCGAAGCAAAGCATCTGAATCTCCGCGTCTTTGACGAGCGCATGAAGCGTAGGGTCTATCGGAAACAAGACGGCGTCTGCGCGATCTGTAAAGAGGAATTTGACATTTCGGGGATGGAAGCGGACCACAAACAGCCTTGGTCCGAAGGCGGCAGAACGATCGAAGAAAACTGTCAAATGCTATGCAAAAAGTGCAACCGAGAGAAAGCGGCGGCCTGACCGCCCGCCCCTATGGATACCATTAAAGACGCGCTCTTCGGCGACATCCTCGATTATCAGCGCCTGCGCGCCGGCATGATGGACGTGCTCGATAACGTCTACCCCAGATTTAACTTGATGGGCTCCATGCTGGAAGCCACCAAGCATTTCAAGAACAATCCCAGTTATATGACCGCCTGCGCCGCCAGCGGACTCGCCTATATGATGCTGGTCGCCGCCGAAGAATATGAGCTCGCGGGGGAGCTCAAAGGCAAAATCTTCACCCTGAGCTGGACCGAAGAGCACACCGGCACCGACTTGCTCAGCGTGCGCACCCGCGCCACGCCCTGCGCCGATGACCCGCTCGGAAAGACCTACCACGTCCAAGGCCAGAAATGGCTGATCAACAATTCCTACCACGCCGACTACCACTCCGTCATCGCCAAGGTCGACCCCGAGGCGGACGGCCCGCGCTCGCTTTCGCTCTTCGCCGTGCCGCATAGCAGCACCAAGAACTGGCAGCGCCTGGAGACGCACGTCCTGCGCAGCATGGTGCTGACCAAATTCGATATCGACGGACCCGGCATCCTCATCGGGCAAGTCGGACGCGGGCTGGAGATCCTGCAGCGGATGGCGCTGCCTTCAAAGTACCACTGCGCTTATATGGGCGTGAAAATGGTGGACGACTCCCTGCCCGCCGCCATCGAGCATCTCTCGCGCAAGAGCATATTCGGCAACAACCCGATCCGCTTCAGCAATGTCTTCCGTCAGCTTTACAATTTGGCGCTGGGGGCGGCGCACATCAACTTCACCTTCTTCCGCGCCCTCGCCTTCAGCGACAGCCCCTTCCTGCAATTTCACGGCATCATGCTGAAATCCTGGCTGCTCTTAAAGTGCAACGACATCCTGTCGCAGAATCTGCTGGTCACCGGCTCCAAGGGCTTCCTCAAGGAATCCAATATCGGCGGCAACGCCATCGACTCCTTCGTCTATCCCGTCTTTGATGGACATTACACCCTCAACACCCTGCTCACTTACAAGCACACGCGCCGCTACCTGGGCGCCATTACGCCGGGCGATATCGACGCGCGCATGAATGCCCTGCGCGAAAACGCCTATGTGCCGCGCGAAGGCAAGCAGATCCTCAACAGCAGCCGCGAGACGCGCCGCCCGCCCTTCTTCAATTACGCCGATTACATCACCCGCTGCCAGCTGCCGATTCCGCTGGACGCCGCCCGCCTCATCAGCGCCAGCGAGGGCATCATGGACGCCATTCACGCGCGCGGCCTCACCAACGAACCCGAATATCGCTATAAGATCGGCATGCTTGTGCACAATCTGGAGGCGCTGCTCTCGGCTGTCGAGCTTTGGAAGGTGACGGAAAACGACGACTATCTCAATGCCATCGTCATGCAATACAACGATGTCGGCAAGCTGATCAACCGCATCATCAGCGAGGGCGATCTGGCGGTCGAATTCATCGAGCCGCTGCGTCAACTCCCGCTGCCGAAGCCGGCCGATCCACGCCGATTCCTGCTGGATCTGCTTGATGTGAAGGGGCAACTGCGCCCGGCGCAAGCATAATGTCGCCCGTCGAAAGTTCTGCTATGTCCGAACTCATCAGCCTCCTTTCCGAACTCGTCGCCATCGATTCGGTGAACCCCGACCTCGTTCCGGGCGGCGCTGGCGAGGCGCGCATCGCCGACTATATCGCCAACTGGGGCCATGAGAACGGACTTGAAGTCCACCTGCAGGAAGCCGGGCGCGACCGCCCCAACGTCGTGCTGATCGCTCGCGGAAGCGGCGGCGGCGCCTCGCTGATGCTGAACGCCCATACCGACACCGTCGGCGTGACCAGCATGGAGGCGCCCTTTCAGCCGGTCATCCGCCAGGGACGCCTGTACGGGCGCGGCGCTTACGATATGAAGAGCGGGTTGGCCGCCTGTATGTTGGCGCTCAAAGCGGCGCGTGACCTGTCGCTGCGCGGCGATGTCATGCTCAGCGCTGTCGTCGACGAAGAGTACGGCAGCATCGGCACGGAAGCGCTGCTAACCGAATGGGAGCGCTGGCAATGCGACGCCACGCTGATCTCAGAGCCCACCGAGCTGGAGATCAGCATCGCTCATCGCGGTTTCGTCTGGCTCGATATTGAGACTTTCGGCGTCGCCGCCCACGGCTCGCGGCCGCATCTGGGCGTAGACGCCATCGCCAAAATGGGGAAAGTCCTGGTCGCGCTGGAGGCATACGACCGGGCGATGCGCGCGGCGTCGACGCACGAACTGCTCGGCAGCGGCTCCCTGCACGCCTCGCTGATCAGCGGCGGCGAGGAAATCTCCATGATTCCGGCGCATTGTAAGCTGCAAGTCGAGCGCCGCACCCTCCCGGGCGAGGCGCGCGCGCTGGTCGAAGCGGAACTCCAGCGCATCCTCGACGAAATTGCCGCCGCCGACCCCGACTTCAAAGCGCAGGTTGCGGCGCCATTCGCTCGCAGCGCCTATCACATCGAGGCGGCGCATCCGCTCGTCCAGCAGCTTAAGCGCATCGCCGAGGCGAATTTGGGCGCGCAAGTCCCGCTTGTCGGCAGCAGTTGGTGGATGGATTCGGCTCTCTTCGGCGACAAAGGTATCCCGACGGTTGTGCTCGGCCCGGCCGGCGCTGGCGCGCACGCCAAAGAAGAATGGGTGGACCTGGCTTCGGTCGAGCGCTGCCGCAAAATTTACATCGACCTGATGGCTGAATTCTGCCGTTAGGGCGGCTAGACCTTGAAGCGAAACAGGATCACATCCCCGTCCTGCACCACATAATCGCGCCCTTCGATTTGCAGCAAGCCCGTCTCTCTGATGGCGTTGCGATCCTGATGCCGCGCGAACACGGAAAAGGGAATGACCTCGGCGCGGATGAAGCCGCGTTCCATATCGCTATGCACGATGCCAGCCGCTTGCGGCGCCGTCCAGCCGCGGCGGATGGTCCAGGCCCGCGCTTCCTTGTCGTTATACGTAAAATAGCTGATCAAGCCGAGCAAGCGATAACTCTCGCTGATAAGCCGTTCCAGGCTGCCCCCCGCCAATCCGTACATCGTCAGGTATTCGGCGCGTTCGTCATCGCTCAAGCCGGCCAGTTCCTGCTCCAACTCGGCGCAGACGGTGACAACCTGAGCGCCTTCCGCCTCCGCGAGCGCCTGCGCCGATGCGAGAAAGTCGTTGCCATTCTGCAAAGCTTCTTCGTCAACATTGGCGACATAGATGACCGGCTTCGCAGTCAGAAAGCGCATCTCAAAGTCCAGCGCCAGGAAGTCTGGATGGTCGCGCTCCGCGAAGTCGCGCAGCGGCGCCCCCGCCGCGACGAAGGCTTCCACCCGCCGCGCCATCGCCAGTTGATCGCCCAGCTTGGGTTCGCCCTTGACTTCGCGCTCCAGCTTCTCGAGGCGGCGCTCAAGCTGCTGCAGGTCAGCCAGCGCCAGCTCGGTATTGATGATGGCGATATCATCAGCCGGGTGTGGTTTCTCGTTGACATGGGCGACATTTTCATCTTCGAAACAGCGCAGGACATGGGCGATGGCGTCCACATGGCGGATATGCCCCAGAAAGCGGTTGCCCAAGCCCTCGCCCTTATGCGCGCCTTTGACCAAACCGGCCACATCGACAAAGTCGACGCGCGCCGGTACCGCCCGCTCAACGCCGACCCAGTTCTGCAATTGGGTCAAGCGCTCATCGGGCAGCGGCACGACCGAGTGATTGGATTCGATGGTGCTGAAAGGATAATTGGCGGCGACTGCGTTTTGCGCGCGCGTCAGGGCGTTGAAGAGGGTGCTCTTGCCGACATTGGGCAAGCCGACGATGCCGATGCTCAAGCTCATGGGCTGTTCCTCGCCAGTCCGATTCAGCCATCATCATACGCCAAAACCGACATTATTGTGACGGCGGCATTCTGGCGAGCGATTTCGTATCAAGTAGGCGCGAATGATATAATCGCAGTCGGGCAGCCAATCAGCCAAAGACAAAGGGCTCGATATGAGTGAAGCCAAGCCATTTGATCGAATCGAGGATGGGATCATTGACAAGCTGCGCGACATCGGCGCGGCGACCATTGCTGGCGCGCTGGCGAAAGAGGCGGGCATCCGCAATCCGCATCTGGTCGGGCTGACCGCCTTCAATCCCGGCGCGGTCGCCTGCGGCCAAGCGGTGACCCTGCAGTTCATGCCCAAGCGCGAAGACCTGCATTGGGGCGATGAATACGCGGCCGCGCCCGGGCGCGAGCTGCATCGGCGCGCGATCATGGCCTGCCAGCCCGGCGACATCATCGTCGTCGATGCGCGCGGCAGCCTGAGCAGCGGCGTCTTCGGCGAGATGATGCTGACCTCCTTCAAGGCGCAAGGCGGCGAGGGCATCATCATCGACGGCTGCATCCGCGATTTCCCCGAAGTGAAGACGCTCAATCTGGGTCTGTGGCTGCGCGGCGTCACGCCGAACTTTCACACGCAGACCGATATCTTCCCCCATGCGGTGAACGTCCCTATCGCCTGCGCCGGCTGCTATGTTGAGCCGGGCGATATCATGGTGGCCGATGACGATGGCGCCGTGGTTGTGCCGCTGGCGCTGGCGGAGAAGATCGCGGAAGCCGCGAGCGCCAAAGCGGAATGGGAAATCTTCTCCCGCCTGAAACTCGAAGAAGGCGGGCGCCTCGACAAGTATTATCCGCTGAACGACGAGGCGCGGAAGGAATACGAGGCTTGGCTGCGCCAGGGGAAGGCCCCCACCCCCAAACCCCCTCCCCCATAAAGAGAGAGGGGGCTTTACTGTCCGAACGAGGTCTGTTTCTCCCCTTCCCTCCCTGTGGGGGAAGGGGCTGGGGGATGGGGGGTACAAATGTCCGAAGCCGCGCTGGCGCTCAGCTTGTTCTTGCACATCGTCGCTACGGCGGTCTGGATCGGCGGCATTCTGCTGATTGCATTTCTGGTCCTGCCCGAGCTGAATCAGGCGCTGGCCGAGCAGCCGACGCTCCATCGGCTTCTGTCGCGCCTGCGCAAGCGCTTCAACCTGATCGGCAATCTGGCGCTGGCTGTGCTCATCGTCACCGGCCTCCTGCAGATGTCAACGGACCCGAATTATGAGGGTTTGCTGCGTTTCAGCAATCGCTGGAGCCAGACGCTCTTGCTCAAGCATCTGCTGATCATCGTGATGGCGCTCTGCGGCTTGTTCCTGCAATTCGCTGTGGCGCCGGCGCTGGAGCGGGCGAGCCTGCTGCGCGAACGAGGCAAAGGCGACGCAGAACATTGGCGGCGTCTACAGAGGCGCGAGCGGCAACTCACGATCCTTGTCGCTTTGCTGGCGATAGCGGTACTGGCGGCCAGCGCCTGGCTTACGGCGATTTAGCGGAAACCTGTTCGTGTAATATCTAGGGACGAGTTGGTAGCTCGCCCGCAATCTGCGAACAAATATGCCATCGAACGCGGAATCTGTTATAAAGGAAGTATCATTCCGTTCAGCGATTTGGAAGCGAATGATCGAGAAACAAGCGCCGCCACCTTCCATCGAAACACAACGCGCGCCCGCGGATTTCACGCTGGCGGATCGCTACACCGCCGAACGCGGCGCCGTCATCATGAGCGGCATCCAGGCGCTGGCGCGGCTGCCGATGGATCAGCACCGCTCCGATAAGCGCCGCGGCTTGCGCACCGCCAGCTTGATCACCGGTTATCGCGGCTCGCCCTTGGGCGCGCTGGATTTCGTTCTCGAGAGCCTCCCCGCATTGCTGGACGCGCACCACATCCGCTTCATTCCGGCTGTGAATGAAGAGCTGGCGGCGACCGCCATCATGGGCAGCCAAACAGCCAATCTTTTGCCAGGACCCAAGTACGACGGCGTCTGCGGCATTTGGTACGGCAAGGGACCCGGCGTCGATCGCAGCGGCGACGCCTTCAAACACGCCAACCTGGCCGGCGTCGGGCGCCATGGCGGCGTGCTGGCGCTGGCCGGCGACGACCCCTCGTGCAAATCCTCCACCATCCCCTCGCACTCGGAAGTGGCGCTCTTCGATGCCCTGATGCCAATCTTGTATCCGGGCAGCGCGCAGGAGATTCTTGATTTGGGTTTGTTGGGCTTCGGCTTGTCACGTTTCAGCGGTCTCTGGGTCGGCTTCAAAATCGTCACCGATGTCGCCGATGAATATGGCAGCGTCAACGTCGGTATTGACCGCGTCGAAATCGTCGAACCCGAGTTCCAGCTGAATGGGCGGATCTGGCGCCCGCGGCAAAACCCGGACCTGCTGGCGCCCTACAGCTTGCAGCAGGAGCAGGAGATCCACGGGGCGCGGCTGGATGCGGCGCTCGCCTTCGCCAAAGCCAATCACATCAACGAGATTGCCGTGCCGACCGCCGACGCCTGGCTGGGCATCATCGCAGCCGGCAAGACCTGGTACGACTTGCGCGGCGCGCTGCTGGATATCGGCTTGGATGATGAAGCGCTCGAACGCGCTGGCATCCGTCTGCTCAAGCTGGGCATGATCTTCCCGCTGGAGCCGGAGATCTTGCGCGAGTTCGCGGCCGGCTTGGATGAGATCCTGGTCATCGAAGAGAAGCGCTCCTTCATCGAGACCTTCTGCAAGGAAGCGCTCTACGGGGGCGTTCATGCGCCACGCATCATCGGCAAGAAGGACGAGACGGGACGCCGGCTGGTCAAAGCCGATAACGAGTTGGACGCTGATGAGATTGTGAAGGTGCTGGCGCGGCGGCTGCGCGGGGGCGTCGACGCCCCGCTTTTGGAGCTCCGGCTGCAGGAAATCAAGCGGGCCCCTGACTTGGGCGCGATCCCCATCGCCGCGCGCTCGCCCTATTTCTGCTCGGGCTGTCCGCATAATCGCTCGACCAAAGTGCCGGCGGGTTCGATGGCGGCCGCTGGCATCGGCTGCCATACGCTGGCTATATTGATGGACCGGAATACGGGCGGCGTCACACAGATGGGCGGCGAAGGCGCCAATTGGGTCGGCGCTGAAACCTTCACCGATGTCGAGCACATCTTCCAAAATATCGGCGATGGCACCTTCGCCCACAGCGGTTCGCTCTCGATCCGGCAGGCGACGGCGGCCGGATCGACCATGACCTTCAAGATTCTCTACAATTCGGCGGTGGCGATGACCGGCGGCCAGCCGGCTGACGGCTTGATGCCCGTGCCCGAATTAACGCACCTGCTCTTCGCGGAAGGCGTGAAGAAGACCATCGTCGTTTCAGCCGACCCCGACAAGTTTCCCGCCGACGCGCCCTGGGCGCCGGGCGCTGAAGTCTGGGAACGCGACCGCCTGGACGAAGCGCAGCTGCTCCTGCGCGATACACCCGGCGTCACCGCCCTCGTTTACGACCAGGAATGCGCAGCCAACCTGCGGCGCAAACGCCGGCGCGGTTATGCGGCCGACCCCAGCCTGCGCATCGTCATCAATGAGGCGGTCTGTGAAGGCTGTGGCGATTGCGGCGCTGTGTCGAATTGCTTGAGCGTGCAACCCGTCGAGACCGAGTTCGGCCGCAAAACGCAGATTCATCAGTCCTCCTGCAACAAGGACTACACTTGCCTCGACGGCAACTGCCCCGCCTTTATGAGCGTAATTCCAGCCGAAATGCCCGCAGCCCAAGCGACGGCGAGCTTCCGCGTCGACCGGGCAATCGCTGAGCCGGAGCGCCGCAGCAATGGGACAGCCAATATTCTCTTCATGGGCATTGGCGGCACCGGCGTCGTCACCGCCAATCAAGTGCTGGGCACGGCGGCCGCGCTGGATGGATTTCACGCGCGCTCGCTGGACCAGACGGGGCTCAGCCAAAAAGGCGGACCGGTCGTTTCCAACCTGAAGATCACGGCTGAAGCCATCGACATCGCGCCCAAGATCGGCGCGGCGGCGGCCGATGCCTTCCTCGTCTTTGACGCGCTGACGGCGACCGAGGGCAAAAACCTCGTCCGCGCTCATCCGGGGCGCAGCGTCGCCATCGTCAGCACGAGCCAAGTGCCGACCGGCGCCATGGTGCGCGATACGACCGTCGAGTATCCCGAAGCCGATCGCCTGCTGGAATTGATTAATCGGCAGACCGTGGCGGGTCAGAACGTCTTCTTCGACGCCATTGGCTTGGCGGAAGCGCTCTTCCACGATCACATGATGGCCAACATGATTGTCATCGGCGCCGCTTATCAAGCGGGGACGCTGCCCATGTCAGCCGCCGCCATCGAGCGCGCTATCGAGCTGAACGGCGTCAAAGTCGAGGACAATCAGCAGGCTTTCCGCGCCGGTCGGCTGGCGGTCGCCGCGCCGGACTGGCTGGCTAGCCTGGAGATCAAGCGCGCCGGCGCCCTCGCAATCCAAAGCGATCCTCAACCCGCCGCCCTTGAACTCATTCGCCGGGTCGGGGCGACAGGCGAATTGAAGCGGCTGCTGGATATCCGCGTGCCGGAACTGATTGCCTATCAGAACGAAGCCTACGCCCGGCGTTATGTCGACGATGTGAAGCGGGTATACGCGGCCGAACAAGCCGCCCGCCCCGGCGCGACCGATTTGAGCGAAGCCTTCGCCCGCTACCTCTTCAAGCTGATGGCCTACAAAGACGAATACGAAGTGGCGCGCTTGAGCCTCAAGCCGGAACTGCGGGCGGCGCTGAGCGAGCAATTCGGCGCGCGCGCCAAGCTGCATTATCACTTGCAGCCGCCGCTTCTGAAAGCGCTCGGGCTCAAGCGCAAGATCAAGGTCGGGACTTCGTTTGATCTAGTGTATCGCGGGCTGCGCCAACTGCGCTTCCTGCGCGGCACGCGCTTCGATCCCTTCGGCTACGACCGCGTGCGGCGGACCGAGCGCGACCTGATCCGGCAGTATCGACGGCTGGTCTTCGATACGTTGGAAGATTTGAGTGGCGAGACCTATGCGCGAGCCGTTGAACTGGCGAAGCTGCCCGATATGATCCGCGGCTACGACGAGGTCAAGCTGGGCAATGTGGAGCGCTTTTGGGGGGCGGTGCAGGCGCTGGGATTTGACGCGTCTGGGGAGTCCTAGTCAGTCGCTATGAAACCCGTCCGCTTCTTGGGCACTTGCAGATGCTCCATGATATCGGAGAGCATTTGGCTGTTTTCGGCGACCGCTCGGCGTATCGCGAGTATCTCATCGCGATTAGCCTCAATCGCTTTTCGGTTCGTCTCAATCGCTTTTCGGTTCGCCTCAATCGCTCTGGCGTTGTCGGCTACTTGATCAACCAATTGCTGCAACACATCGCCAATCCCATTCATGCGGTCCATCAACTGATCTTGTGTGCCGCGCAACGTTTGGTATTCTTTTTCTATCCGTTCGAGTCGAATGTCGTCCGTTAACATTTCGCTTGCCCCTTTTTGCCATTGTCACTTAGATTTTATCATAAGCCGCGGCTTTCGACCGCTGCGCAAGATCAGGAGTTGGCTTGCGCCTGGGACTTCTTCTACCCGACCTCGTCGAGCTCGCAATAAAATTTACGCAGGGCGGAAAGCACGGCCTGGCGAATGATCAGATAGGGAATGACCACGAACATAAGCAATGCGAGCGCAATCTGTACGATAATCGCCAATTCAATCATTCCTAAATTAAGCATCATCCGTCTCCTGAATTTCTCAATCGAATCAAGCAGCCCTAATGAGCGATAATCTCAGCATAGCGAATAGCCTCGACTGCGGCTATGGAACCTATGTCTTAGATCGCTTGACCTGTACCCGAAAGGTCTTTCACGTTACCATTGCCTGCATACTCTCGGACGAACACAAACAAACGAGGACTTCCTAATATGAGCGAGAAAATCGGATTCATCGGCTTGGGCATCATGGGCCGCGGCATGGTCGACAACTTGATGAAAGCCGGCTTTGCCGTAACCGTATGGAATCGCACCTCCAGCCGCATGACGCCCTTCGTCGAGCGCGGCGCGGCCGCGGCCGATTCCCCGCGCGCGGTCGCCGAAGCCAGCGATATCACCATCATCTGCGTCAGCGACACGCCCGATGTCGAGGCGGTCGTCCTGGGCGACGACGGCGTGATTCACGGCGCCTCGGCCGGCGATCTGGTGATCGACATGAGCACGATCAACCCGGTCAACACGGTGGCAATCGCCAAGCAGCTCCAGGCGAAGGGCGTGGCCATGCTCGACGCGCCCATCAGCGGCGGCAGCGAAGGCGCGGCTAATGGCACGCTCAGCATTATGATCGGCGGGAGCGCAGCCGATGTCGCGCGCGCGCAGCCCTGCTTCGAGGCGATGGGCAGCACGATCACGCATGTCGGCGAACCGGGCGCGGGCCAGACGGTCAAGCTGTCGAATCAGATACTTTGCGTGGTCAATATGCTGGCGGCGAGCGAAGCGCTCTTATTCGCCAAGGCGGGCGGCGTCGATCTGGACAAGATGCTGCAAGCGGTGACCGGCGGCGCCGCCGGCAGTTGGATGCTGGCCAACCGCGGTCCGCAAGTCATCGACGATTATTGGGCGCCGGGCTTCTCGATTGACCTGCAGCAGAAGGACCTGCGGCTGGTGCTGGGCGCGGCGGACGAGCTGGGCGTTCCCGTGATCGCGACGGCGCTCTGCTTCAACCTGTATCGGACGCTGCAGGCGCAGGGGCTGGGCGGCGATGGCAACCACAGCCTCATCAAGCCGCTGGAGGCGATGGCGGGGATCCAGGCGCGGTTGTAGGCGAAAACGACAGTAATTGCGGAGATATGGTATGCTTGTGATCATAGTGTATGCCGTTGGAGCGGATGATGGCGACTGAAATCGCGGAACGCCTGTTAACCATAGACGAATTCCTTGAATGGGAAAGCCAACAGCCGTTCAGAAACGAACTGATAAACAACAAGGTCATTGAAATGACAGGCGCGAGCAGACCGCACAATCGTATCAACTTGAACCTCGCCTTCGCGCTTGAGAATCAACTCCACAGGAAGGGCTGCGAGGTGTACGCCATTGAAATCGGTGTACTGGTCAACCCGGATGGAACATATACTTACCCCGATGTGGTAGTTATATGTGGAGAACAGAGAGTCCGCGCTGGCGCCCCGCAAGCTTCGCTGGAGAATCCGACGCTACTCTTCGAAATCCTCTCGCCATCGACCGAAACACGGGATCGCAATCAGAAGTTGGAGCAGTACCTGGAAATACCGTCGCTCGTCGGATGCTTCCTCGTTGCGCAAGACAAACCTTTAATCGAAGCGCATACGCGCTCCGACGACGACTGGCATTATCGCGAATATTCCGGGCTGGACGCCACCTTGGTTATCCCGACGCCCTCCTGCGAGATTCCCCTGAGCGCGATATACCGGCGGGTGAGCTTTGCGGACGCTTAATCCGATTTAGTTGCACCGGCCGCGCATTCCAACATATCGATTGTAAATCGCCCCCGAAGCGTGCATAATCCCCTGCATTCGTTTGAAAGCGGAAAAGGCAAAAAAGATGACCCCGATACGCGTAACCGTCTGGCACGAATACCGGCATGAGAAACTGGAAAAGCATGTCGGAGACGTCTATCCCGAGGGCATCCATGGCGCGCTGGCAAAGGGTCTCGCGCCTTATGGCTTCGACATCCGCACGGCCACGCTTGATGAGCCGGAGCATGGGCTGACGCAAGAGGCGCTCGATAACACCGATGTGCTGACCTGGTGGGGCCACATGGCGCATGGCGACGTCAGCGACGAGATCGTCGACCGTGTGCAAGAGCGCGTGCTGAACGGCATGGGCTTGATCGTGCTGCATTCGGGGCATCTTTCCAAGATCTTCCGCCGCTTGATGGGCACGGGCTGCATGCTGCGCTGGCGCGAGGCGGACGAGAAAGAGCGAATCTGGACGGTCGATCCATCGCATCCGATTTGCGATGGCTTGCCGGAATACATCGAAATCGAAGAAGCCGAAATGTACGGCGAACACTTTGATATTCCGCCGCCGGATACCCTGGTGTTCATCAGCTGGTTCGAGGGTGGCGAGGTCTTCCGCAGCGGCTGCTGCTATCAGCGCGGGCAGGGCAAGATCTTCTACTTCCGCCCCGGGCACGAGACCTATCCCATCTATCACATGCCGATTGTGCACAAAGTGATCGCCAACGCCATCAATTGGGCGAAGCCGGTTTCGAACTCAAGTCCCGTTCGCGGCAACATCCCCGAATTCATGTCTTAGCAAACGCGAATTCGTTTGCTCGATAACTACCATGTCTGTAGGGGCGACCTATCAGGTCGCCCGAAAACTGTAAAGGACTTTTTATGCAAACCTTAAACGTCGGCATCATTGGCACGGGCAATATCGCGCCCGCTTATATCAAGGGCTGCGCGCCATTTGACGTCATCAACATCACGGCTTGCGCCGATATTCTGGCCGACCGCGCGCAGGCATTCGCCGCCGAGCATGGCTTGGTCGCTTACAGCGTCGTCGACTTGCTGGCGCGAGACGACATCGACATCGTCGTCAATTTGACTTTGCCGGCGACGCACGCTGAAGTTTCGCTGCAGATCATCGAGGCGGGCAAGCACGCCTATTGCGAGAAACCGCTGGCGATCAACCGCGCCGACGGCGAGAGCGTCATCAGAGCGGCGAAAGCGGCTGGCTTGCGCATGGGCTGCGCGCCCGATACCTTTCTCGGCGGCGGCGGGCAAACCGCGCGCAAGGCGATCGACGATGGCTTGATTGGGCAACCGATAGCCGCCACCGCGACCTGGCTCTCGCATGGCCATGAAAGCTGGCATCCCAACGCCGGCTTCTATTATCTGGAAGGCGGCGGCCCCATGCTTGATATGGGTCCCTATTATGTGACGGCGCTGATCAATCTGATGGGACCGGTGGCGCGCGTGTCGGGCGCGGCGCGGATGACCTTCGCCGAGCGCATCGCCACCAGCGAGGCGCTGATGGGGCAGCGACTGCCGGTCGAGGTCAACACCCATGTAGCTGGAACGCTTGAATTCGAGAGCGGCGCCATCGCGACGGTGATCATGAGTTTCGATGTCTGGGGTCACAACCTGCCCTTGATCGAGATTCACGGCAGCGAGGGCTCGCTCAGCGTGCCCGACCCGAATCGCTTTGATGGCGCTGTGTCGCTGGTAAAAGGCGGGACGCGCGATTGGGTCGATTTCCCGCTGACGCATTCGACCAATATCGGCCGCGGCGCCGGCGTCGCTGATATGGCAACTGCGATTCAGTCGGGGCGGCCGCATCGCGCCAGCGGCGATCTCGCTCTGCACGCCCTGGACATCATGCTGGCGCTGGAGGAATCGTCCGAGCTGGGACGGCATATCGAGATCAAAAGCACTGTCGAGCAGCCGCTGGCGCTGCCGGCCGGCTTGGCTGACGACGCGCTGGATATGTAGGCCCGGCCCAACTATAGGGGCGTTTGACGTTCAGTGTCTACGCGACCCGCTGAAACGCCCGCAGTAAATGTGTGCAATTGCAGGGGCGACCCTTGGGTCGCCCGCCGCATCATAACGGCTGGACACAGGAGAACCCGTGCAAACACTGAACATTGGCATCATCGGAACCGGCAACATCGCGCCGGCTTATATCGAGGGCTGCGCCGCTTTTGACGTCATCAAAATCAACGCCTGCGCCGATATCCTAAGCGACCGCGCGCAAGCTTTCGCCGCCGAACACGGATTAGCGGCTTTTGACGTGGACGACCTGCTGGCGCGTGACGACATCGATATCGTCATCAATCTGACGATCCCGGCGGTGCACGCCGATGTCTCGCGGGGGATCATCGCGGCGGGCAAGCACGTCTACAGCGAGAAGCCACTAGCGATCAATCGCGCAGACGGCGAGAGCGTCATTAAGGCGGCGATGGCTGCGGGCTTACGAGTGGGCTGCGCGCCCGATACATTCCTGGGCGGTGGCTTGCAAACCGCGCGCAAAGCCATCGATGACGACCTGATCGGGAAGCCAATCGCCGCTACCGCCTTCTTCCTGGCGCATGGTCCCGAAAGCTGGCATCCAAACGCCGGCATCTTCTACCAGAAGGGCGCCGGACCGCTCTTCGACATGGGTCCCTATTACTTAACGGCGCTCGTCCATTTGATGGGTCCAGTGGCGCGGGTCGCGGCATCGGCGCGCATGACCTTCGCCGAGCGCGTCGCCACCAGCGAAGCGCTGATGGGGCAGCGCCTGCCAGTCGAGGTCAACACGCACGTAGCCGGCATGCTCGAATTTGAAAGCGGCGCCATCGCCAGCGTCATCACTAGCTTTGATGTTTGGGGGCATCACCTGCCCATGCTGGAGATCCATGGCGAAGCGGGCTCCATGAGCGTGGGCGATCCAAATTTCTTCGCTGGCGCGGTGCGCATAGTTCAAGGCGGGACGCGCGAATGGACGGACATCCCGCATAGTCATTCCATCGACATCGGGCGCGGCGCCGGCGTCGCTGATATGGCGACCGCGATTCAGACGGGGCGGCCGCATCGAGCCAGCGGCGATCTGGCTTTTCACGTGCTCGATATCATGTGCGCGCTGGAGGAGTCGGCCGCGCAGGGACGGCGCATTGAGATCGCGAGCACGGTGGAACAGCCGGAGGCGCTGCCGGCGGGACTGGCGGATGGGGAGTTGGATGCGTGATTTTTTTCACCGCCGAGGACACCGAGGGCACAGAGGGCACAGAGAATCTGTAGGGCATTTGACATGCTGTGTCGGCGGTCGGTGTCTACGCGACCTACGCGCGGCGCTGAAACGTCCGCTTCTATTGCGGCAATTCGTATGCGCCAATGTCGCAGGCAGCGCTTCAGCTAAAACTTCGGCTGCCAGACCGGATCGGCCGGATCCCGCCCCGCGCAGAAAATCGAAATCGCAGCCCAGCGGCGCCTGGTTGACGCTGCGCGGGTAGAGCCGCCCACAACCCAATTCACATAGATTGCGTTATACTCGTAGTAAGAGAGCAACTTTCCTGAGGCAGGGATGGCTATTCAAGAGCGGCTGTACACGGTGGACGATGTCTGGCTGCTGGCGCAGCAGCCGGAAAATGAACTCAAGCGATTCTATCTCATAGACGGGGAGTTGTTTTGGGACATGCCGCCAGGATACACGCATGGAAACCTTGCGGGACACATTTTCCGCTACCTTTTGAACTATGCTGAAGCGCATGACCTGGGCGATGGCAGCGTCGAATCCGGCTATTTTCCCGCCGATGACCGCCATACCTTGCTTGGTCCCGATGTCGCTTTCATCCGCAAGGATAATGTCCCGCCGGCGGATCATGAGAAATTTGTTCCGCGTATGCCCGATTTGGCGGTTGAGATCTCGTCCCCCAGCAATACGCTTGCTGAACTGCGCCGCAAAGCCGCGGTCTACCTGGCCAATGGCACAGAATTGGTTTGGATTGTGCTGCCCGAGCGCGCCGGCGTCGAGGTTTGGCGCATGGGACCAGGTGACGAGCCAGCGTCAGAATTGATCGAGCGAGACGGCAGCCTGAGCGGCGAAAGCGTCTTGCCCGGCTTCACGCTCGATTTGCGGCGGCTTTTCCCAAGCTAAAACTTCGGCTGCCAGACCGGACCAGCCGGATCCCGCCCGCGCAGAAAATCGAAATCGCAGCCCAGCGGCGCCTGGTTGACGCTGCGCAGGTAGAGCTGGCCGTAGCCGCGCTCGTAAGCCGGCGGCGGCGCTGACCATTTCGCGAGTCGCTCCGCCAACTCCGCCTGCGAAACATGCAGCTGCAAGCGGCGCTGCGCCACATTCAGTTCGATCTCATCGCCATCGCGCACCAGCGCCAGCGGACCGCCGACAGCCGCTTCCGGCGCGACATGCAGCACGATCGTGCCGTAGGACGTGCCGCTCATGCGCCCGTCAGAGACGCGGACCATATCGCGCACGCCAGCCTTGAGCAGCTTCTGCGGGATGGGCAGGTTGCCGATCTCGGGCATGCCGGGCCCGCCGATGGGACCGGCGTTCTGCAAGACGAGCACATGATCGGGACTGACGTCAAGCGCCGGGTCGTGGATGCGCGCCTTGACATCTGCCGCGTCTTTGAAGACGAGCGCGGGACCGCGATGCTGGCAGAGCGCCGGGCTGGCGGCGGCGTGCTTGATGACCGCGCCATCGGGCGCCAGGTTGCCGCGCAAGATGCTCAAACCGCCTTCGGGCTCCAGCGGATCGTCCAGCGCGCGTATGACATTCGGGTTGCTGGCTTGCGCGCCCGCCACATTCTCAGCCAGCGTCCGCCCGGTGACCGTCAGCGCGTCGCCATGCAGCAGCGGCAGCAACTCCTTCAGCACAGCCGGGATGCCGCCCGCGTAGAAGAGGTCTTCCATCTGGTACTTGCCCGCCGGGCGCATATTGGCGATGAGGGGACTGCGGCGGCTGATCTCGTCGAAGCGCGCAAGCGGCAGGTCGACGCCGGCGCGCCCGGCGATGGCCGGCAGGTGCACGATGGCGTTGGTGCTGCCCCCGACCGCGTTCAACAGGGTGATGGCGTTGTCGAAGGCGGCGGGCGTCAGGATCTGCGACGGGCGTATGTCGCGCTCGACCAGCTCGACAATCTGCCTACCCGCTGCTTGCGCCAACTGCAGACGGCGCGAGTCGGACGCGGGAATGGCGCCATTGCCCGGCAGCGCCATGCCCAGC
>JAPOYS010000014.1 GCA_026706455.1 Chloroflexota bacterium | reverse complement strand
ATAATGCTTCCTTATCGCACTTCGAGATAATACCATGATAACACGATACAATACAACTAGGCGACCTACTGCGGATCGCGCCCCAAAAGAGCCGCATACAGCGCCAGTGTTTCGCCGACCACCTGACGAAGCGTAAATGCGTCAAGCGCGATTTGCCGGCCCGCCGCCCCCATCTCCTTCCGTTGCGCGTGATCCTCGACGAGACTTTCCAGCGCCGCGACAAGCGCGTCAATATCATGGGGCGGAACGAGCAGACCATTAAGGCCATGACGCACAATTTCGCGACAGCCAGGCGAATCGGTGGTGACGCAGGCGCGGCCGCAGGCTGCCGCTTCGATCAGGACTTTGGGCACGCCCTCGCCATAGCTTGATGGCAGGCAGACGATATTGCTGCCGGCGTAGACGGCGGGCATATCGTCGCGCTTGCCCAGCCATTCGATGAGTCCGTCAGCTTGCCATGCCCTCAATTGGCTGGCGGGCACATTTTGCGGGCTGGTGGATTCTTCGTAGCCGGCCACCCGAAAGCGCGCTTTGCCACGCAGGCGGCGAGCCGCCTCGACGAAATCGCCAACTCCTTTCGACCAAAGCAGGCGCCCGGCGAAAAGAATGACAGGCGGTCGAGCCAGGTCTTCGGCGCTGGGGCAGAAGCGCTTTTCATCGACGCCGGACCCGCGTATCACCAGCGTCCTGCGCCGCGCCACCAGCCCGCGCTCGACGAAGCGCCTTAGGTCATCCGGATTCTGAAAGATAACGCGCCTGCTTTCTCCGCCCAGCGCGAGCTTGAATGGGAGCCCGATCAGCGCTTGCAGCAATCTCGCTTTGGCGCTGTCATTGGCGCGCATCTGCCCCAAGCCGCTGATGGCCTGGACGACATTGCGCTGGCCGCTTAATCTGGCGGCAATGCCGCCGTACAGGACCGGCTTGATGCTGACGTGATGCAGCAGATCAGGCTTGAGTTCGCGGTACAGCGAATAAAGGCTTCGCAGAGTTCGCAACTCAAGCAGCGGGTTCGTGCCGTGCTGACTCAGCTTGATAGGGTGAAAGGGCAGGCGCTCTTCCGAGATGCGTTCAATAGACGCGCGATCGGAATCCGCGGTGGCCACATGGACGTCATAGCCGGCCTCGCGCGCCGCCAGCGCCAGCGGCAACCGATGGGACAGAAAAAACCGCGGTATATTCACGACGTACAGAAGTCTTGGCGATTTGTCCCGCACGAGCCAACCCTTTGGGGCGAGATCGAGAATTCAGCCTAGGCTTCGGCGGGACGCGGCGAACTAGAGCCCGCTGTCCGCCGCGCCAAGCTGGATCTCGCTCGTGTCGTCGACGCCGGCGATCGTCTCGCTGAGCGCTTCAACGGGCGCGTGACGGGCGATCCCCGCGCCGGCGAGAACATAGACCAATACGCCCAGCGATGAAAGCGCGAAGCTCGCCAATATGCCGATCATCTGGAGCTGTCCAAAGAAAAGCTCGCTGGTTTCGTCGCGAATATGCGTGCCAAAGCCGAGAATATCGGCCATCCCCGCGAGCGTGGCGAATAGGATGCCCGTCAATGCCATTCGCGTGCCGATCTGCTGCACTAAGTTCGCCGGCACATCAAGAAAGAAGGTGAATTTCAGATAGGTGATTGCGCCCAGGATGAGCAAGGTGTAGCCGACGATTATCATCACGACCTGCACCAAACCGATGCCGGCGGTGGGCACGGCGCCGGTTACGCCGGGAAACAAGCCCATAAAGCTTATCATCCCGCCCAATGCGCCAAGGGCTATGCCAACCTGGGCAAATCGCCACATAATAACTTAACCGTCCGGCAAGGATTCCTTCAGCTTGCGCAGCATATTGCCGCGGAGGATCGCGCCCGCCTGCGCCTCATCGAAGCCGCGCTCATGCAGCGCCCGGCGCAGCAACCACAAATCGCAGGATGTATCGATCTCGGCCGGAAGCGCTTGATACGGAAAGCCGCCATCGATATTGCTGCCCAAGCCGACATGATCGACTGACCCCGTAAGTTGACAGATATAATCCACGGCATCAACCCAATGTGACAAGCTGGCGCGGCGTTTAGGATCGCCGGGATGCCAATCGCGCCTCAAAAATTGATTATACACCATGAGGCCAATGACCCCATCGCGTTCGGCGAGCCGTCGGATCTGCGCATCGGACAGACAGCGCGGGTTGTCGTGGAAGTAGCGGGGATTGCTGTGGCTGGCGATTATGGCGCCATCGTAACGTTCGAGCGCAGCCTCCGCCGCCGTCGCGGACATCGCCGAGATATCCAGCAGAACGCTATGTTCAGCCATCACTTCCAGCAGCTCCATGCCCAGCGCGCTGAGCCCATCGGCGGATTCAGCCGAGCCGGCATAGCGCGTTTGCCGCCAGGCCGGCGCCACAATCCGCAGGCCATACTCCAGCCACTCCTCCAGTTGTCTCGGCTTGGAGACCGGTTGCGCGCCTTTAAGCTTCACCACGATGCCTTGGACGCGCTCATCAACAGCGCTGTCGTCTAGCCAGGTATCCAGCGCCGCGTCCAAATCAGCGCGCGTCATTATTAGGCGGATGCGGCTCTGCTCGTCGGCCAGGCGTCGATAATAATCCACTTGCCAGAGCGCCAGTTGCCGGGCGTCAGCCTCCGTTCGGTAGGTGAAGCGCTGCCACGAAGCCAAACCGGGCGTCGATTCCGAAAGCACCTGCGCGCTGGCGAAGACGACAGCTACGCGTCCGAGCAAATTGTCGCGCAGGCTGGTGACCGCAGGCGGCGGCGCAATCCCTGTTGAGTCCTGGCGTTGAAGCCAAGCCCAGCGCCTGTAGTCGCGTCCGATTTGCTGGGCGTTGAAGGCGATGCTCTGCTGCGCGTCGACGAGGAACATTTCCGGAAATCCGACCTTCGAGCTGGAGACGCTCGTTCACTCACTGATAATACACGACTTCGCCTGAGATTCGCATACAACAGGCGGGGCATCCTAGAGCTCGCCCTTTATGCTATCCTCGCAGGCGCCAATTGGCAGGCGCCGCAATAGATGGTCCGGAGACGCCCATGTTGCGCATCAACAATATCAGCGTCCGTTTCGCCGATCGAGAGCTCTACCGCGATTTGTCCTGGGCGATCGGCGAGCGCGATCGGGTCGCGCTGGTGGGAGCGAACGGCGCGGGCAAGTCGACCCTGCTCAAGGTCTTGCTAGGCGAAATCGAGCCAGATCGGGGCCAGGTACATCGGCTGAAGGGCATACGCATAGGGGGACTGCCGCAAGACCTTAGCCTCCCGGCCGACAAAAGTCTGCTGGAGACGGCGATGATCAAGCCGCCCGAATTGCTAGCCGTTGAAAATGAACTGGCGGAAACAGAGGAGGGCCTGGCTGACCCGACGGTCTACAGCGATAATTCCAGGCTCGCTGATGCGCTGGAGCGGCACGACGCGCTGCTGGCTGAATATGAGCGCATGAACGGCGGGCGCCATGCGAGCCATGTGCGGGAACTGCTGGCAATGCTCGGCTTCGACGCGTCCGATTATGATCGACCCAGCGAGACGCTTTCGGGGGGGCAGAAAAAGATGGTTGCGCTGGCGCAGCTGGCGGTGTCCGCGCCGGATATCCTGCTGCTCGATGAGCCGGACAATCATCTTGATGTGGCCGGCAAGACGCAACTGGAGCGCTTCATCCTGAATTATCGCGGCAGCGTCGTCATCATTTCACATGATCGCTACCTGTTGGACGAAGTGGCGACTCAGACGGTCGAGCTGGAGCAGGGCAAGCTGACGGTCTACCATGGCAACTTTTCGTATTACGTCAATGAGCGACAGGCGAGACGCCTGCGCCAGCAACAGTTGTATGTGACGCAGCAGAAGGAGATCGCCCGCCTTGAAGCCATGATCGAACAATTTGAGCGCTGGGCGAAGCAGGTGCTGAGCCGCAAGCATATGTTGGCGGCGCGGCAAAGGCGGCGCATGCTGGAGAAGATGGATGAGCGCGGCGAAATCATTGAGAAGGTGGTCGACCACCGCCTGATGGACTTCAAGGTGGATGGCTGGCGGGGCAGCAAGAAGGTCGTGGAATTCAAGCGGGTAACGATGGCTTTTGACGATGATCCGCTCTTTATGGATTTGGATCTGCTGCTGCGGCATGGCGAGCGCGCGGGTCTCATTGGGCCCAATGGCGCAGGCAAGACCGTGCTGCTCCAACTGATTTTGGGCGAGTTGCAGCCGGTGGCCGGCGACATCGTCGTGGGACCCAGCGTGCGCATCGGCTTCTACTCGCAAGAGCATCGGACGCTAGACCGTTGGCTGGAGCGGACACCCTTGGATCTGGTGCGCGACATTCAGAACAGCAACGAATCAACCGCCGTGAATTTTTTGCTGCGCATGGCTTTCAGTTATGAGCAGACGCGCCAACCGATTCGGACCCTGTCCGGCGGTGAACGCAGCCGGCTGCAACTCGCGCGCGTGGTGCTGCAACAGCCGAATCTGCTGCTGCTGGACGAGCCAACGAACAACCTCGATATTCCCTCAGTTGAAGTGCTCGAAAGCGCGCTGGACGAATTCAACGGCGCCGTGCTGATCGTGTCGCACGATCGTTATTTTCTGGATCAGACTGTGGATCGCGTGCTTGAGCTGCGCGATGGCGAACTGACCGAATACATCGGCGGTTACACTGAATATCAGGCGGCGAAAGATCGACTGACGGCGAGTTAGCGCGAATATGGCGTTGCGCGTATCACCGCGCCGGGAATCACAAATTCGAAGTCGTCGCCCTTCACCTCCGGCGGCAAGCGAAACGCGCGCTTTATATCAGCCGAGGCGCCATTGAAAAGCGACCTAATCATGTCGGCATTCCGCGCCGGCGTATTCATGCGGCGCGTCCAGGCGTCAAAGCGCAAGGACAGGTCAAAAGTCATGACGACTTCAGCGTCGAAGCGAGCCTTCGCCAGCATATCCCGCCATTCGGAGGCGCGAAAATCGCGGACATGCGACGGATCGCGCAAGAGCTCGATGGTTTGCAGGAAGGTGTCCTGGGCGTACTCTTCGCGCGCCATGATATCGCTGATGAGCAGCGCGCCGTCCTCCGTGAGCAGGCGCCGAAACTCGGCCAGCGCCCGCTCGGGCCGCCGCCAGTGGTGAGCGCTATAGCGTGTGACCACTAGGTCGAAGCTATTGTCCTGGAAGGGCAGGTTTTCCACGTTGGCCAACTGCGTGACCAGGTTGTCGAGGCCCGCGTCTCGCGCAAGCAGCTCGGTTTGGCTCAGCATAGCTCGGGTGAAATCGCAAGCGAAAACCAGGCGCGCTTGCTTGGCAAACGCTAGGGCGGTATGTCCGGCGCCGCAACCGGCATCTAGCACACGCTCCTTGTAGCTCGGCGATGCGATTTCGACCATTCGGTCAAGATCGGGTCCGGCAGCGTGCACCTTGCTCTTGCGATAGCTTGCCGCCGCCTGGCCAAAGCGCTGCTGAATATGGGCGTTTACATCTTGCGGCGGTCTCTTCGGCATGGTCAAAGGCGATCCTCGTCCAACTCAAGAAATTGTTCTTGCATTGTCCCGTCGGGCTTGGTAGAATCTTGCGCATCTACTCCGAATAACGGTCGAATCAAAGGTTTGTCTTGACAAGGCCCTTGTTATTCTTGTACACTGCAGGCTTGCAGTCCTCTTGCTGTCACAACTTATTGGATGCATGAAATCTGGTCGATTGCACGGTGCGAGACGGTTGCGCTTTCGGCGTAACTGTCATTGGTTTGCTGTAGTCGTTTTCTTCTCGTCGCGTTACTAGCTCAGTCGAGTAAACCGTTCATCCAAGGAGCCGCGCCTTGAAACACTATTATAATGTCAAGAATTACGCCCGTACTCCCGAAATTCAGGAGCTGCCTTCGCTGATCGACATTCAATTAAAGTCGTTCGAAGACTTCCTCTATGGCGGTCGGTTGCTGGAGTTGTTTGACGAGATCAATCCAATCCAGAGCTTCAACAAGAACTTGTCGTTGTACTTCCCGGGCAATCATCCGCAAGCGCAGGAATTCGGCTTGAAGCCCTATTTTGAACAGCCGAAGTACGACGAAGAAGAGTGCATCGAGCGGGATATGTCCTATGCGGCGCCGCTCTATGTCGAGGTCGCGCTGGTCAATCACGAGCAGGGCGACGAAATAATCCGCCAGGACATTTTCATGGGCGAGTTCCCATTGATGACCGAGAAGGGCACCTTCATCATCAATGGCACCGAGCGCGTGGTGGTCAGCCAGTTGATTCGCTCGCCCGGCGTTTACTTTGACGCCGAGGAAGAACGCGCCACCGGGCGCTTGCTTGCCAACGCCAAGCTGATTCCGGACCGCGGCGCCTGGATGGAGTTCGAAACGCGCAAGACCGATTACGTCACCATCAAGTTCAATCGCAAACGCACGATTCCGGTAACCATTTTGCTGCGCGCCTTGGCGGCTGTTGATGACGGCTTGCCCGAGCGATTGTCTCCCATCAAGACGGGCGAAGATGACGAGATCCTGGAACTCTTTGCCGAAGTCGATAACGACGAGACGCACCGTTATATCGAGAGTTGCTTCAAGAACGAGCCGGTTTGGGATGTAAAAAAGAAGCAGACCTTGGCTGAAGTGGCGCTGATCGAGTTCTACCGGCGCATGCGGCCCGGCGATCCGCCGACGCTGGACAACGCGCGCGAGTATCTGGAGAGCCAGCTCTTCGATCAGCGGCGCTATGACCTTGAGCGGGTGGGGCGCTACAAGCTCAATCAGCGCCTCGGGCATGGCGACGCGATCGACCTGATGCACCGCACCATCACCAAAGCCGATATCGTCAAGCTCGTTGAGCAAATGATCGCCATCAATAATGGCGCCCGCGCTAAAGACGATATCGATCACCTGGGCAATCGCCGCGTCAAGACCGTCGGCGAGCTAATCGGCAATAAGCTGCGCATCGGCTTGCGGCGGATGGAGCGCGTGGTCAAGGAACGCATGTCAATCCGCGAGGCTGAGCAGTTGACGCCCGTGTCGCTGGTCAACATCCGGCCGATCGTGGCGGCTGTACGCGAATTCTTCGGTTCGTCACAGCTTTCGCAGTTCATGGAGCAGACCAATCCGCTCTCCGAATTGCGGCACAAGCGCACGCTGTCCGCGTTGGGCCCGGGCGGCTTGCGGCGGGAGCGCGCTGGCTTTGACGTGCGCGATGTGCATCACAGCCACTATGGGCGCATCTGCCCGATTGAGACGCCGGAGGGACCCAACATCGGCTTGATCGGCCGCCTGGCGAGTTACGCGCGCGTGAATGAACTCGGCTTCATCGAGACGCCCTATCGCAAGGTGGTCAGCAGCATGGCTGTCGGCGACCCCGATCTAATTGATCGCGTTGTCCGCGATGATATCGAAAACTCGCGAGACAAGGTCATCGTGGAAGAGGGCACGGTCATCGACAAGACGATTGTGACCAAGCTGAAACGAGCCAGAAAACGTGAAGTGCCGGTTGTGCCCTTCGCCACGCAGGACATCACCTATCTCTCCGCCGATGACGAAGACAAGTTCATCATCGCCCAGGCGAACGCGCTGTTGGACGAAAAGAGCCAGTTCCTTTCCAATCGGGTGTCGGCCCGGTTTGACCAGGGCTTCCTCTCCGTGCCGCCGCAGCGCATCGATTATATGGACATCGCGCCGCGGCAAATCGTCGGCATCAGCGCGGCGCTGATTCCCTTCCTGTCGCATGACGCGGCCAATCGCGCCTTGATGGGCTCGAATATGCAGACGCAGGCGGTGCCCTTGCTGACGCCGGATGTATCGGTGGTCAGCACGGGCATGGAAGGCCAAGCCGCTTTCGATAGCGGACAAGTGCTCGTGTCGGATATCGAGGCCGAGGTGATCAGCGTGCAGGGGCATCGCGTCATCGTTCGCACCGACGACGGCGACGAGCACACCTTCCACTTGCGCAAGTATGAGCGTTCGAATCAATCGACCTGCATCGATCAGCGTCCTCTTGTGCGCAAGGGCGATATCATCAAACCGGGCGATGTGATTGCCGACAGTTCGTCGACCTACAACGGGCAGCTGGCGCTTGGTCATGATGTCTTGACCTGCTTCCTGTCTTGGGATGGCGGCAACTATGAGGACGCGCTGCTGGTCAGCGAAGAGTTGCTGCGCACGGATAAATTCACCAGCATCCACATCGAGAAGCACGAGATCGAAGCGCGCGACACAAAGCTGGGTCCGGAGGAAATCACCTACGATATCCCCAACGTGGGCGAAGAGGCGCTGAAAGATCTGGATGAACATGGCATCGTGCGCATCGGCGCCGAGGTGGGACCCAACGATATTCTGGTAGGGAAGATCACGCCCAAGGGCGAGAAGGAACTTTCGCCGGAAGAGAAACTGCTGCGCGCGATCTTTGGCGAGCAGGCGCGTGAGGTGAAGGATTCATCCTTGCGCCTCCCGCACGGCGACCGCGGCAAGGTGATTGACGTCAAAGTCTTCACGCGCGATGAACACCCGGACTTGTCGGCTGGCGTCGAGAAAATGGTCCGCGTGAGCGTGGCGCAGCGCCGCAAGCTGACCGTTGGCGACAAGATGGCGGGCCGCCACGGCAACAAGGGCGTCATCTCCAAGATCGTCACCGTCGAAGACATGCCCTATGTCGAGGGCGGGCATCCAGTGGAAATCATCCTGAATCCGCTTGGCGTGCCCAGCCGTATGAACATCGGCCAGATACTCGAGCTGCATCTGGGTTGGGCGGCCGATCGCCTGGGCTTCCGCGCCATTACGCCCGTCTTTGATGGCGTCCAGGAGCAGGAAATTCAAGCCGAGCTCGGCCGAGCCTGGATGATTGACTGGGCTTGGCGGCTGGCGACCGAGCGCGCCTGGGCGAGCCATGAACGGCTGGCGACAGCGGCTGGTATCTCGCCGGAAGACTTTGATGACGATATGCACGTAATCTGCGCTTACTTGGTGGACCGCGTCAGCGAGTCGGGCTTGTATGACAATGAGGCGATCATCCTGGAGCGCGATCAGATCTACGTGCGCCGGGTCGCCGTTGCCGAGATGCTGCGCGAATTCGGCTACGATCCCGATGAAGTCATGGTCTACGACAACAGCGAGCTTTCAATCGAAGAGCGCGACCGGCGCGACGCCAACGCGGTGGATGTGTCGATTCGCTTATGGATCCAAGCCTATGCCGCGGGCGAGCTGGAATTGGCCGATGATTTGACGGCGCGCGAACTGTTTGAAATCGCCAACCGCCTGATGTTCGAAACGGGCAATCCGGTGCCGCACTACGGCAAGCAAACTCTCTATGACGGTCGCACGGGCGAGCCCTTTGATCGGCATGTGGCCGTGGGTTACGTGCACATGCTGAAGCTGGCGCACCTGGTCGAGGACAAGGCGCACGCGCGCTCGACCGGACCCTACAGCCTGGTAACCCAGCAGCCGCTTGGGGGCAAGGCGCAGTTCGGCGGTCAACGTTTTGGCGAGATGGAGGTCTGGGCGCTGGAAGCCTACGGCGCCGCGCATATCTTGCAGGAAATGCTGACGGTCAAATCGGACGATGTGCAGGGACGCGTCAAGACTTACGAGAGCATCGTCAAAGGCGAGCCAATTGAAGAACCGGGCATCCCCACAAGCTTCCGCGTGCTGGTGAAGGAATTGCAGAGCCTGGGCTTGTCGGTGGAAGCGATCACGGGCTCGGGCGATGTGATCCGCTTTGGGAAGTACGATGAGCAGTCGCGCAAGCCGCAGCCGGAGACGGGTTTGCTGGGCTTGGGGACTGGGTAGCATCAACGCAACGAATGATACTATTAGGAGGGCGCGCCGCGGTTGATGCGCCCTTTTGCTGTCCTAGGCGATTTCTTCCGCCTTGAGCGAGAAATGTTTGTCGCGGGCGTCGTCCAATGTTTTGTTCACGATAGCGCGCAATTCATCTTCCGGATAGTGCTGCGGCAAAAGCGCCGAACCGGGTCCCTTCGCTGGGAAGCGCTTGTTCAGCGCCTTAACAAACATGATAAAGCCGTCATTTGACTTTGCGATCTTTGCGAATTCGCGAACGTCTGGCGTTTGCCGGCGCAGCCAGTGCAGTAGAGTACTGCGCAGCTCTTTTGCACGAAGAGTTGGGCGAACATATAGCTTGCGAGCGTTGCTGAATTCCCAGCCAAATACTTCTCCGGCATCCTGCAATTGCTGTTCTCGCAGCCAATAGTCGACCTCGAGAAAATCGTATGCTCGGTCAAGCCGCTTGTCGTCCGTTCGAGTTCGCCATTGCTTCTTGCCAGCTGGAATGAGCTCGCGCCAGCGTGGATCGCGTGAAGCGTCGCGACGTACGCCGAGCCATGCTTTGGCTGTCAACGCTTGCCACAGCGTAGTGCGAAATTCGGCCTGCATCGCCTCGTGTCGCATTACTTCGCTGACATGCACAGCACGGCCCAATACCCATACCTGTTCAAAGGAATTGAAGCGGGCTTTGCCGTTTTCGTGTTTCGTGATGATGGCCAGCGCGTGCCAAGCCATGTCCAACAGGGCATCCAGTCGCTGGTCGAGAGCCTCGGCTTCGGTGCGATATTTTTCGGCGCTGAGGGCGACGCGGCGTCCGCTGCGTATGCTGTTGCCGAGGACGCCATCGCGCTCGCTCCAAACGAGGACGGCCATTAGTTGTTCTCCTCTTTGAATATCTGCAACATGACAGCGACGGTTTCCCTGCGGCTTCGGTCGAACTCGATGGTAGATTCTGCTTTGCTCAGATTCTCCAGGCAGCAATCAGCTTTTCCCGAGGTCCGTCTTCCGAGTTGTATCGCTCATCATACAATTGGTCGAAGTTGCTGTCATCCCCGTTTTCCTGCTTCGGCCGCAGCGCCCATTCGAGCAAGCCGTTGGCGCTGATTTCGGCGATGAAGGCTTGACGTCCTTGGAGGGCGTGGCGCAGACGCTGCATCTCCCTCATTTCTTTGTACAGCGGGTATTCACTGGAATAGGTCAACTGATCTAGGGTATCATTCAGCTTCCAAATCTCTTTCTGTTGATCTACTTTTTCAATACTGAAGGGAAGGCGGCCTTTCGCATTGCCCGGATCGCGCTGAAAGTAGACGGGCTTGGTGGCATGGGCGACTATATCGCCATTCGCGTCGCGCAGGTCTGCGCGAACGGTATAGCGCCCGCTTGAATCGGGCACGGTGACTCGCTGGATGTCCTCCCACATCAGCGGCTTAAGCTTCTGCGGGTCGAGGAGTTGACGCTTCACTGTCAGGATGTTTGTCTTGTCTGCAATATCGCCGGCTGGCGTGCCTTGTAGATCAATCGGCATTTGCTTGGCATAGGGCTCATTCTCGAAGTCCGCTGATGCAGTCAAACAGAACGATCCGGCTTCGGGCAAGCGGTTGCGAGAAAAGATCGCTATCGCCACCTCCTCTCCGTGGTCGACGCGTTTTTTTCCGCCATCAGTGGCATTAGTGACGCTTATAGAAAGCGTAACTGGGTTCTTCTCCGGCGGCGGGGGCGGTTCGGATTCCACATAGACTGACCTCATGGCAGCTTTGACACGCTCGCCGCGATATTCGACCACCGCTCGCAGCTTACATTCCCCTGGCGCCGGGCATTCGATTTGCCTCTCGCGATTGGCTTTACCGCGCAGAATTTGCCAATCCCCCCAACTCAAATTGCTTCTGGACGCGGTCTTTACCCCAGTCTTTGCTAATGGCTTCTTCTTCACTGTAGAGTACCTTAGACTCTCCGGCGGAATCCACCCATTCCAGCACCACATCCGCGCTGCCATTCATGGCTTCGCTCGGTTCTACCCCCACTTCGACATACACCCGACTGATGGACTCGCCCCAGCCGACGCGGGCGGATTGCGAATCGGGATAATCCAGGGAAAGACGACAGTCCCAAAGCAGCTCTTCGCCTTCGGGCGCGTCGCCCGGTTTGGATGACTTCGATTTGCGCCCATTCGGATTCAGGAATGTCTCCAGGAAGCGACTGTGCGTCTGCCGCTCCCGCTGAGAAACTTGCCGTTGGGAAACAGCTTGGGGGATTTCCCAGCCCATTTTCGCGCTGAACTCCCTCACCTTGTCATTCAAGAGCTCACGGAGGCTGCGAACGACCTCGCCTTTTGTGCCTCTGGCGTCGAAGCCGTTGTGCTGAGGCTTTTCAGCCGCACGCAGCGAGCTGTCGGTAGGTTTGTCGAATTCGACATATCCACGGAATCCTGGGCGTTTGTCCCGCGGGATATAATCGCCATATTCCTGGCGTGCGCCACGGGTCTCAATCCACTGTGAGCGGCGAAGGATTTGAATTCCTGCATATTCTGGATGGTCGCGGTTGATCTCGTTTTCCGATAATTCTTCGCTATGCAGCATGACAAGGCGGCGGATTTGATGCTCGTCGCCAAAGGCTATTTCGCCCCAAGAGCAGACAATCCCGCCGTCGGGCAATGTATCCCAGCGCCCGCCTGCGGAAGGCTTGCCTTTTTCACGCGGCAGGTACTGCCACCAGGCTGGCGGCTTTATCGTCGCTTCGGCGCCAGTCTCATCGTCGACAACGCGGATCTGTAGCTTGCTGATCTGGATGGCGCGCCACCAGCAGCGCTGCAGCCAATCACACATTTCGCCACCCGGTTGCGAGCTAGCCGCGACATCGTCGCTCAGAAAGGGCACAATAACCCGCGTGCCAATCTCGCTCAGGGGCTTCAAACCGAGCGGGATCGCCAACCCATCTTCAAGCGGGAAAGTATCGCTTTGCATCGCCGTCTTTGCCGCATCATCGTACAACGGCGGCGACAATATCTGGTCAACTGGACACGCAAACCGCATCCCCATGCGATACTCGCCGCTTTCCAGCAGGGTGTCATAGAGCATTGCCATGCGACGCGTTTCGCCCGGTACATGGGAATGGTAGAGGAATGCTGCCTTGCCCTGCCCACGCATACCGAGCGCCTCTTCGTTTTCTTTGGTGTAGCCTTGTGCTTCGAATGCGGCCCAGTTTTCATCAGGCAAGAGTTTGAAGTCCCGCTCTTTCAGTTTTTCGTCGCTCACGGTGGGACCACGGAGTCCTGTGGTATTTCGATCGGTGACGGTGAGCAGAGAGCACAACTTGCCGTCAGTCATATTTCGTCGTAGAAGACGGTATTCAACTTCCACGCATTTCCCGTCGCTGGCGGCATCCAACGCGTTCTGCACTGGCTCCTGCGCCAGAGCGCGCATGGATCCCATGTCATAGCCTTCAATGATGCTTTTGACCTCGTTTACCATGTGACTGGAAGTGTTCGTGAACTCCATTTCGTGTATCTCCATTCGGTTCAACATATGCATCACTTGATTAACTCTAATCCCGCTTGCGCCGCCGCGCGCCGACATTACGCGCATTCGGATAATCTTCCCTCAGCGCATAGAAACCCTTGCTAGTGGGCCGGACGAAGCGCCTTTCACCCTCCGCTCGCCGCTTGTCATCTTGCGTCATGCGCGAAACCAGCGCGCCAGCTGGGTCCTGTCCCCGGATCACCGCGCCCCGCTGCACTAATTCCTCTGCCAAGTCGCGGTAGTGCATCGGCTCCCCTTTACGCTCGCGCAAGACATTTTCTACCATATCCATAAGTTGCGGCGTAGGTGTAGAGCGGGAGCTTGAGCGTCGTCCACTCGTTGCGCGCTCATTGTTTGCCGGCGGTTCGCTGGCGAGCAAGGCTTGCAAATGGCCAAGCCGCTCTTCCTTGTATTGGCGTTGCCTTGTCATTGCTTCTATCTCCGTGCGCAGTTGCTCAATCTCTTGCTGTAATTTGTCACGCTCTTTGCCCAACACACTTTCCAACTCATTCTTCGATTGCTGCTTCTGGTCCATATTTTTCATGTCTAGCTCCGTAAATATTGCGCACTATTCTAAATTATTATATGCAAAATATATGATGTCGAGATTAAAATGTCACCATTTTTAGTAACGATAGAAACTGTCGAACTTGCCCTGCCCCAAATTGATCTGTGCCTCACTTGATTTTGCCGATGTTGTATGCTAGTCTCTCAGATGTCTGGTTTGTTCCAAAAAGCACAATCGGTTGAAACCTGATGCCGACCGTCCTTGAATTTGGCCCCGTCACCGCGCTGCTGGTCATTTCTGTAGTATTGGCGCTGATCATCGCCAATATCTCGCGCGTCATGGGACCGCGCCGGCCGAGCTATCGCAAGGCGGTTCCGTATGAAAGCGGGATGAAGCCGATAGGACCGGCCACACGCCGCTTGCCGGTCAAGTTTTATTTGGTCGCGGTTTTGTTCATCATATTTGATATCGAAGTGATTTTCTTTTTGCCTTGGGCGGTATCGATGCGCGACCTGGGCGTCTACGGCTTGGCTGTCATGGCGGTCTTCACGGTGATCCTCATCGTCGGATTCGTCTACGAATGGAAGAAAGGCGGTTTGGAATGGGAGTAAGCTCAAAGCTGGCTAACCTGGGAGTCGTCACCACCACCGTCGAACAAGCCGTCAATTGGGCGCGGACGGGCGCCATGTGGCCCCTGCTCTTTGGGCTGGCTTGCTGCGCCATCGAGTACATGAGCTCGCAAGCGTCGAGCTATGATTTGTCGCGCTTTGGCATGGAGCTGAATCGCGCGACCCCGCGCCAAGCCGATCTGCTGATCGTTTCCGGGCGTTTGACGCGGAAGATGGCGCCGGTCGTGCGGCAGCTCTACGACCAAATGGCCGAGCCGAAGTGGGTGATTTCAATGGGCGACTGCGCCTCCTGCGGCGGCGTTTACAACAACTACGCCATCGTGCAGGGCGTCGACGAGATCATCCCGGTGGATGTCTACATCGCCGGTTGCCCGCCGCGCCCCGAGCAATTGCTGCACGGCATCTTGACCTTGCACGAAAAGGTCAAGGGCGAGCGCATCGCCGATTGGGCCTAGCCTGCGCTCGATGAATTTACTTGGAAGGCAAGGCGAGTAATCTATGGAGATACCGGCGCCAAGAGACCCGGCCAGCGCCGCGCGCGACGCTTTCGGCGACGCCATTCTGCACGTGAAGGAATTCCGTGGCGAGACGACCATCGTGGTGGATTCGGCGCATATAGTCGAGGTGTTGGACTTTCTGCGCGTCACGTCTGGCCTGGTCTACAACATGCTCTCGGACGTGAGCGCGGTTGACTATTACCCAAATGATTATGGCGACGCCTTTGACGGCGCGGAGAGCGATTTCCGGCCCGAGCGCTTCGGCCTGTCTTATCACATCCTGTCGATGCTCTACAACCGGCGTCTGCGGGTGAAGGCTTTCGCGGCTGAGGAAGACCCGCGCCTGCCGACGGCGACGGTTGTATGGCCAGCAGCCAATTGGCTCGAACGCGAGATCGCCGATATGATGGGCATCGTCTTCGAAGGCCATCCCGATCAGCGGCGCCTGTTGATGCCGGAGGATTGGTACGGTCACCCGCATCGGCGCGATTATCCGCTGGGCAAGGAGACGGTGGCTTTTTCATTTAACGTCGATGAGATCCACCAGCACAAGCCCTTCGCCAGGCACTAGCTTCCGAGGTCGATATGGTCCTTGCAGAGCAGACGCAATCCATTGAAGAGCAGCGCCGCTGGGAGGGCGACCTCGATCAGTTGCGCGGCTTGGTTTCGGAACGGGCTATCACCGGCGAGACCATGCTGCTCAACATGGGCCCGCACCATCCCAGCACGCACGGCGTACTGCGGCTCCTGCTTGAACTCGATGGCGAACAGATTGTCAATTGCTTGCCCGATATCGGCTTTCTGCACACCGGCATCGAGAAATCCATCGAAGACAAGAGCTATGAGAAGGCGGTGCCGCTCACGGACCGCATGGATTATCTCTCGCCGATGTCCAACAATATGGCGTTTTCGGCGACGGTGGAAAAGCTGCTGGATCTAGACGTGCCCGAGCGTGGGCAAATCATCCGCGTCATCTGCCTTGAGCTGGCACGCTGCGCGAGTCACTTGGTCTGGCTGGGAACGCACGCCATTGACATGGGCGCGATGAGTGTCTTGCTTTATGCCTTCCGCGAACGAGAGCGCGTCCTCGGCATGTTTGAGATGCTCTCCGGTCAGCGCATGATGAGCAGTTACATTCGGCCCGGCGGCGTTTGGCGTGATGTGCCCGACGACTTCTTGCCGACCATCAAGCAATTCCTCAACGACTTCCCGGCGAAAGTGGATGACTACGAAGCGCTGCTGACAAGGAATCCGATTTGGAAAGATCGCGCGCAAGGCGTCGGCGTCATTGAGCCGGATGTCGCGCTCGCCTATGGCATGACAGGACCGGCGCTGCGCGGCAGTGGCGTCAACTGGGACTTGCGTAAGGCCCAGCCCTACAGCGGCTACGAGACCTACGACTTCAATGTGCCGGTGGGCGAGCACGGTGATGTCTACGACCGCTACCTGATTCGCATTCACGAATTCCGCGAGAGCGTCAAAATCTTGCAGCAGGCGGTCTCGCGCCTGGAGCGGACGCAGGGTCCCTGTCGTTCGCAAAATGGCAAGTACTGCCCGCCGCTGCGCAGCGAACTGGGGCAGAGCATGGAAGCGGTCATCCATCATTTCAAGCTCTGGACCTACGGCTACGACGCGCCTGACGATGAGATTTACAACGCCATCGAAAGCCCGCGCGGCGAGATCGGCTGCTACATCCATGGTACGGGCGCCAATAAGCCGCGGCGCGTGCACTTCAAGACGCCGTCATTCATTCACATCAGCGCGCTGCCGGTCGTGGCGAAGGGGTACTTGCTGGCGGATATGGTGGCGATCATCGGCAGCGTCGATATCGTGCTCGGCGATTGTGACCGCTGATGAACAGCGAAAAATGCAATTGATCAAGATACTGTAGGGACGAGCCTCGGCTCGCCCACAAGCAATTCCGACTGCGAAGGAAAGTAGCGCATGGCGATTATGGGCAATCCAAAATATGAAGCGCGCATCAACCAGCATCTGGCCAAATACGAAACGAAGCGCTCCGCCGTAATGCCGCTGCTGTTCATCGCGCAGGAAGAATACGGCTGGGTGAATCCGGACGGGATCAATGAGGTAGCGCAGATCCTCAACCTGGATCCGACGCAGGTGAAGTCGATTGCCGGCTTCTACACCATGTATTCGGAGAAGCCGAAGGGAAAGTATTGGCTGCAAGTTTGCACCGATCTGCCCTGTGCGCTCAAAGGCGCTGACGAATTTCACGCCTGGCTGAAAGAGGAATTGGGCGTGCAAGAAGGCGGCACGTCAGGCGATGGCCTGTTCACGGTGGATCATGTCATGTGTCTGGCCGCGTGTGACAAGGCGCCGATGATGCAATGCAATTTCCGCTATGTCGAGAATCTCGATCAGGACAAGACGCGCGAGCTGCTGGCGATGTGGCGCGCGGAAGCAGCGCAGCCAGACAACGGGCGCGGCTGACAAGCGCTCAACGAGGGATAAACGGCGATCATGCACATCTTATTGCGCGGACGCGATATCAAGAACATCAAGCAGTTTGACGTTTATGAAAAACACGGCGGCTTCGCTGGCATGAAAAAAGCGCTGGCGATGGAGCCGGCGGAAGTCATTGATGTTGTGAAGGCGTCGGGCTTGCGCGGGCGCGGCGGCGCTGGTTTCCCCACCGGCGTCAAGTGGAGCTTCATCCCGCAGCAGGAGCCGGTCAAATTCGTCACCGTGAACGCTGACGAAAGCGAGACCGGCACCTTCAAAGATCGCGAGATCATGGAGGAGAATCCCTACCAGCTCATCGAAGGCTCGCTGATCTGCGCCTACGCCATTCAGGCGAAAGCGGTCTACATCTATCTGCGCGGCGAATTCTGGGATATCGGCGACCAACTGGACGAGTGCATTGAAGCGCTGCGCGAAAAAGGCTACGTCGGTAAGAATATCATGGGCGCCGGCTACGACTGCGAGGTGTATACGCATCTCGGCGCCGGCGCCTATATCTGCGGTGAAGAAAGCGCCCTGCTCAATAGCCTCGAAGGCTACCTCGGGCAGCCGCGCGTGCGCCCGCCGTTCCCGGCGCAGAAAGGCGGCGGCTTATATAAGGAAGCGACGGTCGTCAATAACGTGGAAACGCTGGCTAATGTGCCATTCATCTTGAGCGAGGGAGCCGATGCATTCAAGGCAATCGGCACCGAGCAGAGCACGGGCAACAAGATCTATTGCGTCAGCGGTCATGTGAAGCGCCCGGGCAATTATGAACTGCCGATGGGCGCGACTTTTCGCCAGCTGCTGTACGAACAAGCCGGCGGACCGCTGCACGATGACAGGCCCTTTAAGGCGATGCTGCCGTCGGGCGGGTCGGGACCCATGGTGCCTTTGACTGACGAAGTGCTGGATACGCCGATGAGCTATGAGGACTGCGCCAATATCGGCACGATCATCGGCTCGGCTTCCATTATTGTCATGGATGAAACGGTGGACATGACCTGGGTGGCGTCGAAGGTGACCAAGTTCTTCAAGCACGAGAGCTGCGGCAAGTGCACGCCCTGCCGCGAGGGCACCTACTGGCTGGACAAGGTGATTGACCGAATTCTGGATGGACGCGGCACGCCGGACGATGTCAAGCGCATCGCCGATGTGGCTGAGAATATGGCCGGCACGACGCTCTGCGCGCTGGGCGATTTCGCCGCCAACCCGATCATCCATACAATTCGCCATTTTCCTGACGACTTCGCGCAGCACGTGCAGGCTTAGGCAAATTGGGAGTAGCGCTGGCATGAACGCGCTGGGAATGGGTCGCATCTTGGACGGCCTAATCAAACTAGCCTTGAAATCACCCTTGGAGCGCGAGCGCGACTTGCATAGCCGCCAACGCGAATTGAGCGCTGGGATTGACGAATCGCCAAATGATATGACCCGATACGTGTTGCGGGGCGAGCTGTACTTGGAGCGCCGCGAGCACGAGTTGGCGCTAGCGGATTTCGAGCGAGCGGTCGAATTGGCGGAGAGGCTGGACGACGCAAAAGGCTGGAACATTGTGGAACAGGTTATGCGCGACCGCGCGCTGTATGGTCTCAAGGTGGCGCGCGGCGAGTTGCGCTAGCCATGTAGACGGCAGCGTGAATTGATGGTGGAGGCGTGAATGTCCGACACGGTGACAATCAACGTTGATGGAAGAGATTACGAGGTGGCGGCTGGATCAAATCTGGTCGACGCGGCGAAATGGCATGCGGGCAACGACATACCAGTTTTCTGCTATCACCCGAAGATGGAGCCGGTGGGCATGTGTCGGATGTGCCTGGTCGAATTGGGCGCGCCCGCCCGCGACCGCGCGACCGGCGAGGTGATGCGCAACGACGATGGCAGTCCGCAGATTCGTTATTTCCCGAAGCTGCAAACGGCTTGCACCACCACCGTCAGCGATGTCATGCACATCAAAACGAATACGCAAGAAGTTGTCGACGCGCGCAACGATGTGCTGGAGTTCCTGCTTTCGAGTCATCCGCTTGATTGTCCCATTTGCGACAAGGGCGGCGAGTGTCCGCTGCAGAACCTGACGATGCGGCACGGGCCGCAATCATCGCGCATGTATTTTGAAGACAAGCAATTATTGGAAAAACATTATCCCTTGGGCGATCTGATATTCCTCGACCGCGAGCGCTGCATTCAGTGCGCGCGCTGCGTACGCTTCCAGGATGAAGTAGTCGGCGATGATGTGCTCGCCTTCCATGAGCGCGGCCGCCGCCTGCAGATCATCACCAATTCGGATCCCGGCTTCGACACCTATTTCAGCGGCAATACCACCGATATATGCCCGGTTGGCGCCCTGACCACGACCGATTTCCGTTTCGGCGCGCGGCCCTGGGAGCTGACCGAAGTGCCGAGCGTTTCGCCTTGGGACGCCGCTGGCGAAAACATCAGCCTGAGCATGCGCCTTGATCGCGACTTTGGCGGTCGCGCGCTGATCAAGCGCGTCATGCCGCGCCAGAATGAGCGGGTCAACGAGATTTGGATCAGCGACAAGACGCGCTTCGGTCACCACTTCACACGCAGCGAAGATCGCCTGCAACAGCCGCTGATGAAAGCGGGTGGCGCCTTGCGCGAGTCCAATTGGTCGGCTGTGCTGCCGGCTTTGGCTAGCGCCCTGCAAAACGCGGGCGGCGATGTCGCTGCCATTGCGGGCAGCAGCATGACCAACGAAGATCTCTGGGAGTTGCGCAAACTCGTCGAGGGGCTGGGCGGTTCGCGTCTGGGCGCCTGGATGCCGACGCATGGCGGCGCGGAAGCGGTAGCGCAAGTCGGCGTCGGCTTCGGTACGAATCTCGGTCAGTTGGGGCGCGGCGATGCCATTCTGGTCATCGCCTGTGATCTGGAAGAGGAAGTTCCAATTTGGCGTTTGCGCCTCAAGCAAGCGCAGGATCGCGGCGCCTATCTCGTTGTCGCCAACGCGCGCCACACGCGACTGGAG
>JAPOYS010000155.1 GCA_026706455.1 Chloroflexota bacterium | reverse complement strand
GAATATGCGCGATCGTCTCGGCGATGCCTTCTTCCAGCGGCGTCTCGTAGACCGTGTCGAAGCTGGCTCGCAGCGCGCTGTCATCGAAGCCGGCCGGGAAGGGCAGGGGATTATCGGCGAAGTCGATGGCCGCGCCCGGCAGCGCATCTTTGGCGATCTCGACGAAGCGCTCGACGCTGGACGGCGGTCCCCCCAGGTTGAAGCCGCGCGCGCCATCCAGCGGCTGCTCGGCGGCGAGGATGAATTGCCGCGCCACATCGGATGCCCATTGAAATTGCATCGCCCCGCTGAAGCCGATTCGGTAGGCTTCGCCCTGGGCCGCCGCCACCAGCGCCTGCGTCGGCTCGCTGGTCATGCCCTGATTGCGCCCGACGCCGTACACCGTATAGGGGCGCAAGGCTGTGCTGGTGATGCCATTCTCCTCGTAATAGACTAGCGCCGTCGCCTCGTTGCAGACCTTGTAGGCGCCGTAGAGCGTGCGCGGTCGCTTGGGCGCGTCATTCGGGATTAGCCCCGGCGGGAAGTCCGACGGCGGACCGTAAACGCCGATTGACGAGGCGAAGGCGATATGATCGACGCCATTTGCGCGCGCCGCCTCAAAGATGTTGACTGTGCCCGTCACGTTGACCTCGGCGCCCAGGACCGGATTGGCGCGGCAGAAGGGCACCTGCAGCGCCGCCAAGTGAATGACGCGCGTGACGCCGTGCTCCGCGAAAACCGCTTTCAACGCAGCGGTATCGCGCAGGTCGCCACCCACGAAGGTGATGGCAGCCTGTTCCTCGGTGCTCATCAGCCAGTTTATGCGCTGGCGATCCTCGCTGAGATCGAAATTGACCGCCCGCTTTCCGCTCCGCCGCAGATGATACAGCGCCCAGGCGCCGATGCAGCCCATGCCGCCAGTGACGAGATAGGTATCAGCCATCGCTAAGCCTCGACCATTCGATTGACCAGCTTGCCCAAGCCTTCAACTTCGACGATGTATTCATCGCCGGGCTTCAGCCATACCTTGTCGGCCATGCCCATGATGACGCCTTCCGGCGTGCCTGTGCTGATGACATCGCCCGGGCTGAGGGTCATGACGCGGCTGGCGTAGGCGATGACTTCGGCGACGGTGAAGATCATGTCCGCTGTGTTGCTGGATTGCCGCAGCTCGCCGTTCAGCCAGCCCTTAATCGCTAGATTCTGCGGGTCGGGAATCTCGTCGGCGCTGACGACGTAGGGACCCAGCGGCAGAAACTTGTCCAGGGTCTTGCCCAGCAGCCACTGCCCGCTGAGCATCTGCAGCCGGCGCTCGCTGAGGTCGTTCATATTGCAGTAACCGAATACGCAGTCCAGCGCCTCGTCAACCGAGACATTGCGCGCCGTCCTGCCCATGACCACGCCCAACTCCGACTCATAATCGACGCGCGTCCAATCGGCTTGCAGCGGGATGTCTTCGCCGGGGGCGGTGATGGCGTTGTTGAACTTGCTGAAAAGGACTGGCTCAGCCGGCGGCGTCGCGCCGGTTTCGGCCGCGTGCTTCTGATAATTCAAGCCGACGCAAAGGATCTTGCCCGGGTTGGGTACGGCTGGTCCGAAAACCAAATCCACTTCGTTAAGAAACCAGGCCGCGTCGTTCGCCGCATCGGCCAGGGCCGCCAGCTCGTGCAGCGCGGCCGATCCCATTGCGTAGAGCGCGTCCGGGCTGGTCGGGCAGTCAATGCCAGTCGCCGCTGCCGCCGCCGCCACATCCAGGATGCCGCGGTCGGTGACGATGCCGAGTTGATTGGCGTCTCCGGTTTGATAAGTCGTAAGTCTCATGTCATGCCTTCCTCGCAAGATTCTGGTGCGCGCTTAGTGTACTGTTTTCGCGCGCGGGAATGTAGGGGCGGCCCTCGGGGCGCCCTCCTGTCAATGCGACATGCGCGGGCGAGCCACCGCCGCGCGTAGACACAGCGGTTCTCTCTCCCCTACGTAATGTTGGCGGCTCGCGCTCTCGGTGAGCTCAGTAGTTCCAAGTTATTCGTGCGAAAGAAGCGAGCCTCGTAGGGGCGACCAATCTGGTCGCCCGCTGCCGCTGCGACTTGTGGTTTTGGGCGA
>JAPOYS010000161.1 GCA_026706455.1 Chloroflexota bacterium | reverse complement strand
AAAGCGATCGGGCTGGACCGCAGCCAGGAAGCGCCGACATGAGCCAGAAACTGCTAGAAGTTGAGGGCTTGACGACCGGTTTCCGCACCAGAGCGGGCCAGTTCGTGAAGGTGGTCCGCAATGTGTCGCTATCGATGGGGCGGGGTGAGACGCTCGGCTTGGTGGGCGAGTCCGGCTGTGGCAAGACCACCTTTGGCATGACCCTGCTGGGGCATCTGCGGCCCGGCGGCCAGGTGCTGGCGGGCTCGGTCCGCTTCGAGGGGGTGGATCTTTTCAGTCTGGCGCCAGATGAACTGGCAAGCATTCGCGGGCAACGGGTTGCTGTCATACCGCAAAGCGCCAGTTCAGCGCTCACGCCCACCATGCGCGTAGGCGAGCAAATTGCCGAAGTCTTGACGCTCCATCTCGGTCTTGCGGGAACTGAGTCGCAGGATCGCGTGCTGGAGTTGCTGACCCAGGTGCACTTGCCGCAGGTGGACGAGCTCGTCCGTCGCTTCCCCCACGAACTGTCTGGCGGCCAACTGCAAAGGGTTGCCATCGCCATGGGCTTGGCTGGTACGCCAGAATTGCTTGTGCTTGACGAGCCGACGACGGGCCTTGATGTGACCACTCAGGCTCACATCCTCGACTTGCTGCGGGAAATCCAGGAGTCGACGGGCACGGCGATGCTGTACATCAGCCATGACATGGGGGCGATTGCCCGCGTCTGCGATCGTCTGGCGGTGATGTACGCGGGCGAAATCGTTGAGGATGGAGCCATTGACGATGTTTTTGCCGATCCGGTGCATCCGTATACGCGCGGTCTGCTGGGTTCCGTTCCTCGTCTTTCCTACGCTGGCTTGCCGCGTGCGATGGCTGGTCGGCCGCCGGCGCCAGGCGAAGACTCAGTTGGCTGCGCTTTCGTCCCGCGCTGCGCCTTCGCCGATGACACATGTAAGACATTTGATCCCAGCCTCGAGCCAACCGATCGTGAAGGGAAGTTACCCCATCTGGCGCAATGCCATCATTGGCAGCGAGTCGTGGCAAGCGGGACCTCAGACCAGATGCAAGACCTGAAGGCTGGGATCGACCAGGGCGTTCAACCAGAACCGCTGCTCGACCTGGCCGAGGTGGACATTACTTATGCCAAGCGTGGTCTGGCCGCGTTGATGGCGCGCTGGCGCGGCGAGACCGAGCCTCCTATGACGGTGAGCGACTTTACCATCACGATCCACCGGGGCGAGACGCTGGCTCTCGTTGGCGAGAGTGGATCGGGCAAATCCACCATAGCCAGGACCATCGCCGGACTGCTGCCGCCCCGCGCTGGTCGGATTGACTTCGGGGGGCAGGATCTTGCCTCAACAGTCGAAAGTCGGCCGGCTGAGACGCACCGCAAAATCCAGATCATCTTCCAAAACCCAGATGCGTCTCTCAACCCGCGCCATACCGTCAAGCAGATTCTCGATGCGCCGCTGCGCCTTTACTTCGAGATGGACCAAAAAGGGCGATTGGACCGGTCTGGTTCGCTGCTGGAAGAGGTGCGGCTCACCCCACGATATCTGGAACGGCATCCCGGCCAAATGTCCGGCGGCGAAAAACAGCGGGTCGCCGTCGCGCGCGCCTTTGCCGCCGAGCCGGACTTGGTGCTTTGCGACGAAGTGACCTCCGCGCTCGATGTTTCGGTGCAGGCCGCTGTACTGGAGCTCTTGGCGGGGCTCCAAGCCGATCGGGGCGCGGCTTATCTCTTTATCTCGCACGACTTGGCTGTCGTTCGCGCCATCGCTGATCGGGTGGCTGTACTCTATCAAGGCCGGATCTGCGAGGTGGGGCCAGTAGCGGATATCTACGCGCCGCCCTACCATCCCTATACCGAGACCTTGCTGGCGGCGGTGCCAGAGCCGGCGCCGGGCGCGCGGGCGCAACTGCTCGCCAAAGACGTGCAGGAGGCGGAACCGCCGGCGCAGGGCTGCTGTTTCCAGCGACGCTGCCCCCGCCGCATAGGGTCTATCTGCGACGACGAGACGCCCCCTTCCCAGATCGCGGGGGAGGGCCACGTCATTCGCTGTCACATCCCGCTTGAGGAATTGCGGGAGTCGCAAGTGGAT
>JAPOYS010000063.1:14408-20836 GCA_026706455.1 Chloroflexota bacterium | reverse complement strand
TAGACACAGCCCGCCTGTCGCCCCTACAAATCGTTGCTTTAGTGAAATTTGCATAACTTAATTGGCACTACTTCTGCGCCTCCGTGGCTGAAAAGCCTAAAACCGCGTGCCATAGGCCGGAAGCAGCGCGCCGTTGATGATCGCGCCGGCCTCGGAACAGAGGAAACCGACCACGCGGCCGACCTGTCTTGGCGTCACGCCGGCATCTGGATCGTCAGCCAATTGCTCCGCCGGCACAATCGCCGATGGCAAGACGGCGTTGCAGCGAATCCCGCGCCGTTTGTACTCTTCCGATATGCTCTCCGTCAGGCGCAGCACCGCCGCCTTGGACGCCGCGTAAGCGCCGTCGTGCCCGCTCGAGCGCAAAGCGGGCCGCGCGCCGATATTGACGATCTTCCCGCCCCCAGCCTCGAGCATCGCCGGAATCACCGCCCGACACATCAGGAAGGTGATGGTTGCGTTCAGGCGAAGCATCGTCTGCCAGGTGTCGACCGTCATCTCATGCACTGGGGCGCCCGCGTCCCAGCCGCCGACGATATTGACCAATATGCCGATCCGTCCAAAGCGCGCCTTTACTCGGCTCACCAGCGTTGCTACCGCGACCGGATCCGAGAGATCGACGCCCTGCAAGCAGAGATGATTCGGATCGTCCCGCAACTCGGGCATTCGCTCATACAGGCGGTCGTCGCCGCAGGTCAGCGCCAAGTTCGCGCCACCGGCTTGAAATATGGGAATCACGCCCGACGCCAGCAAGCCCGACGCGCCCGTGATAATCGCTGCTTGTCCGCTGAATTGTGTCATCGGCTTCGCTCCGTTTCACTTTCCCTACAACTAAACGATAGCATACAAAGGCGCCAATTCACTAAAGACGCAGGGCTTGATGCTCGGCGTAATTTTCACATTCCTGGCAAGATACAGGATTAGTTGCCGTATCCGAGTGTGCTACAGGGTCATAACATGACAACTCGTTGACAATTCCTTGACAAACCACCAATAATAGAATACAGATTCTACTGACGATGCGGAGGATTGATATGTCTGATGAGGCGGCGAGTAGAGAAAGTATATTGATCGCCATCATCGCTGCGGCCGGTGAAGATGGCTTGGACCGGGTGCAACTACAGAAATCAGCATTCTTGGTAGGTGAGGAGTTCGAGGGTAAATTAATAGACTTCTATCAGTTCAGACCCTACATGTATGGACCTTTTTCGCAGGAAATCTATACAGATGTAGAAAGATTGAGCGATGGGCCGATGATCGAAACGTATTTTGACGACGGTCGCCAATGGTACCGCATGGCCTGCGACGCCACATCTTTGCAATACAGTTTGTCCGAAGACTTGGAATCTGTTGTCAAACGAATTGTCAGCTGGGTATCCAAAATGTCGTCATTTTATGAGCTCGTGCGCGCGATCTATTACCTTTATCCTGAGCAACGCAAGAACAGCGTCCTGCCATATTCTGAGGAGTTGGCAATAGAGGAAAGCATTGCGCGTAGTTTGCGCGACATGGCGGCGGGGCGCACGCGGTCTGTCGACGACCTGATAGCAGAGTTGCAGACTTGAGATTCCGGCAGTGCGTAAATTAGTGATTTCGACACCCGACTTTGACAAACAAGTTAAAGCACTGTCAAAGTCCAAGAGATATCCCAAGCTCCCTTCCGACCTCAAACGATTCAAGCAAAAGCTCGCCATTGGCGAGATATCGTCAAAGCGCGCTCGCGGTGTGAAATCGGCGCCAGTATATGGCGCGCGTATTGAGGATAGCTCAACTGGTATCGGCAAACGGGGCGGCTTTCGTGTGTTATACTTTGAAGGCGAAGAGGAATACACTTTGCTCTTCATTGACCGCCGTCGCGAGCTAGACGCGTGGCCGACTGATATCATTCTGCGGTTGCTCAAAGAGCTTCGCCTTTGGCCGTCAGATGAAAGCAATTGACCCGCAAAGCGTCGGCCGAACATGACCCAATACGATCTCCTGCTCAAAGGCGGCCGCGTCATCGACCCGGCCAACAACATCGACGCGCCGCTGGATGTCGCCGTGACCAGAGACAAGATTGCCGCCGTCGCGCCAGATATCCCGGCCGCCCAAGCCGCCCAAGCCATCGACGTCTCGGGCTTGATCGTCACGCCGGGCTTGATCGACATCCACGTCCACGTCTACCACACACGCGAGCCGGAGACGCTCAGCGTCATCGCCGATCATCACAGCTTTCGCGCCGGCGTCACCACCGTCGTCGATACCGGCACAGCCGGCGCCAAACACTTTCTGCATTTCAAGCGCACGGTCATCGACCGCGCCAGGACGCGCATCCTTGCTTTCATCAATATCGTAAAATCGGGCATGACGGGCCCCTTCGAGCAAGATGTCAAGGAGATGGATCCCGAGCTCGCCGCTTCAATCGTCCTCGCCTACCCCGAAGACTGCGTCGGCATCAAGACCGCGCATTACTGGGTGTCTGAACCTTTTGACGAAGCGCATCCGCCTTGGGCTGCCGTCGATCGCGCGCTGGAAGCCTCCGCCATTTGCGGCAAACCGCTGATGGTCGATTTCTGGCATCGCGAGGGGCGCAGCTACCAAGAACTGCTGCGGAAGATGCAGCCGGGCGATATTCACACCCACGTTTACGCCCAGCAGTTCCCCATCCTCGACGAGCGCAACCAGCCAGCCGACTTCCTCTTTGAGGCGCGCGAGCGCGGCATCATCTTCGACCTCGGTCATGGCGCCGGCAGCTTCTGGTTCCGCCAGGCGATCCCTGCCTTCAAGGGCGGCTTCCCGCCCGATTCCATCAGCACCGATCTCCACATCGGCAATGTCAACGACGTCGTGCATGATATGCTGAACACCATGTCGAAGCTGCTCTGCATGGGCATGAAGCTGGATGAAGTGATCTACCGCTCCACGGTCACGCCCGCGCAGGAAATCGGCCACAGCGAGCTGGGCACGCTGGGCATCGGCGCCGAAGCCGATATCGCCGTCTTGCGTCTGGAGCGCGGCGAGTTCGGTTATGTCGATTGCGGCTATGCGCGCATGACCGGCGACCGCCGGCTCAGCTGCGAAATGACCATCCGCGCCGGCGACATCGTATATGACCTCAATGGCCGCGCGGCGCCCGCCTGGGAGGACGCTCCGCCGGCATACTGGCAAATCCGCTATCCGAAGGACATCACCTAATCATGACGAATTATCAGGACCTCGGCCTCCGTCCTCTCATCAACGCCTACGCCACCGTGACCAAATACGGCGGCTCCTTGATGCCGCCGGAGGTGCTCGAAGCCATGAACGAAGCGGCGAGCGCATTCGTCAGTCTGGCCGAACTCCAGCGCCGCGTCGGCGAGCGCATCGCTAAGCTGACGCGCAACGAAGCCGCCTACATTACCTCCGGCGCGGCCGCCGGCCTCATGTTGTCCAGCGCCGCCTGCGCGCTTCACAAACAGCCAAGGGCGCTCGATCAATTCTCCGCATTAGCCGCGCTGAAATATGAAGCCATCATCCTGCACAGCCAGCGCAACCCCTACGACTACGCCACCCAACAGACCGGCTTGCGACAAATCGAAATCGATGGCTCGCCCGCCGCCCTGCGCGCCGCCATCAACGACAAGACCGCCTGCGTCTTCTGGTTCCCGCGCGGCTTATGCAGCAACGCTGACTTGACCCTTGCCGAGACAATCGCCATCGCCGACGAGCATGGCCTTCCCGTCATCGTCGACGCGGCCGCCCAATTGCCGCCTGTGGAAAACCTGTGGCGCTTCACCCAGATGGGCGCCGCCCTCGCCCTCTTCAGCGGCGGCAAAGACCTGCGCGGTCCCCAATCCAGCGGCTTGATGCTGGGCCGCCGAGACCTGATCGACTTGATCCGCCCCATCAGCAATCCCAACCACGGCCTAGGCCGCCCGCTCAAAGTCGGCAAAGAAGAACTCATGGGCGCCCTCGCCGCCGTCGAGCGCTACCTCAAGCTCGACCACGCCGCCCGCGCCCGCTACTGCGAAGAGGCCGTGCGGCTATTTTGTGACGCGCTCGATCCGCTGCCCGGCGTCGATGCCCAACGCGCCTTCCCCAATGAAGCGGGCCAGCCGCTGCCCTGGTGCTCCGTCACCATAGATTCGGCGAAGTTCGGCAAGACCGCTGACGAGCTCGTGGCCGACTTTCTGGGGCATGACCCGGCCATCGCTGTCTCGCCGTTGAACGAGCGGCAGTTCCATCTCAATCCAATGACGCTCAATCCCGGCGAGGAGATCATCGTCCGCGACGCTTGCCTGCAATTGCTGAGGGACCCATGAACCGACCATTCGAACTCTACGATCTGCGCGTCACTGTCGAACGCATCGAAGGAACCTCCGTCTGTGGCTTGCAAGTCGGCGACTATTTCGAAGTGACCGAAAGCAACAAGCTCCGCATCCCCGCCGGCAAGCACTTCTGCATTTTCGCCTTCTCAGCCGTCCTGCCCCTGCTGGCGGCCAAACAGCGCGAACTCGCCGACAACGACTGGATGATGCGCGATGCCGTCGCCGCCTGCCCCGATGTCGACGAGCGCCTCATCATGCGCATCGAACGCGTCAAAAAACGCCGGCTGGACAGCGACGAGCTGACCTGACGCGCCGTTTCCGCGCGCGCAATCGAGTAGAATGAAGACATAGATCAATCCGCAGAGGCGCCTCATCGAGTCGCCCGCTTAGAAACGAGGTCCGCCATGACCAAGCAGCGCAAACATATCAAGGTCACCTACTCGACGCTGGGCAGCCCCGATCCGCTGCTACACGAGTATTTCGAAGAAGACGTCGCCGCCCTCAAAGCCAACCTGGGGAAGACCTACAAGATGCTTATCAACGGCGACTGGGTCGAGGGCGACGGCGCCTTCGAACATCGCTCGCCCATCAACACCGATTGGCTGCTGGGCCTCTTCCCGCGCGCATCGGACCATCAAGTGAATCAAGCGGTCGCCGCCGCCAAAGCCGCTTTCCCCGCCTGGCGCGCCACCCCCTGGCGCGAACGCTGCGACCTGCTCGGCAAAGTCGCCGACCTGATCAGCGAGCGCCTCTTCGAAATCTCAGCCGCCGTCAGTCTGGAGATCGGCAAGAACCGCCTGGAAGCCATCGGCGATGTCGAAGAAACGGCCGATCTCATACGCTACTGCGTCGACGCCATGCGCGACAACGCCGGCTTCGACCGCCAATTGCTCAGCGAAAGCGACCAGCACTTCAACCGCAGCCTGCTCAAGCCCTACGGCGTCTGGGGCGTCATCGGCCCCTTCAACTTCCCGGCCGCCCTCACCGGCGGACCCACCGGCGCCGCCCTCATCGCTGGCAACACCGTCGTGCTGAAACCGGCGGCCGAAGGCTCGCTCACCGCCTGTCTCATCGCCCAATGCGTCACCGACGCGGGCCTACCCGCTGGCGTTTTCAACTTGGCGCTTGGCGGCGATGAACCGGGCATGGCGCTGACCGCCAATCTCGACCTCGCCGGCTTAACCTTCACCGGCAGCTACGAGGTCGGCATGAGCCTCATCCAGTCCTTCAGCACCGCCGCCGGCTACTACCGTCCCGTGATCGCCGAGATGGGCGGCAAGAACCCGACCATCGTCAGCGCCAAAGCCGATCTCGATAAAGCCGCCCTCGGCGTCATGCGCTCGGCTTTCGGTCTAACGGGTCAGAAATGTTCCGCCTGCTCGCGCGTCTATGTCGATGCCGCCGTCAAAGACGATTTCCTGCGCAAGCTGGTCGACCTGGCGGCCAATGTCCAGGTCGGCGACCCCACCGACGCCGACACCTACATGGGTCCCATCATCAGCGAAAGCGCCTACCAAGCTTACCGGCGCTACATTGATGAGCTGGACGCCGGCAAGGTCCTCACCGGCGGGTGGGCGAGTCGCCGCCTCGCCCCTACAGAAGGCAAGGGCTACTTCGTGGCGCCGACCGTCGTGACCGACCTGCCCGACGACCACCGCCTCTGGCAGCACGAGATGTTCGCGCCCATCGTCGCCGTCCGCGGCGTCGAAGGTCCCGAAGAAGCCATGCGCCTGGCCAACGGCGTCGCCCTCGGCTTGACCGCCGGCTTCTACAGCGAAGACCCAACCGAGGTCGAGTGGTTCCTGGACAATATCGAAGCGGGCGTGCTCTACGTCAACCGCGCGACTGGCGCGACCACCGGCGCCTGGCCCGGATATCAATCCTTCGGCGGCTGGAAAGGCAGCACCGGCAGCAACAAAGCGGCCGGCAGCTGGTATTACTTGCAGCAATACATGCGCGAGCAATCGCATACCATTGTCGGGGGCTGAGGGCGAGTCGCCGCCTCGCCCCTACACTCGCATCTGTGTCGGAGGGCGAGCCTTGGCTCGCCCCTACACGTCCAATTGTGAGCGCTAGCCCTTCACCGCGCCAAAGGTCAGCCCGCGCACGATGAAGCGCTGCACCATCAGCGACAGGATCACC
>JAPOYS010000063.1:13872-14353 GCA_026706455.1 Chloroflexota bacterium | reverse complement strand
CTGCACCATCAGCGACAGGATCACCGGCGCCGTCACCGCGATCAGCATGCGCGTCGTCACGAAGCCGAAGTCGATGCCGCGCACCGTGTCCGAACCAGCCACCAGCATCGGATAGGGCTTCCAATCGCGGTTGGCCAGCACGCTGGCGAAGAGGAACTCGTTCCAGGCGAAGGCGAAGCAGATTAGGGTCGACGCCACCAGCGCCGGCCGCGCCAGGGGCAGGGCGATGCGCAGGAAAGTCGTGAACTCGCCCGCGCCATCCACCAGCGCCGCCTCGCGCATCTCCGGCGGCAAATCGGCGAAGTAATCGCGCATGATCAATACGGCGAAGGGCAGCGTGAAAGTCGCGTTCACGATGACCATGCCGGCCAAGGTGTCCAGCAGCTTCAAATCACGGAACATCAAGACGAAGGGAATCAACGTGGCGACCGGCGGCAAGAAGCGCTGCGACAGAAACCAGGAGACCAGATTGCGATTGCCC
>JAPOYS010000063.1:12199-13758 GCA_026706455.1 Chloroflexota bacterium | reverse complement strand
CAGCGTCGCGCCCAGCGAAATCAGCGTGCTGTTGCGCAGCGCCTTGAAGGTCTCGGGACCGCCCGAGCCGAACTCCGTCTGCCAATTCTGCAAGTTCGGTTCAAATTGCACGAAGGGGATGATGGAGCCATCTTTCCATTGCGACTTGAAGGAGGTCAATATGGCGTAACCGAAGGGCGAAAAAGCGATGAAGGTACAGATGATCGCCAGCGCGATGACGAGCCGGTCACCAAATGAACGGCGCGTGGCGGCGCTGCGTGGTTCTCTCAGTGGGGCGGTCTTGGCTTTTGTCGTCATCTACATTTTCCTGGCGGCGGGCGAGCCAAGACTCGCCCCTACAACGCCCGTCTTACCCGCAGTTACTCGAAGCGCTCGCGCACGCGATAGAAATAAATGGATGAGACCACAATCGCCACCACCACCAGCAGATAAGCCAGCGCCGCCGCCTCGCCCAATTGAAAACTGCCGACCAGGCCTGTTTCGTAGGCGTAGTAGACATAAGTCTGTGTGACCGAGCCGGGACCGCCGCGCGTCAAACTATAGGGAATGTCGATAATTTTGAGAGATTCCACCATGCGCAGCAGCATGACCGTACCCAAGGCCGGCGCGATCATCGGGAAGGTGATGGTGCGAAAGAGCTCCCAGTTCGACTTGGTATCCAGCCGCGCCGATTCATACAAGTCGTCCGGCACCGACTGCATCGCCGCCAGCACGACGATGAAAACAAAGGGCGTCCACTGCCAGACATCGGTGAACATCACGGCCAGGCGCGCCGGCATGGGCTCGATAAACCAGTTGACGCGCCCCAAGCCCAAGCCCTCCAGGACGTTGTTAATCGGTCCCGACTGTTCGTTAAATAGGACCACGCCCAGCCAGCCAAGGGCAATAGGCGCGGCGAACAAAGGCATGGTCACGATGGCGCGCATTTGTCGTAAAAATGGCAAATTGTGATTGAAGACCCAAGCGACAAAGGTGCCGAAGACCAAGGTCGCCGTCGTGCTGCCGAGAAAGAGAAAGGCGCTGAAGCTCGCTGTGCTCACGGCTTTCTTGTCGACCTTTTCATCGCCAATGCCCAGGATCTCAGCGTAATTCTCGAAGCCGATGTACTTGGGATTCCGCCCCAAGCGGTAGTTGGTCAGGCTCAAGCCAAAGGAGTACAGGAGCGGGAAGAGCGTGAAAGCCAGTATCCAAATGACGCCAGGCATGAGAAAGAGGTATTTGGCGCGATTGTTGGTCATGGGCATTACCCCCATCCCCCAGCCCCTTCCCCCAAAATGAGGGAAGGGGAGTTTTGAACAAAGTGCGCAAAGCGCTGCAAGTCCCTCCCTCTTCATGGGGAAGGGATTTAGGGTGGGGGTTACATCCCGCTGTAGCCGATAGCCTGCTGGTAAATCTCCAACTGGCTGTCGATATCGAGATCGTCCGTGACTTCCTCCCAGTCCTCCGCCGTGTCGTCCAACGCTTCCTGCGCCGTCGACTGCCCGGTCATCGCCTCGCTCAAGCGAATGTCCAGCGTCTCCTGGATGTATTCCAGCGTGCCCGGGATGCGCAGGTAGGTC
>JAPOYS010000063.1:0-12120 GCA_026706455.1 Chloroflexota bacterium | reverse complement strand
GGTGGTGGCGTTGTAGAAGTTGATCGACGGGTTGGCGATCAGCGCCATGTAGAAATAGGTCAGCTCAGGGTTCTCGCTGAAGCTCGACATGGTCGGGTGCCAGGAGCCGCCGGTGGTGTTGCCGACGCAATTGGGGTTCTCCGTGTCGGTGACGAATTCGCCCAGCTCGCGGTCGTACCATTCGCTCGAGCAGGGGATGACATCGGCGCCCAAGTTGCCCTTGATGGCGGAGCGCTCTTCATTCTGCGAGAGCGAGCCGACATCGCCCCAACTGAAGGTGGCGATGGCGTTGCCGGTCAGAAAGTTGTCCCAAGCCTCGCCCAACTGCCAGCCGAACTGCGCTTCTTGGCCAGTCGCCGCCAGTTCCTGCAGGAACTCCAGCGCGCGCACGTGGCCCGGCTCGTTGATCAGCGGCGTCATGTCATCCGGGTCGAACCAGAAGACGTTGTCGTACTTGCTGACGGCGCGCGAGTCATCGCCCTCGCCCGGCGTCACGGCGAAGGAAGCGGCCAGCGTGGCATAGTGGAAGTGGCCCTGCCCGCCCGGCGCTAGGTGAAGGCTGATGCCGTCATCGGGATCGCCGTCGCCGTTCCAATCCTTGCCATTGAAGAAGCTGGTGATCGCCAGCAGGTCCTGCCAGGTCACAATCGGGTAGGGCATCGGCGAGCCGACCTCGGCTTCATAAGCCGCCTGCCATTCGGGATCGCTGAGGATGTCATGGCGATAGTAGAGCAGCTGCGCGTCGCCATCCATCTGCGTGCCGTAGGTCTCGCCGCCCCATTGCAGCAGCGCGCGGAAAGCGGGCGCCGTGTCATCCGGCGACCAATGAGCGAAGCGCTCATCGCCGATCCACTGGTCGATCGGTTGGATCCAGCCGTTGCTGATCCAATCGCCATATTGCCAGGAGGCGCCGATGAAGACATCGTAGGTGTACTGCCCGGTCAGGAAGTCGGCTGGAATGGTCGTGCCCAGCTGATTGTAGGGGATCTCGACGATCTCGAGCTCGGCGCCAGTGGCCGCTTCAAAAGCGTTGCGCCAGAAGTAGATCGTGCCGGAGATGCCGCCGCGCGAACCCTGGCCCAGCACGCCGAAGGTGATCGTCTTGCCCTCGCCCAGGGCGTGGCCGTCAGGGATATCGGCGTTCAGCAGCGCCTCAAAGGCAAGGGTCTGCTCCAGCTCGGTCTCGGCGACTTCGGGAATCGGAAAGAGATCTTCCGCCGTCATGCCGAAGAAGGTGTCCTGCGCCGAAACGCCGAAGACGCCGGTCAGCAAGACCAGAATCGAAATAAGAATTCCTGCTTTGACTTTCATGGATCACTCCTATCCTTGCAACTCAGGTTTCCGAACAAACACGTCATCACGACCCTTTGTCGCGACTCCGCGTTAAAACGCGCTACAGTATAACAAGTAGCTGAAAGAAATGCGACTGCTATTCGAATCCATGCGAATCACTGGCGATTGCGCGACAGCAGTAGTCTAATTGCTAAGTCATAAGAGTAAGGGGTTTTCTCATGGACATGCGGACGGCGCTCTCAGCGCTCGGCGTCACAGCCACGACCTTAAGCGAAGCCGAGAAGCAATACCTAGACGAGCACGGCTACCTGCCGCTGCCCGGGGTCATGACGCCGGCGCAGGTCAGATCTATGCGCGAGCGGGTCGAGCAGCTATTGGCGGAAGAAGGCGACGAAGCCGGCGTCGAATTTCATCAGGAGCAAGGCGCCCTTCGCTTGTCCAATCTGGTGGACAAAGATCCGCTCTTCGAAATCTGCTTCACCCATCCGCGCGTCCTGGCGGCGATGAACCATGTGCTCGCAGGCGACTTTAAGCTGTCATCGCTCAACGGGCGCGCCTCGTTGCCTGGCGCTGGCATGCAAGCGTTCCACGCCGATTGGGGCGCCGGCGTTGATCCAAGCGACTTTCAAGTCTGCAATTCGATCTGGCTGCTGGTGGACTTCAGGCCCGAGAACGGCGCCACCCGCGTCGTGCCAGGCACGCATCGTTCCGGCAAAGTCCCGGACGACGTCATGGAAAATCCCTGGGCGAAGCACCCGGATGAAATACTGCTGACCGGCGAGGCGGGCACGGTCGTCGTTTTCAACTCGCACCTGTGGCACGCCGGCACCTCCAACCATACCGACAGGCCACGTTATGCTTTGCATTCCTATTTCACGCGCCGGCGCAACGAACAGCAGGTGAACCAGAAAGCTCATCTCGGCGGCGCCACACTGTCGAGGCTCAGCCCGCCGGCTCGCTTCATTCTGGATGTATAAACGAGCGGCAATCAATCATCAGCGCGCCCTTGATGCGATTGCAGGTCGCGCAGAGCAATTGCAAGTTGTCCAACTGCGAGCGGCCGCCTCTGGCGATGGGCATCACATGATCCAGCACGAGACGATCAGCCGCGCCGCAATTGGCGCAGCGCTCGCCATAACGAGCCGCCAACTGCCGATGCCATTCGCGCTGGTGCCGCTGCAGCGCCCGGCGTTCGCGGCGCTTGACTTGCGGAGGCGTCGCCCGTTTGGGAGCGCTGGGCAGCGGCATGATGTCAAAGGGACGCCCGCCCCGCGCGAGAAACACGCGGATGTCGCTGTCCGCTTGCTCACATTGGCAGCGGTGGCTCAGCCTCCCGCAGTAGCCGCAGACCATGCGCCATCAGCCTGATAAGCCAGCTCGCCGCCGATCACAGTCGCCAGTACGCCGGCTTCTTCATCCCAGAGGACGACATCGGCATCCGCGCCAGGCGCGAGCGAGCCCTTCTGCGGATACATGCCAATCGAGCGCGCCGGGACGCGCGTCAGCATGGGCAGCGCTTCCGCCAGCGAAAGATCGCAAAAGCGCATCATGTTCTTCAAGGCCTGCGCCATCGTCAGCGTGCTGCCCGCCAAGCCGCCGGCCGGAGTCCGCGCTTCGCCGCCTTGCACGATTACGAAGACATCGCCCAAGGCATAGTCGCCGTCGCCGAGCCCGGTCGCTTGCATCGCATCGGTTATCACGGCGACCCGTTCTGCGCCGGCCAGCCGCAGCAGCATTCTCAGCACCGCCGGATGCACATGCACGCCATCGGGAATAATTTGAAAGGTAACGCCCGGGTTTTCAAGCGCGGCAAGGAAAATGCCCGGCTGTCGATGATGTATGCCAGCCATGCCGTTAAAGGTGTGCGTGACCTGGCTGGCGCCCCGCGCGAAATAGCGCGCGGCCGCTTCGTAGGCGGCGCCACTGTGTCCAATGGAAACGGCGACGCCGCGCGCCAGCGCATCTTGCAGCAAGCGCTCGCCGCCAGACAGTTCCGGCGCCATGGTGATCAGCTTGACCACGCCGGTCTCCAGCCAAGGCAAGTATTCCCCAGGCCGAGGCGCACGCAGATGCAGGGCCGGCTGCGAGCCGCGATAGTCCGCGTTCAGATAGGGTCCTTCGATATGCGCGCCGAGCAAGGGCGCGCCGCTGACTTCAGCGAAGCTGGTCATCGCGCCCAGCGCCGCCTCAATGCGCGCTGCGGAATCGGTCATGGTTGTGCCGAGGAAGCTGGTAACGCCACCCCGAACCAGGAAGTCGGATACATTTCGCAAGGAGGCGAGCGATCCATCCATCACGTCACAGCCGACACTGCCGTGCATGTGGACATCGACGAAGCCGGGCAGAGAGAAGGCGCCGCGCCCGTCCAGCCAGCGATCGCCCGGCTCAGACGCAACCTCTCCGGCGGGCGCCAAGCCAGCGACCAGACCATCGCGCAGGATGAGCGTAGACCCATCGACAAATGCGTCTTCCTGCCAGGCGCGGCTGTTTTCAATCAGTATGCGAGGCACCTCAGGTCCATCCTGCCACTAGTTTTGCATCAGAAACAACTGCGCCAGTATAACACTGATCTTCTACGAATCTGCTGCCGAATCACCAGGCGGCGACCAGTGAGACTCTCTGCTAGAATGGTTGGGAGACAAACGCGTCTGAGGAGCGTTGCATGGCCGGTGGGCAGCATACATTCCGCGAAATCATGAGCCAACCTGAAATCTGGTCAGTGGCATTGTCCGCCTTTGCTGAACGGCGGGGGGCTTTCGCAGCGCTGTGGACGGACGCGGCTCCGGATCAAGTCATAGTGACCGGCTGCGGCTCGACCTATTATCTGGCGCTGACCGCCGCTCGTCTCCTGCGGCGCGCTGGCGTTGACGCGCTCGCCTGCCCAGCGTCGGAGCTTTTGCTCTGCAGCGATTCGATCTGCCTGCCCGGGCGCAGAACCTTGATGATTGCGGTTTCGCGCTCTGGCACGACGACCGAGACGGTTCGCGCGCAAGAGCAATTCAAAGCCCGCATCGGCGGAAGCGTCGTCGCAGTCACCTGCGACAGCGCCAGCCCGCTCGCGCTTGCAGCCGACCTCGCGATCGCCATCGACGCCGCCCAAGAGCGAAGCGTCGCCCAGACCCGCTCCTTCAGCAGCATGGCGCTCGTCATCCAACAGATGGCAGCCCATCTTGCGGGCGAAGACTTGGGCGCGGGGAGCGCGCTGCCGGAGCTCTGCCGCCACCTGCTTGAGAGCTACAGCGACCTGGCGCGGTCACTGGCGGAAGACGCCGCCATCGAGAAGTTCTTCTTTCTAGGTTCCGGCGCCCTTTACGGCATCGCCTGTGAAGCCATGCTCAAAATGAAGGAAATGTCGCTATCCTACAGCGAGGCCTACCACACGCTGGAGTTTCGTCATGGTCCCATGTCGATGGCGGGCGAAGACAGCCTGGTAATTGGCTTGATCTCGCCCTTGCCAGCGAAACAGGAAATCCGCGTTCTGCGCGAAATGGGCGAGATGGGCGCGCGTCCGCTGGCGATCGCTCAATCATCGACTGGCTTGGCGCCTGAGATTTCGCTGCCGGCCGACCAGCTCAGCGGCTGTTCGCCCATCCTTTATCTTCCCGTTTTGCAGTTGCTCGCCTATTATCGCGCCATTATTAAGGGCTGCAACCCCGACCGACCGCAGAACCTCAGCGCCGTTATCTCGCTGGATGACATCTAAGAGCTCGACAGAGACAGGACGAAGAACCTATGCCAGAACTCACACTCTTCCCGCAGCCGCAGCAGGTGGAACGGCAGGCTGGCGAATTTACCCTCAACGCGCATACTCGATTGTTCTCCCATGAAGGCGAAATAGCCGAGCAGCTGGCGCGCTACCTACGACCGGCAACCAGCTTTGATCTGCCCGCGCATCCTTTGGATGATGACATTCTCAGCGATGCCCACAACGCCATCGTGCTCGTCGCGGCAGACGATGAAATGGCGGACGAAGCCTACGCGCTTGATGTCGCGCCCGAACGAGTCACTTTGCGCGCGAGCCACCGGCACGGCTTCCTGCGCGCGATGCAGACGCTACGGCAGTTGCTGCCGCCGCAGATCCTTGCCGACGCGCCGCAAACCGGGATCGCCTGGACGATTCCCTGTGTCATCATCAACGACGCGCCTGCTTTTGGCTGGCGCGGCTTGCATCTCGATGTCGGCCGCCACATGTTTCCAGTCGATTTCATCAAGAAGCTTATCGACGCGATGGCTTTCTACAAATTCAATACATTTCACTGGCATTTGACGGAGGATCAGGGCTGGCGGCTCGAGAGCAAGAAGTATCCGCGCCTGACCGAAATCGGCAGCAAACGCGCGGAAACGCAACTTCCGTCCGATCCGCAACGATGGGACGGCCAGCCCTACGGCGGATTCTACACGCAAGAAGAGGCGCGAGAGATCGTCGCCTACGCGGCGGAACGCGGCATCACGGTCGTGCCGGAGATTGAAATGCCCGGTCACGCCGTCGCCGCGCTCACGGCCTACCCGGAATTGGGCTGCATCGGCGCAGGCTATGAAGTGCGCCGAACCTGGGGCATCGCCGATGACATCTTTTGCGCTGGCAAGGACGAAGTCTTTAGTTTCTTGCAAGATGTGCTGGCGGAAGTCCTCGAACTATTTCCATCGATCTACATCCATGTCGGCGGCGACGAAGCGCCAAAGGAACGCTGGGCGGCTTGCCCCAAATGTCAAGCGCGCATCAAAGCCGAAGGGCTGGCTGATGAAAATGAACTGCAAAGCTGGTTCGTTCGTCAAATCGATAGCTGGCTCAATGAACGAGGACGCGTGCTGGTCGGCTGGGACGAGATCCTGGAAGGCGGCTTGGCGCCCAATGCCATCGTCATGAGCTGGCGCGGCAGCGATGGCGGAATCGCCGCCGCCAACGCCGGGCACGATGTCGTCATGACGCCAAACACATACTGTTACCTCGATTATTATCAGCACGAAGATTGGACGCGCGAACCGCCGGCGATCGCTCGTACATTAATCTTGCCGCAAGTTTGGCAATTTGATGTGATTCCAGACGATATCGCCGAAGACAAGCGGCATCATATCCTGGGCGGGCAAGGCAATATCTGGACGGAATACATTCCGCGGGCGGGCCACGTGGAGTACATGGCGTTCCCGCGCGCCATCGCCATCGCCGACGTCCTCTGGAACCATCCGGCTGATCGCGATTACGATGACTTGACAGCGCGGCTGCGAGCGCATCGGCCCTGCCTCGACGCGCTGGGCCTGAACTATCGACCTTTAGAAGACTAGAGGGCAAGCGTTTTATGCACCTGCAAAAGGAAATCGCGCAGCAACCGGCCGTCATTGAACGGCTGCTAAACGATGGCAAGGCATTGACCGAAGCGGTGGCCGCCGCGATCCGCGACTTCAATCCGGCCTTCGCCTGCATCGCCGCGCGCGGCACCTCCGACAACGCCGCGCATTACGCGCAATATATGTTTGGCGGGCTGCTGCGAACGCCGGTGATGCTCGCCACGCCATCGTTGCACACCGTATACGAGACGCCGCCCAATTTGTCCCGAGCGCTGGTCGTCGGCATCTCGCAATCGGGGCAGGCGGAGGATGTGCGGGCGGTATTGAGCGACGCCAATCAGCAAGGCGCGCTCACGCTGGCGATCACCAATTTTGAGGACTCGCCGCTGGCGCAGACGGCCAAGTATCATCTGCCGCTGCTGGCCGAGCGAGAACTAAGCGTGGCCGCTACCAAGACCTATACCGCGCAGCTGACCGTCATCGCCATGCTGACGAGCGCGCTGGCGGCGAGCGACGCGCTGGGGAAGGATCTGAGCGCCCTGCCCCGGCTCGCGGCGCAGGCGATTCGTCTCGGCGACGGGATCGCTGGCTGGGCGCAGCGTTATCGTTACATCGATCGTCTGGTCACATTGGGGCGCGGATTCAATTATTCCACCGCCTGCGAGATCAGCCTCAAGGTCAAGGAATTGAGTTATATCGCCAGCGAAGGCTATAGCGAAGCCAATTTCCGCCACGGTCCCATCGCCGCCATCGACCGCGGGCATCCGGTCATCCTCGTGTCGCCGCACGGCAAGAATCTGGCGGGCATGGTCGACATGTGCCAGCGGCTCAATGAACTGGGCGCCGAGACCTTGATCATCAGCAACAATAGCGACCTGCTCAGCCAGGGCGCGCAAGCCATGACGATACCGTCGACGCCTGAGTGGCTTAGCCCGATTCTCGCGGTGATGCCGGGCCAAATCTTCGCCCTGCAGCAGGCGCTCGTCCGCGGCTACGAGGTGGATAAACCGCGGGGCTTGTCGAAGGTGACGATCACCGAGTAGCAGAAGTAACACCAAGAAAGTAATGAGAATGATTACAGCATCAAAATAATCGAATCTTCGTAGGGGCGAGCCGGTGGCTCGCCCGCATGAACAGATACAGGTTGCGGAGAGGGCGACTCACCGAGTCGTCCCTACAATTTCTAATTTTATGTAGGAACTACTGAGATTCCAGTGTGAGCTAAGCTTCCGGCGAAAGCAGATCCGTCAATTCACCCAGGCGGCTGATGCGGAATTTGACCGGCGGCGATTCTGCGTCTTCCCGCGGCGGCGGACAATAGTGGCAAAAGTCTATGCCGGCGGCGTGGCAGCCTTGATAATCATACGCAATCGAATCGCCGACGTAAAGCAGGGCGTCGGCGGGCAAACCCAACTTTGACAGCGCCATTTCAAATACCCGCGGGTCCGGCTTGGCGACGCCGACCTCCTCAGAGATCAGAACGACCTCCAGCATCGGCAGCAAGCGCGCCGCATTGAGCCGTCCGCGTTGAGAATCAAGGTAGCCGTTGGTGACGATTCCAAGCCTATAGGACAGCGACAAGCGCCGAAGCGTTTCCCGGGCGCCGGGATTGAACACGGCCGATTGACAGAAAGCCGCCCAAAACCGGTCGGCCAGCCCAGTGGACAATGCCGCATCCAGTCCATGATGCGACAGAAAGTCGCGCCAACTCAGTTCAATGACCTGTTCGCGGGTGTATTGCGTATAGCCATCCGCAGTCCGCGCGGCCCAATACGCGGAGCTAATGGCTGCGTAGCGTTCAGCAAAGTTGATGGGCAAACGCGCGAGCAACCGCGCCTCATCCAGGGTCCGCTGCAGCGCCTGCGCTTCGCAGCCTCGCAAGCTGAACAGGGTGTCGTCAAGGTCGAAGAGAATCGCTTGGTACATCGAGACGAATTCGCAAACGCGGACAACGCAAGGGAGTGTCTATTGTTGAGGATATAAGCTGCCTGCGATCTTGTCAAAAATCTCTGCGCCTTCTGTGTTCTCCCTATTTTGGAGCTTTGTAGGGGCGAGCCTTGGCTCGCCCGTCTCACTCGACTCAGAGACATATCCACCTAGTTAGCCACTCCCCAACGCAGTCGATTTTAGCGGATGAGACCTCACGCACCAAATCACCTCAGCAAGCTGTAATTTTTGCGGAATCACGTTAAGATCAGCATATTCACTGACAGTCAAAAGGAGTAGCCCATGTCCAGCGACCGCTTGCAGCAATTTCAAGAGATCCTCGCCGAGCAGGCCGATCTCGCCTTCTTCCCGCCATCTTCCGACCTGCAATACTTGACCGGCGTCCCGCGCGACTTCCCCAACTACGGCAATACCATCCATCCCGGCGACTGGCTGGAGGGCGCCTGGATCAGTCCGCATCAGGCACCGGTGCTGCCCTTGCCGCGCATGACCGCCGAGTTCGGCGGCTTGGGTCAGATGGAAGGCATCGACATCCGCGTCCTCGGCGACTGGGACGAACCAGCCGAGATGGTTAAGAGCATCCTCGACGGCTTCAGTTTGCCGGCGAATCCGCGGGTGGCGATCAGCGACTTTGCCACCGGCGAAACCGTCTCCCATTTGCAGCCGCTGCTGCCAGGCGCGACCTTCCTCTCAGCGACCGCGCTGCTGCGCCCCATGCGCGTCATCAAGACGCAAGCGGACATTGAGTTGATGCAGGCGGCTGGGCGCATCACAGAAGCCGCATTTGCCGATACGCTGGCGGCGCTGCGCCACGGCATGACCGAACTGGAGATCGTCGAAGAGGTCAATTACCAATTGCGCAAGCATGGCTCGCTGGGCCAATCCTTCACGACCTCGCTCTACAACTCGGGACCGAAGCACCCCTTGCTCTTCGGGGCGCGGATGGCAAGCTGGCACCGGACGCTCGACCCGCCGGTGTCCATCCTCTTCGATTTCGGCGGCATCTATGAGGGCTGGTGCTATGATTTCGGGCGCACGGTCTTTTTCGGCGAGCCGGACGCCGAAGCGCAGCGCGTCTACGATGTGATGATGGCGTCGCAGGCGGCTGGCGTCGCGGCGCTGAAAGCGGGCGAAGCGACCACCACGGACGCCGACAGCGCGGCGCGTCAGGTAATTGAGGAGGCCGGCTACGGGGAGGCTTTCCGTCACCGACTTGGGCATGGCATCGGCATGGATGTGCACGAGCCGCCCTTCCTGACCAAGGGCGATGAGACGCCGCTCGTAGAAGGCATGCTCTTCACGATTGAGCCGAGCATCATGCAGATCAACAGCTACTCGGCGCGGGTTGAGGATGTGGTGGTGGCCAGGCCCGGCGGCGGCGAGAAGCTGACCAACGGCTGGCAGGAGTTGATTGTGGTCGCGTGACCATCTGGCTGCGCCATCAGCGATACAGAAGATAATCCGCGCGCAATCGCTCGAAGTCGCGAAGCGCAGGCTGCCAACTCTCGATGAGCGCCTCGACTGGTTCGTCTGCGTCTATGTGTCGGCGCAAGCCATCGCTGCCCCAGAGCAGATCGACAGGCGGGCGCGACCCTGCCTGCCAGGGCTGACGCCAGGCGAAGTCATTCGGATAACGCCGCTTGACCGTCGCCAGGACATGCAGCAGCGCCTCGACAGGCTGTAATGATTGGCGTTCCGTCACGTAGACGTGAACGCCCGCACAGAGCTCGCCCTGATGTTTGCTGAAGGTCGGCACGAAATAAACCGGGCGGAAGCGAAGCCCAGCCAGCGTCAGGTCGTTCAGTTCCTCGGCTAAGGACTCGGCGTCAAGCCAGGGCGCGCCGATGTATTCAAAGGGGCGGGTCGTGCCTCTTCCCTCGGACAGGTTTGTGCCTTCGATCAAGCAGGTTCCGGGATAGAGCGTCACAGCGTCCAGGGTCGGCAAGTTGGGCGACGATGGGATGAAGGGCAGTCCCGTCTCGTCAAGCCACATCTGCCGCGACCAGCCCGCCAGCGGAATCACGGTCAGGTCGCAGCCGATTTCGCGGTCGTTGGCAAGCCGCGCGAATTCGCCGATGGTCAGGCCATAGCGGATGGGCAGCGGGTAAGGACCTACAAATGACGTATAGGCAGAATCAAGAACTGGACCCTCGACGCGAACCCCGTTGATCGGCGCTGGACGATCCAACACGATGACCGCGACGCCCGCTGACTTTGCCGCGCTCATTACGTAGAGTGTCGTCGCCAAAAAAGTGTAGAAGCGGACGCCGGCGTCTTGCAAATCAATGACGATGGCATCCAAGCCGCGCAGCATGGCGGCGCTCGGCGATTGCGTCTCTCCATACAGACTGTGGACGGGCAGCCCGCTCTGCGGATCGACCGCGGAGGCGACGACGCTGCCGGCTTGGGCGTCGCCGCGGATGCCGTGTTCGGGACCGAAGAGCGCGACCAGATTGATCGCCGGATGCCCCCGCAGGCGCTCGACGCTGCCGCGCAACTCGGCATCGACGCTGCTGGGGCAAGCCAGCAATCCGACTCGCAAGCCGGCGACCAGATCCACACGCGACTCAAGAAATACTTCCATACCCAGTTTCACGTTCACGAAATGGCCCTTCGGCTAGGCTATCAGATACCCTTATTGTCCCATGCGCGGGGTCATTTTGACAAAGCGAAGAATTCAAGCCATAATCGACTTTGGTTGCTGCATTGTGGCGGCAGCGCAAACGTTGCGGAGACGTTAACAGACTGAAGATTCAGGTAGGAGGGAAGAGGGTTATGAGCGAGAGAAAAGTTTCACGACGGGATTTCCTGCGGGCGAGTATGGCGGCGGGCACGGCAGCGGCGATATCTGCGATGCCAGCCGGCTTGACCTACGCGCAAGAGCAGGCTTTCCTCAATTATTGGACGGGCTGGAGCGGCTTCGAGTTTGACGCGCTGCAAGCCCTGGTCGATCAATTCAATGAAGAGCACGAAAATAGCTACGTCAATATGACGACAGTATTCGGACAATACGAAAAGGTGCTGACGGCGATCGCGGGCGGCAACCCGCCCGATGTCGTCTCGGCTGTTTGGCTGCATCAACTGGTGCAGATCGCCTCGCAGGGCGCCTTGACGCCATTGACCGCCTACGCGGAAGCGGCTGGCATCGACGGCTCCGAATACTTCCCGCAGCTATGGGACAACTGGTGGTATAACGGCGAGCTTTGGGGGCTGATGTGCACCAGCAACGCGCGCGTCCTCGCCTTCTCGCCGCCGGCGCTTGAGGAGCTGGGCGTCAGCGCGCCGCCGACCAGCATCGCCGAGCTTGACGAGGTGTCGCAAGCCTTCGAGATCATCGACAGCGATGGCAATATCGAACGCGTTGGCTTATTGCCGGCCAATCTCACCTGGTGGGCGCACGTCTTCGGCGGGGGATTGTATGACGAAGACAGCGGGACCATCACGGCGAACGACCCAGCCAATGTGGCGGCGCTGGAGTGGATGGCTGGTTATTGGTCGCGGCTGGGTCCGGAGAAGGTCGCCGCCTTCACGAGCGGCTTTGGCGATTACCTCAGCACGCAGAATCCCTTCTTCGTCGGCAAGGAAGGCTTCAAG
>JAPOYS010000049.1:11381-20861 GCA_026706455.1 Chloroflexota bacterium | reverse complement strand
TGGAGACATAAACTACTCAAACAACCGCACTTTGACACACTACCGGACAAGCCTTGTAGGGGCGAGCCTTGGTTCGCCCGCCCCGCCGCCAGCGACTGGTCGGCGTGTCTCGTCGAGTCGCCCGCCTTCGGCTCCCAGAAGCGAATTCCGCATCCTCACTGAATCGGTGAAAAACTGTGCGTCGCTCCTGCGTACCATTCCCGCGCTGGTCATGGTAGACTTGAGGCTAAGCTGACTACTATAAGAAAGCGTAATCTTCATGCAAATGACGATGACCTGCGCCGAGGAATCGCGCGCCTTGGACAAATCTCTGGCCGGCACCTTCAAGCCCGCTGATATCTTCTTCCTCATCGAGAGCAATTTGCCCGATTACGGCGGCTGGCGCGGCAGCGCGGTCAAAACGGCCAGCAGCGCCGGCGAGTTCGCGCCTTATCTGCAGCATCTGGGGGCGACGCCGCGCGCGAAAATCCTGTTCATTCGCCGACCGCAGGGCGACGGGAAGAACTTCTACATCGCCCTCACGAACCAAGATGAACCCGAGATCTACCACACTGAGCTGGATGACTATCGCGACTTGCTTGCGCTTGATATCGCCAGTCTTTCCGCGCCGGGCGCCCCGCACGTCGACGGACGCGATTTGACGCAAATCGACGAGCTCTATACCGTCTGCACCAACGGTCGGCACGACCCCTGCTGCGCGGCTTACGGGGCGCCGGTGTATCAAGAGTTGGCGCGGCAGGCGGGCGCGGACCGCGTCTGGCAGACGACGCATATCGGCGGGCATCGCATGGCGGCTACGCTCATCGCATTTCCGCAAGGCGTCGTCTACGGCCATCTTGATCCCGGCGATATCGAGAGCCTGCTGATGAATCATCGCGCCGGCTACGTATTGACGCATAAGTATCGCGGGCGCGGCTGCTATGCGGGCCACGCTTTGCACGAAGCGGCGCATTTGGCAGCTGGCGCGGCCGAAGCCGTCATCCGCGAGCGGACGCGAAATTATGGCTTGCAGGACCTGCGCTTGCAGGCGGTCACTGACCTGGGCGCGGGCATTCAGCGCGTCAGCTTCCACGACGGGCTGGGCAGCCGCCACAGCGCCGATGTCGGAACGCGCATGTCCACGCCGCGCTTGACCTCCTGCGGCGATGAGCCGAAGCCGATGCCCCAGCATGTCGTCAAGACTTTGACACCAAATTAGGCGCGTCGCCTGCGGGGTACGCTTTCGAGCCTGGCGATGTCTCCCAAACCCTATCCGCCGCCAAGAGGACCATGGCTGGTTCGGCTGCTGCGACTGGCCATCCTTGCTTTCATAACGCTGACGCTGCTTTGCCTGCTGCTGATCGCCGGCGCTCTGGCTTTGCAGATCGCCGTGCAAGATCGGATCGTGCCCGGCGTCCGCGTCGGCGGTCTAGATGTCGGCGGGCTGACGCGCGCTGAAGCGGCGGCGGCGCTGACTCATCGGTTCGAGAATCTCACAGAAACCGGTTACACCTTTCGTGACGGCGAGCGCAGGTGGACGGCGATGGCGGAGGAACTCGGTCTCTCCGTTCCCGTTGACGAGCTGGTCAAGCGCGCCTTCAGCATTGGGCGCGGCGACGAGAGCCGGCGCAGCTTGCGCGAACAAGCCGATGCCTGGTTTGCAGGCGTCGATATTCGAGCCAAGCTCAGCTTCGATCAGTCAATCGCGCGCGCCTACTTGCAGCGGCTGGCGGCGGAGATACATGTCGAGCGGCGCGACGCTACATTGCAGATCAATGGAACGACCGTCCGCAAGCAGGAGGGCCTAACGGGCCGGGCGCTGGATATCGAGGCGGCCTTGGCGGCTCTGTCGTCAGCGCTGCGGTCGCAGGACGGCGAACGGGAGATCGCGCTGATCATCCACGAGAGCCCGCCGCGCCAATGGAATGTGGATGAAGCGGTCGGCTTGATCGACGCCGCGCTGTCCACGCCGCTGCACCTCGTGGGAACGGACCGCAATGGCGCCCTGCTCAGGCCCTGGGTAATCAGCGAAGACCTGATCCTGGCGGCGCTGGCGGTGAGCCTGCGGGTAGACGGAGACGCGAGGCGCTACGAAGTCGACCTGGACTTAAGCGCGTTGGAGCGCTATATGGCGACGCTTTCGCCGGCGCTGTCCATGCCAGCGGTCGACGGACTATTCGACTTTGACCCCGCGAGCGGGCGGTTGAGCGCGATCTCGCCATCATCCACTGGCCGGAAGCTAAATGTCGAGGAGACGATCAGGCGGCTGGAGGCGGCCATCTTCGACCCGCTTAATCGGCGCGTGGCAATGGCTTTCGAGCCGGTCTTGCCGCGCTTTCACGAAGGATTGAGCGCGGCGGAACTGGGGATCACCGAATTGGTAGCTGAGGCGACCACCTATTTCTGGGGCTCCTGGCCGAACCGACGCCACAATATCGCTCTCGGCGCTGGGGTGCTGAACGGCATCATCATCGCGCCGGGCGAGGAGTTCTCATTCAACCAGCATCTCGGCGATATCACAGCGGAAGCGGGTTACTTGGACGGCAGTGTGATTCTGGGCGGCGCCACCGTCACCGGCATCGGCGGCGGCATCTGCCAGGTCAGCACGACGATGTTCCGCGCCGCTTACAAGGGCGGTTACGCCATCACCGAGCGCAACAGCCATGGCTATCGCGTCGGCTATTACGAATACGCGGGCGCGGGACCGGGCTTGGACGCCGCCATCTGGCAGCCGGAAATTGACCTGCGCTTCCAGAACAACAGTCCTCATCACTTGCTGATCGAGAGCAGCTACCTGGGCGCGCGGGACGCCCTGCAATTCCGCATCTATAGCACGCGCCATTGGACCACCGTCGTGGAGAGCCCCGTCATCCGCGATATTGTGCCCGCGCCGGAAGACAAATATGTAGAAGCTGAGGATCTGTACAGCGGGCAGACGCGCCAGATCGACTACGCAGCTGATGGCGCCGATGTCTGGGTCTATCGCAATGTCTACGATAGCGCCGGGGTTCTGGTCACTCGCGATCAGACCTATACGCGCTATGCGCCCTGGCAGGCGGTTTTCGAGGTGGCGCCCGGCGATCCGCGCCTGGAAGTAGAGGAGGCGGAAGGCGAGGGGGAAACAGAAGCGGTCGCTTCAAATTGAGCCAAGGTCGCTCCAAATTCTTTCGTTTTCTACGATTCCGCTACAAGTCCTCGCCCTTGGGTCAGCCACTGGCGGAGCCGAACAGACCCTGCAAAGCGTGGAAAACGTAGGGGCGACTCGGTGAGTCGCCCGCCCATGCGCAAATGCAGGGGCGACCCTTGAGTCGCCCTTATCGGTACGTCGTTGAAAATCACGTCGCCGGCTGCGCGCGCGCCGGCTCGACCAAGCCCTTGAGAATCTTCTCCAGCGCCATCGTGTGGCTGCAAACGCCGCGCTGCGCGAAGAAGGAGGCGGTGCTCGTCCAGCGCCCTTCATCGTAAGTGACCCGGTGCGTCTTGTTATAGCCCTCAAAGCTGCATTCAAAGCTGACAAGCCGAATGCGATCAACCTCACCGGAATAACGTTTCGCCTTTTCCACATCGCTGACGATGTTCTGCCCCGGCGCGTAGGGCAGGGGGCGGCGCTTCAACATCGGCTTGAACAAGTTCTCCAGCGCCATGATATGCGGGCAAATGGCGTACTTCTGAAAGCCCGAACAGGTGCAGGACCAGCCGGCGGCGTCGAGGCGGATGACATAGCTGCTGTTGGCGCCGTGGAAGCGCACCGTCAAGCTGGTGAAAGTCGCGCGTTCCGGCTGGCTGGCGTACTCCCCCGCCTTTTGAATCTTATTGATCATGCTTGCGTCCATCTCATTCCCTTCTATTCAACGCGACGTCCGCTATAGAAGCAAAAACGCGGCGCGACTAACTCAGCCGCTCCGCGTTATTGATGGAGAATCTATGTACGAGAATCGCTCTGTGCATTTTGGACGTCGCCCTGCTTCGTACATCCTAAGTGTAAGCCGGGCTAAAGCCGATGTCAAAGGCGCTGGCGCGCTTTTCGCTCAAGTCTGTCCAAATTGCACAAGGCGAGTCGGGCGCCATATTGGGCGGTTTCGCGCGGCCCGTCGCCGTCTGGCTCAAGCCTGCCAGGAGGCGACCGCGCCAGCCTCAGCGGGGATCAAGCCAAGCGTGAGCGACTCAATATAGATACAGTGGCGCCAGGGTATCGATACGGCGTTGGCGGCGAGCGGCGCATCGCTCAATTCGATATCGGCGCCGCGCACGAGCGCGAAGGGCGTCGCTTCGGCGCGCTCGCCCATGACGATCTGCGCGCAGGCGGCCAGGGCATCGGCCACGCCGATTTGGGTGACAGCCATTGCGTTGCCGAAGAGGTCGGCTTTTCCGCGCTCGTCCCTGATCGGCTGGAAGCCGGCCATGGCGATGGCGATGCCGGTTGTCCCGTAGCGCCCCGGCATCAGCCAGCTGTCGGTCAAGATCAGGCCGATGCGGCAGCCATAGGACTGCTGCAAGGCGCCTCTCAAAGATTCGGCGAGTTCAAATGGCGCTTCTGGCAAAAGCACGGCTTGGCCGCTGGGGATGTTGGAGCGGTCGAGCCCGGCGTTGGGCGAGAGCACGCCGCCCTTGGCTGTCAGCAGAAAGCCGAGCGAGATGCCGCCAAAGATGTGCTCGGCTTCTTCCAGCACGAGCTGGGCGATGGCGGCGTCCATCTGAAAACGGTCGGCCAAGCTTCGCGCCTGCGTCGATGCTTCCACTTCATCAAGTTTGACGATGCGGCCCGCGGCGATGGCGGCGTATTTGCTGGAGATCGCCAGCACATCGCCGTCTTGAAGGCCTATCGCAGCCGCCTTCAGACTGTCTTGCAGCGTCGCGATCAGGTCAAAGGACCTATCGCGCACCGGCGCGCAGATGGGCATGACGGTCAATGGTTGTGGCATTCGGGCGCCTTGTCGCGCAGTGAGCGAATCCGTTTGTCATGCTAGCACAGTTGCCGCAGGCTGCCAGGCAGAAGCTAGTCTTGGATTATGCCGAGAATAAGCACGCGATCCTGCGCGCGTTCGGCGACGGCGAGCGCGCGGCCAGCGGGGCTGAAGGCGAAGTCGCTTGACGTGATTGCCAACGCGTGGCTGGGCGCGTAGGCGCTTAAGGCATTTGTGAGGCGCAATCTTGTCGCGCCATTTCGCGCGCGCGTGCTGAGGGCGAGGAGCGCTTCCGCGTCAGGTATCACCTGGCGCCGAAAACTGAAATGCGGCAGCCACATGCCCGCCTGGTGGTAAATGCGCGTATCGGCTGCGGCGGCGACATCGATCTGGTAGAGGCTGTCGCCGCTGCTATAGACAAAATCGCCCAAGGCTGCATCGGGCGCGGCGACGACCCGCGCCAGACCTCGCATGGGCGCGAGCGCTTTGGAATGCAAGAGTTCGCCATCGGAAGCGTCGTAAATCCATAAGCCGGCGCGCGCCTCAGCGGTCGATTCGCCCGTGACCGCCAGCATTCGACCAGCGGCGCTGAAGGCGAGCGATGTGAGTGGATAGGGAAAGAGAACCTGCAGTTGAAGTTGGAATTCCCCGGACTCCGATGGATTGATGTCCCAGAGCTTGAGCGAACCGGCGAGGCGCGTGATTTTGCGGCTCTCGTCCCCGCTGATGGCCGCCAGCTTGTCGCCGACGCCCGCCCAGGCCAGTGCGATAATGGGACCCTCTAGCTCGCCGAGGACCTCCGAGTCCGTGACTGAAGGCGCGCTGCGCAGGTTGACTAGCGTGACCGTGCCATCAGCGTCGCCGATAGCCAGCGCGCTGGCGTCCGGGCTGTAGGCGATGGCGGTCGCAGGGCGCGTCCCCGGCGCTACTGCCGGCGTGGTGACGGGCGCGAGATCGGGAAGCGTGTAGCGTGCGACTGAGCCGCGCTCCGTAACGACCGCCAATTCTGAGCCGCGCGGGGACCAGGCGAGGCGAAGCGGCGCGTCGATTGCCAGCAGCTTGACGGTGTCGAGGCTGGCGGCGTTGGCGCTGTGGATGATGCGATTTGCGGCGGGCCGCTCGTTCGTCGCGGGCGAGCGATTCGTCAGATCGCGCTGGCCAGCTGGAGCCGCGTCCCCGTCCGTCAGCGGCTCCAGATAGTAATAGTTAAAGTTGACATCGCTTTCGACCGTCCAGCCGATGAAGCCGTCATATTTGACCTGCCACCAGATATGCGGCGCTTTGCAAGCCGGACCGTCGAGCACGGCGTCAAGGATGGCGCGCGGCGGGACCTCGCCAATTTGCGCGGCTGAAACATCGGGAGCGGCGCGCAGGCGGTTCGCCAAGTTGACGGAAGCGATGCGCGCGTTCTTCTCGCCGACATGGATGCGCGGGCGCAGTAATCCCGGATAATCCGGCGGGCAGAGATGAACGACGCCGGTCGCGGCGCGCGCCGGATCCAAGACGGGGAGTTGATCGCAGTTGCCGGACAGCTCTTGCAGGGAACGGTTGACCCAGCCTTCGCGGAAGAAGAGCCAGCTTCCGTCGTAGCTTCGCCCGAGCGCGGCGACGCTTTGCTGGCTGAGTAAGCGCGAAATCTGCTTGCCGGCCGGCGCTTGACGAACGTTGGCGAAATCAGCCAGCGGGCGCATGAAACAGCCGGTGGCGCCGCCGGGCGCTGGATTGACAAGCGGGATATTGTAGCAGGCGCCCGTCAGTTGCAGCCCGGCGCTCTTGACCCAGCCGCTCGCCAATTGGTACCAGTCCGTCGCTGCCGTCCGACCGATGATCGCGCCTGCTTCCTCGTTCATCGCCGCGCCGAGCTGGCCAACGATGCCGGCGTCATTCGCGCGCTCCTCATATATCGGCGTGTCGCCGACGGCATGGCATACGTCGGCGGCTGCGCGACGCCGCGTGGAACTCCCGCTGCCATCCGCCGGGCAGCCGCGGGCGAAGTCGGCGCGGATTAGGCCGAAGTCAGCTTTGCAGACGTCAAGATGGTCGGGTAAGCCGTCGCCGTCTTCATCGCGCAGCAGGGCGCAGCCATCGGCGGCCGCGGCCCCCGCTTGAGCGGGGCAGCGATCGCGCGCGTCGGGGCTGCCGTCGCCATCGCGGTCAGCGCCGCTGGGTTGGGGGCAGCCGGCTCGCTCTTTGGCAAAGACGCCGGCGATCCACGGGCAGGAGTCGACCGCCTCGTCGAAGCCGTCGCCGTCGGCGTCCAGCCGTGTCCGCCGAGCCGGGATCACGCCCGCGCCCAGATTTGGGAAGCGCTCGTCACAGGGCTGCGCCAGCGAGCCATCTGCGGAAACGCGCACGCTGAAGGGCTCGTCGTCAAGTGTGAAATCGAGACGATAAACCTCGATCGGGTCGGCCAATGGCGTACCAGCGATCAACTGGCAGCCGAGAGCCGTCGTCTCGATATCTTCTAGCAGCGCGTGGCTCGGCTCGGCCGCGTCGAGCAGAAGGGGAAAGGCGCTACGGCGGGCGGCGTCAATGACAGCCGGCGATTGGCTCAAGACTCGTCCCCAAGCCAGTAGGCAAACGAAGCCTATGATAGCGAAGCGCAAGGCGAATCCCTTTGGGCGCGTGTTGCAGGACTGGTGTCATTTTACAGCCGCGCAAAGGTGTGACTGTAGGGGCGATTCGATGAAAGGCCCGCAAGCGCAGTTTGTTGAATGCGGCATCAGCAGGCGGCGGCCGTCGGATCCCGTCACATTTCGTAAGAGCGAGCCGGCGGCTCGCCCCTACAGATGGCGTCAGCGGGCGGCGGGGCAAAACTACCCTGTTTCAACTCAAAGGCCTTTGGTACATTGTGTGCTTATGCCCTTGCGCTGCCGCAAGCGGCGGTCACCAGGCTGGACGCCCTATGCCGCAACTCTCGGAGCTTTATCAGCTCAAGAATTACATTGATACATTCGCCCTAGGCCACTACGCGCGCGTGCTCGACGCGGTCGACTTGCGCGCCAACAGCAGCGTCGCCTTCAAGGTGATGCGGCCCGAGCATCTGGACGCGAACGGCGATATGCAGTGGGAATACCGCGCCTTCGGCAACGAAGCCGATATCCTGACGCGACTGTGGCATAGCGCGCACGTCGTCAAGCTCTATGATTGCGGCTTCATCTCCGACCGCGAAGAAGCGCCGCGCGCCGGCGACATCACATCCTTCCAAGGCGATGTCCGCGGCTTCATCGACAGTTTGGCGCGTTTCGCCGCCGCTGGCTGGCGGCCCTACCTGGCGCTGGAAAACCTGCCGCGCTATCACAGCCTCTTTTATCTGATGAAGCCGAATCAGCCGAACAAACGCTGGCGCCTGCCGAGCGAGGAGGGCTTGTCGCTGGCGCTGCAATTCAGCGAGCTGCTCGCCCTGGCGCATGCCAACAAGATCGTCTATCTCGATCACAAGCTGGAGCATGTCTATTGGGACGGCGCTAATCTCAAAGTCATCGACTTCAACAGCTCGCGCCGCCTAGATGACGATCGCATGCAATCGCCGCAGCAATATATGAAGGATGTGCACAATATGTGCGTCGGCGTGCTCTACACGATCTTCACCGGCATGTCGCCGCGGCAGACATCGCTGCGCCCGCAGCCGAGCAGCCGCGACGCGGTCGAAGCGCGTTACACCGATATCGACTCGCTTGACTTCAGCATGGAGCCCAGCCTGAGCGAAGGCATCGCTGAGTTGCTTAATCGCGGGGCCGGCGAGCATATCGAATCGGCGCAGGAATTTATCAACGGCTTGCAGCGCGCGGCCACCGAGTACGGCTGGCAATTCCCCGATTATTACACCAATTCAGCCAGCAGCGACGCTCGCGTCCAGATGCGGAGCGGCTTACAGCAGTTGCGCGCGGGCCAATCGAATATCCGCGAAGCGCGCGATCTCTTCCGCGAGGCGCTGATCCAGGACGGCATCAGCCAGGATCTGGAAGAGGAGTTGCGGCGGCTGGTCGTCGTGCTGAACGAGATGCTGAACCACCGGGTCGTGCCTTAGCTTTTTTGGTTTTGCCACAGAGGGCACAGCCCGCCGGCGCAGAGGGCACAGAGAGCCACAATGACCCCGCAAGAATTCGTCAACAAGTGGGCGAATCCGCCACTGCGCGAGCGGCAAATCGCGCAAATGCACTTTTTGGATGTCTGCCTATTGGTCGGCGTCGAGATGCCCGCCGCTGGCAAGACCGAGGCGGGTGAAGATTTTGCTTTCGAGCCATCCCTCAAACTGCGTCACGGGCATGGATTCGCCGATGTCTATTACGAAAACCACTTCGCCATCGAATACAAGACGGCTGACAAATACAAAGATCTCAATGCCGCCTACGACCAATTGCTCAAATATCGCGAGAACCTGAACAATCCGCCGCTGCTGGTGGTGACCGATTTCAACCATTGGGAAATCCATAGCAACTTCCCCAATACCGCAAAGCGCGTCTACCGCTTCAGCCATGGCGAAATCGCCAGCAGTTCCGAGACCTGGGAGTGGCTGCGCGCCCTGTTTCACGCGCCGGAGCGCCTGCACCCGGGCCGCAACACCGAGCAAGTCACCAAAGAGGCGGCCGACGCC
>JAPOYS010000049.1:0-11316 GCA_026706455.1 Chloroflexota bacterium | reverse complement strand
GCCTACTTCCTGACCAAACTCGTATTCTGCCTCTTCGCCGAAGATGTCGGCTTGCTGCCCGCCATGCCTGGCGAGGCGCAGGGCATCTTCAGCTACATAATCGAGCACTCCCGCGGCAAGCCCGGCGCCTTCAAGCAGTATGTGCAGAATCTCTTCATCGCCATGAATGAAGGTGGCAGCATGTTTATGCGCGACATCCCCTACTTCAACGGCACGCTCTTCAAAGTCGTCGGCGTCGAAACCCTGCAGGTAAACGCGATAGAAGAACTGGCGAAAGCGGCGGCGCTCAACTGGGAATCTATCGAACCGTCCATCTTCGGCACGCTTTTCGAACGCAGCCTGGACCCGAACAAACGCAGTCAGCGCGGCGCGCACCACACCTCGCGCGAAGACATCCTGCTCATCGTTGAACCGGTCTTGATGCAGCCCCTGCGTTACGAATGGGATTCTGTTCAACTGAAAGCCGCGCCCATCCGCGAACGCTACGACAGCGCGGGGACGGGCCGCGCCAAGACCAACGCCCGCAACCAACTGCTGAAACTGCGCGATGGCATCTTGCAGCGCATCCGCGAAACCACCGTGCTCGACCCCGCTTGCGGCAGCGGCAACTTCCTCTATGTCTCCCTGCAGATGCTGATGGATCTGGAGAAAGAAGTCATCCATCATCCGCTTTGGGCGGGGCTGCAAATGGCGACGCGGGAAGTGCACCCGCGCCAGATGTACGGCATCGAAATCGACCCCATCGCCCAGGCCCTCGCCAGCATCGTCGTCTGGATCGGCTATATACAGTGGCGCATCAACAACGGCTACGGTCAAGAATTCGCCGAGCCGATTCTGGAAGAGCTTGAAGACAATATCGTTTGCAAAGACGCAATCCTGCCGCCGCTTGCAACCCCCGCGACCGGCGAAACCTGTAGGGGCGACCTATCAGGTCGCCCGCAAACCGAAACGGTCGACTGGCCGGCAGTCGATGTCATCGTCGGCAACCCGCCTTTCTTGGGTGCGAAGTATCAAAGAATAGAGCTCGGAGATGATTACGTAGAACGAATGAGGCATCATTTCGAAGGTCGGATTCCCGCGTTCGTGGATTTAGCCTGTTATTGGTTTGAAAAGGCACGTGAGCACATTGATTCAGGGCAAGCTAAGCGAGCGGGCCTACTGGCCACCAACTCGATTAGGGATGGCGCAAGCCGAGAAGTCCTAAAAGGCATTAAGGAGACCGGCGATATTTTCATGGCGTGGTCGGATCGCGAATGGATTCTCGAAGGAGCAGCGGTGCGCATCTCTATGGTCGGGTTTGACGGCGGGCTAGAGAATCTCAAGACGCTGGACGGATTGCCAGTAGCAACGATTCATGCCGACCTTACATCAGACATTGACCTGACAATTGCGAATAAACTAGGCGAAAACGAAAGTATTTCTTTTATTGGTGTACAGAAAGGCGGTGCCTTCGACATAACTGCGAACGAGGCTCTCGCCATGATAGAGAATCCGTCTGCCGGTTCGCCAGCCAATGCCGATGTTATCGTTCCCTTGGTAAATGCAAGTGACATCGTCAAGAAATCAAGAAATAAATGGATAATTGATTTCGGGCCTCATACGGATATTGAAGTGGCAAGACTATATGAATTGCCATTTCAACACGTTCTAGAAAATGTATATCCTAGCCGCAAAGATCTGCGGCGGAAAAACCATCGGGTATACTGGTGGATTCACGCGGAAGCCCGACCTGGTATGCGTCGGAAAATATCTGAATGCACTAGATATATATGTACGCCGCTGACGTCAAAACATCGCATTTACTCATGGCTTAATACTCGTGTTCTTGCAGATTCTACGACGGTTGTCATAGCGAAGGACGACGATTATTTCTTTGGTATTTTGCATTCGAAAATCCATGAGATCTGGGCACTGCAAATGGCTAAATCACTTGGGCCTACACCCCGCTACACGCCCACCACTACATTCGAGACCTTCCCCTTCCCCTGGTCCCCCGGCCAGGAAGACGAATCCCACCCCGCCCATGCCGCCATCAGCGCCGCCGCGGTGCAGCTGCACCATGAGCGCGATGCCTGGCTCAATCCCCACCTCCCACAAGCAGACTGTATAGGCGATTCGATGAACCGCCCGCCGCCGCATGCGGACGAGCTTCCCCCTAATTCATTGGGGGGACCGAGGGGGGTTAAAGACCGCACTCTCACCAACCTCTACAACGCCCTGGCTGTCTTCCGCGGGCGCGACAGCATGAAAACCAAGGAAGCCGCCGCCGACTTCGCCCCCCGCCTCGACCAGCTCCACCGCGAACTCGACGTTGCCGTCTGCGCCGCCTACGGCTGGGACACGGCAATTCTGGATGATGAAGAAGAAATGCTGCGGCGGCTGCTGGCGCTCAATCTGGAGCGGGCGGCCAGTTAGTCTTCGCCGCCCGGCTTCTCGAAGGTGAGGCCCATGCTACCCGCGATACTCAACAAAATTTTGCGGTTTTCACCTATTGCGGCGCTGTTTTCTAAAACGATCCGCTCTAGCGTATCCTGCCGGTCTTCAATCCGCTTCAGCCGGTCTTCTATCCGCTTCAGCCGGTCTTCCATCTGCTTCAGCCGGTCGTCCATCAGTTTCAGCCGGTTTTCAATGCGGTCCAGCCGCTGTCGATTCTCGTCGGCAATGTCGCGCGTTTCGTTCAGCGTCTTGGAATAGCTGTCAAGGTGATCCAAAATATTTGCCTGTGTAGTTCGCAGCGTCTCAATATCGTTTTCTACGCGATTGAGCCGACTCTTGCTTGTATCCAAGACGTCCATGTCTGCTCCTCCAATAGCTATATGAAGCGTACTCACGATAACCCAATTTGTCAATTCGTCCGCGTCTAGCGTGCCTGCCTGGCGAAGTAGCGCGCCTCAGCCTCGACGAACTCGACCATCCCGGCGATGCTCGGATTGGGCGGCGTATCCGGCGGCAGCATCCGCGCGCTCGCCGAAATCAACGCGGGCGCGCCTCGCAGATCGACGACGGCCGCGCCAACTTGCCCAGCGCCGACCGCCCCCAAGTACAGGGCATTGCCCTCGATGCGCATGCTATCCGCCGGTGACAGGACGATCTGCAAGCGCCTCTCGAAATCGCGCGGCCGCAGCGTCGAGCGGATGCCACATTCAGTCAGCGGCGAGTCGTAGAGCCAGTCGCGCCTTTCGTCGACCAGCGCCATCGTGACCTGCTCGGCAAGTTGGTCGCGCGTTTCCGGGTCGAGCGCGCCAGCGACATTGGCGGCGTGGTAGCCCATGCCATCAAGCGCAATCAAAGCTGAGCGCCCGCCGGTTTCGCGGCAGTGCCAAACTTCATCGGCGCAGGATCGGCCCAAATCAAGCAGCAGCACGAGCGGACCAGCCTCCGATTTCAGCCGCCCCAGGAAAGTGAAGAGGCGCGGCAGCAGCGCCAGATCGCCCGCGATATTGGCGGTGTAGAGCAGGGTGAGGCTCAGCGGTTCGTCCATTGGGGCCGCCGCTTTTCGATGAAGGCGCGCATGCCCTCGACCTTGTCGTCCGAGCCGAAAGCGACCAGGAAATTGCGCCGTTCGTAAGCCAGCCCCTCAGCCAGGGTTGTCTCGTAGGCTTTGTTGACGGCGTCTTTAGCCAGGCTGACCGCGACCTGCGAGCGGCGCGCGGCTTTCTGCGCAATAGAAATGGCGGCATCCATGTATTCGTCGAGCGGCGCCACGCGGTTGACCAGCCCGTAACGAAGCGCTTCTTCGGCGCTCAGCTTGCGGTCGGTCAGGATAATCTCCATCGCCAGCGCCTTGCCCAGCGCGCGCGTCAGACGTTGGGTGCCGCCGGCGCCGGGGATGATGCCCAAGTTGATTTCGGGCTGGCCGAAGAGCGCCGTCGCCGAAGCGACGATCATATCGCAAGCCAGCGCGATCTCGCAGCCGCCGCCCAGCGCGTAACCGGATACGGCGGCGATCACCGGCTTGGTCAGCGCCGCGAAATCGAAGCGGTCGACCAGCGAATCCGTCATCAGCATGTCAATCTGCGATTTGCCGTCCATCTCCTTGATATCGGCGCCAGCGGCGAAAGCCTTGTCATCGCCGGTCAGGATCATCGCGCCGATCGTCGCATCATCGTTGAAGGCGAGCATAGCCTCGTTCACCTCGTCCATCAGCGGCGAGTTCAGGGCGTTCAGCGCCTGCGGTCGATTCAGCCGCACGCGCCCGACGCCATCCGCGGGCCGATCGACAAGTATGTATTCGTAGCTCATACGGGTGATCCTTTCCGACATTGCGGTAAGCGAATGACGCTATCCTAACACAAAGTGGAGACACAGGTTAAACTTGAGGCGCTGCCATAATTTGTATTGCCAACCCATCAGGGCGCCCGCGTTGACGCTACGCTATGAAAGCCAGAATCCGCGCCAGCGCTTCATCGACCGTGAAGCCGTCGCGCTTCCAATTCCAGCTTTGGCTATCGGCGGCAGCCGCGCCGCGGGCGTCTAGATCGACCGGCTTCCAGAGCGCCAGGCTGTCGGGCGTGTAGGGCGCGTATCGGCGCGGATCGGTCGGTCCCATCAGCATGACGGTCTTGGCGCCGCTGGCCGCCGCCAGGTGGGTCAAACCGGTGTCGTTGCCGATGTAGAGCAGCGCCTCCGCCGCCAGCGCGCCGATCTCTTCGAATGAAAGCGCGCCCGCCCAATTGCGCCAGCGTCGGGTTAGCGTCGCCGACACCTCGCCGACCAAATCGGCATCGCCCGGTCCGCCGACGAGGATTAGGTCCGCATCGCGAGCCTCAGCCAAGCCATTGAGCAGCGCCGCCAATTCCGCTGGCGGAAAACGTTTGCTCGCCAACTGCGCCCCCGGATTGGCGCCGCCGCCCGGATGGGCGACAATGAAAGGCGCGTTGACATGATCGGCCGCGACGCGCGCGCGGACCGCCGCCTTGGCCGCCTCAGTCACCGGCAGATTGGCTTGAGCGCGCAGCTCGCGCCCGGCGATGGCGCTGATGACTTTGAGGTAGATTTCGCTTTCATGTTGGCGCGCCGTTGGTTCGATCGGGACGCGCAGGTTGTAGCCGAAACCGCGCCCCCGGCTGTCCAAGCCGGCGCGGACGGGAATGCCCGCCAGGTAAAGCGCCAGGCTCATCAAGGGCGAACGCGCGAGCGAGATGGCCAGATCGAAGTTTCCCGCGCGAAGCTTCCCGACGAAAGACAGCAGCGTTGCGAGCCCGCGCAGCGGCATATCCGCGCCCGTATCGAGCACGGCATCGATGGCTGTGTGATGGGCGATGGCGCGCGCCGTCCAGGGTCCCACTGCCCAGGTAATATGCGCTTCTGGGAATACTTCGCGCAGAGCCGTGAGCGCCGCTGTCGCCATCACCGCATCGCCGATGCAGCAGGGTCGAATGAAGACGATGCGCCGCGGCTGAGACGGCAGCGCGCCTTCCGAGAAGACTCGCAGTAGTATCGAATAGAGCATCGCCGGCACAGCGTTCCGTCTTTGGCTTTGAAGTGAAATGTAATGCAGACGCAGCCAGAGGGCTAGTGCTATCGGCCGGAATCCCGTGTCTACCCACGGCGCCGCAAGGCCTGAATGCACTCTAGCTGCAAAAGCGGCTGTCTCGGCGAGACGCCCCTAGACGTTTCATTCCTGTCAAGAGCACTTGCAGTTGACAGCTCAGCGCTAGATGTTAAGATAAGTTTAAGGCAATGTGAAATATCAGGGAAGATTATTGTGGAGTTCATGCGCGCATTTACTTATATGTTCCGAGATCGGCATTGGCTGATCAAGTTGGCTGAGACCGCGCTCTTGGTCCTGCTCTGCCCGGCGCCAGTGATCGGCTTGTTTTGCCTTTGCGCGTTGCTGGGTTATCTAGCTGAGATCATTCACAACGTCAGCAACGATTATCCGCGCCCGCTGCCGGTCTGGGACCATATTGGCGAAGACATTAGCAAAGGGGCGCGCGTCCTGCTGGCGATTCTGTTGTATCACGCGCCGCCGCTAATTGTCATCGGGCTGCTGTATTTCGCCCGCGAAGCGTTGGCTGTCAGCCTTTTTGGCAGTCTCACTTTCGCCGGCGTATTGGCCGCCATCTTGCCCTTGCTGATGATCTATCTCGCATTTGCCTGGACGCTTTTGGCGATCGGCCTCGTGCGCTATGCCGAAACCTGGGATTCGGGCGCCTTCTATCATTTTGACAAGCTCTTGCGCAGCATGGGCAATCACCGCGTCCTGACCCTGCAGTGGCTCGTCTATTCACTGGCGGCGAGTATGCTCCTGCTGGTCTTGCTGCCGGTCGCGTTATTGGGGCTGATATTATTCTTTCCGGTGCAAGGCTATTTGACGGGCAATTACGGGCGCCAGCTGCGCGCCGCCGAATTGGCCTATCGGCCGGGGCAGGCTTGAGCATTGCCCCTCGCAACTCGTTCTTCGACTCGCAGTTGCTGCGCAAATCCCCTGTAAACACTGATTTAGGGTATATAATGGTTAGCAAGCGCTCCGTCTTTGCCGCGTAGAGCGCGTTTCGCCGCGCGCGCCTCGACGACGGGGCCCAACCTTGAAATGATAATAGTTTGTTGTTTAACCTCATCTGCAGCCACGATCTTCGCATGCTAGCGGCCGATACAAAGGGGATACAGATTGGGCTAAGCACGGGAGACAAGGAGGCTATGAGTTCATTTGTCGTGTGTCGAATTGCCGGCTTGGTAGTTTTTTCATTTTTTGGCGTCCGTATTGGCGCGGCGCTGGCGCCCTATACCGAATTCACCGTTGAACAATCCTCATTGATATTCCTTGGCCTGGGCGCTTTGACTGGCCTCATCGCGACGCCCTGGATCACGATTATCCCCCTTCGTTACTGGCGCCGAGTCGCCAGCGAAATGACGGCGCCGCAGTTGATTCTAGCGATCCTCGGCGGATTGGCCGGTCTGACAGCCGGGCTGATGCTGGCATACCCGATCTCGCTGCTCGGCGATCCGCTTGGCGCAGCCGCGCCAGTAATCGTTTCCGTCATTTTCGGTTATCTCGGCATGAATATCTTCAGTCTCCGCTCGCGCGAGTTGCTGGACTTCATCAACGAAAGCGTCTTCGGGCGTCAGCGGCGCGCGCAGCCCTATGCCGACCGGCAGCTTCTGCTGGATACGAGCGTGCTGATCGACGGTCGCATCGTGGAAATCGCCGAGACTGGCTTCATCGGCGGTACGCTAATCATCCCGCGTTTCGTCTTGAGCGAGTTGCACCGCGTCGCCGATTCATCCGATTCCTTGCGGCGGAATCGCGGTCGTCGCGGTCTGGCGAAACTCAACGATCTCCAGCGCAACAATGACCTGCCCGTCAAGATTGTTGATGACGATCCGGACGATTTCGGCGATGTCGACGCCAAGCTGGTGGCGCTGTCCATTCAACTGAACGCCGCGCTGGTCACCAATGATTTCAACCTCAATCAAGTCGCTGACGCGCAGGGCGTCGATGTGTTGAACATTAACGCGCTGGCGAATGCCGTCCGTTCGGTGTACATCCCGGGCGAGACCTTCGACATCCGCATCATACAGCCGGGCAAGGATCCGAACCAAGGCGTCGGCTATCTGGATGACGGCACGATGGTGGTGGTGGAGTCGGGCCAGCGCTTCATGAATCGCGATGTCGGCGTTGAGGTGACGAAGCTGATCAACCGCCCCACGGGCCGCATGATCTTCGCGGTGCCGCAAGCGGCGGCCGGGCGCTGAGCGCAACCCCAAATCCTCTTGCGAAGTTATGTAAGGGCGATCTATCAAATCACCCGCTTTGTCCTACGGCTTGCATCGCGGGCGACGTACAGAGTCGCCCCTACAACCGGTCGCGCGCGTTTGATACGATACCGCGTTGTATCCATCTAGTTGAGAGAGGCAGCGATGAACGAAACAGCGCGCGAACGCGCCACCGGCGCTGAAGACATCATCTGGGATTTGAGCGTCTTCTACCAGGAACTCGACGATCCGCAGATAGAAACCGATATTGAAACGCTCAAAGACATGGTCGAGGCTTTCCAGGCGTGTTGGCGCGGCAAGGTCGCCGAGATGAGCGCGGCCGATTTCCTCAGCGCCTACGAGTCGCTGGAAGCCATCTACGACTTGCGCGGCCGCCTGGGATCATTCGCCTTTCTCAACTTCTCGACCGATACCGGCAATAGCGGCTTTCAAGCGGCGGTCGCGCGGATTGAAGAACTGGAATCGGATCTGAGCCAGCAGATGGTCTTCTTCGATCTCGAATGGAACGCGCTGGATGATGAGGGGGCCAAAACCGTGCTGGGCGATCCGGCGCTGGCTAAGTACCGCTACTACCTGGAAGCCGAGCGCCGCTACCGCCCCTACAACCTCAGCGAGGCGGAAGAGCGGATCATCATCGAGAAAGGCGTCACCGGCAGCGGCGCCTGGACGCGCTTCTTCACCCAGTTGACCAGCGCCTTCTGCTTCGACTGGCTGGGCGAAGAGGTCAACATGACCTACGTGCTCAACAAGATGCGCGATGCCGACCGCGATGTCCGCGAGATGGCTTGGCGCCAACTCACCGACAAGCTGCAGGAAAAATCGATGGAGCTGACCTTCATCTTCAACACGCTGGCGCTGGATAAAGCCAACAGCGACCGACGCCGCGGCTACGCCAGTTGGATCTCGTCTCGCAACCTCAGCAACAAAGCGAGCGATGAAGTCGTCGAGGCTCTGATATCCACTGTGACCGACAATTATGACCTGGTCGCGCGGCATTATCGGCTGAAGCGGGCGCTGCTCGAATATGACGAACTTTATGACTATGACCGATATGCGCCGCTGGATCTCAAGGAAAGCGAGACTTTCTATGTCTGGGAGCGGGCGCGCGCAATCGTCCTGGACGCATTCGACAAATTCAGCCCGCGTATGAAAAACGTGGCGCAAGAGTTCTTCGATAAGCATTGGATCCACGCGCCCGTGCTCCCGAACAAGCGCGGCGGCGCCTTCGCTGCGCCGACAGTCGCTTCAGCCAATCCCTATGTCTTCCTCAACTACTTGGGCGACACGCGCGATGTGACCACGCTGGCGCATGAATTGGGACATGGCATCCACATGTATCTGTCGGGCATGGAGAAGGGCTTGTTCGCGCTCTATACGCCGCTGACCACGGCTGAGATGGCGTCGACATTCGCCGAGATGCTGGTCTTCCAGGATTTGATGGCGGCCGAAGACGACCAGGAAGTGAAGCTCTCGATGCTGACCGAGAAGATCGAAGACAGCTTCGCGACCGTCTTCCGGCAGATTTCGATGAATCGCTTTGAAGACAAGATGCACAACGCGCGGCGCCACGAAGGCGAGTTGACGGCCGAGCGTTTCAATGAACTTTGGCTGGAGACGCAGCGCGACATGTTCGGCGACAGCGTCATGATCACCGAGGAGTATGGCAGCTGGTGGAGCTATGTGCCGCATTTCCTGCACGCGCCGGGCTATGTATACGCCTATTCCTTCGGCGAGCTGCTGGTGCTGGCGCTGTATAAGCTCTATCAGGAACAGGGTGATTCATTCGTGCCGAAATATCTCGATCTGCTGGCGGCTGGCGATTCGGATTATCCCGATCGGCTGCTGGCGCAGGTGGGCGTCGACATCAACGACCCGCGCTTTTGGCGGAAGGGCATTGATGTCATCGAGGAATGGGTGACGCAGGCGGAGACGCTTTCGCGCGCTCTCTATCCGGAAAAGTTTGCTTGAGCGCTCATGACGGCTGGTTATTCTGGCACGCCACTTGTGAAGAAGCTCGGGATCAAGAGCGGCGCGCGCGTCCTGCTGCTTCATGCGCCGAGCGGCTATCTTGAATTGCTGGGCGAGTTGCCGGCCCGTGTCGCGATCGAACGCGAGCGCGGGGCGGGCGCCTATGATATCGCCCACGGCTTTTTCCAGTGGCGCGCTGACTACGAGGCCGAGTTCGCCGACTTGAAAGCCGCCATCAGGGTGGACGGCATGGTCTGGATTTCCTGGTACAAGAAGGCGGCGAAAATGCCGACCGATATCACGGAAGATGTTGTGCGCGAAGTGGCGCTGGCTGGCGGGCTGGTCGATGTCAAAGTCGCCGCCATCGACGCGCAGTGGTCGGGCTTGAAGCTCGTGGTTCGCAAGCGAGATCGCTGAGGACGCTTGCATGGGCGAGTTGCTTTCGCTGGGTGAAGCGCGGTCTCTGCGTCAAGCGCTGCGGCGCGATGGCAAGACCCTGGTCTTCACCAACGGTCACTTTGACTTGCTGCATGTGGGACATTTGGATTATCTGGAGCAGGCGCGGACCTTAGGCGATGCGCTTTTCGTGGGCCTCAACGGCGATGCCTCGACGCGCCGGCTCAAGGGCGAGGGGCGGCCGCTCGTGCCGGAGGGGCAGCGGGCGCGCCTGCTGGCGGCGCTGGCGCCGGTCAGCGCGGTGATCATCTTCGACGCTGATACGGCTGCTGAATTGATACTGGCGCTGAAGCCCGAGATATATGCCAAGGGCGGGGATTATGCCGAGAAGCCGCTGCCCGAGCGCGCGGCGGTGGAAGCTTACGGCGGTCGGGTCGAATTGCTTGAATTCCAGTCGGGGCTCAGCACTACGAGGCTGATCGAGAAGATTCGCAAACTGCCCTGACAACGCCGTCGGCAAGCGGCGCCGAGGACTTGCCTATGCAATATAGCGATCAAAAGGGCGCCTCACAGAGTCGCCCCTACATTTTGCGCACTGATGGGAACAACTAGGTCAGGCGGTTGTAGTACTCGACCACCTGCTGGATATCGACCGGCGTCTGCACTTCGCCTTCTTCCGGCGCGCGATCGAGGGTCACGCTGAAGTTCTCTTTGTCCACCGTCATATAGGGCGGGAAGTAAGCCGACTGCTGCACCCATTCCTGGATGTGCGCGTTCTTCTTCATCTTGTCGCTGACTTCGACCACGTCGCCAGCCCGCACCTGATACGAGGGCAGGTTTAGACGGCGGCCGTTCACCAGGATATGGCCGTGCCCCACGATTTGCCGCGCCGCCCAGATGGTCGCGCCCAAGCCCGAGCGGTAAACGACGTTGTCCAGCCGCCGCTCCAAGAGACCGAGCATATTGACGCCGGTCGGTCCCGGCATCAGCGCCGCCTTCTTGTAGTAATTGCGCATCTGCCGCTCGCGCACGTTGTAGATGAAAGCCAGCTTCTGCTTCTCGTCCAATTGCAGGGCGTAGTTGCTGCGCCGCCCGGAGCGGAAGGATTTCTCGCGCCCGTGCTCGCCGGGCGGGTAGGCGCGGTTCTCGAGAATCTTGGAGTACTTCGGGCGGGGCACGAGCAGCTCGCCGAAGCGGCGTTGCGGTTTGGCTTTCGGTCCGTGATACGATGCC
>JAPOYS010000010.1 GCA_026706455.1 Chloroflexota bacterium | reverse complement strand
AGGGCGCGTAGACACAGCCCGCCTGTCGCCCCTACAAATCGTTGCTTTAGTGAATTTGCATTACGTAATTGGAACTACTTCTGTAAGGGCGTTTCGCGCAGAACGGCGCGCGCATGATGATCGTCGACCGCGCTGCGGATGGGAAGTCGCTAGCTGACGCGCATTAGGCACAGGTCATTTGCGACGAGTTTCCGCCAATTTGTTGACAAGCGGGCGCAGATAGGGTAAGCTACTCACCAATTCAGAAAATCGTCTGGACAGAACATGATCTTTTGCTGTTGCGCCGGTTGTTGTTGTCAGGCAGTGTCGACTAGGAGTCGCGCGGCGCAGCTTTGCTAATTCTTAATTGAAACGCAGCAAGCAGAAAAGAGATGCCCCGTGACGACACGGGGCTTTTTGTTGTAACGCCTTTATGAGGAGAACCATGAAACGCAATATGACGCGCTGTCGCCCCCAATGTTGTTGTTGTACCCTGCCATATCGGCAAGGTTATCCGGGGCTGGCTCGTCGATGTAGCCGGTAATCGTTCAGGACAATGGGGCGCTTCGGATAATCCGAAGCGTTTTTGCTTTTCGCGACGATCGCCACCTATTGGAGTAACCATGAACCAGTCACATATCCAGGCTCATGCTGAAAAATTTGAAACCGCCAGTCCTTTCGAAATCCTGTCCTGGGCGAGCGAAGAATATGGCGACCGACTCGCCATCGTCTCCAGCTTTCAGGTCACCGGCATCGCGACCCTGCACATGATGCAAAGCATTGCGCCAAATGCGCCGGTCTTGACGTTGGACACTGGCTTGCTGTTCCCGGAAACAATTGACCTGATGACCAAACTGGAAGCCCGCTTCCAACTCAACCTGCGCCGCATAAAACCGCGGCAAACGCCGACGCAGCAAGCGCGCGATTATGGCGATCGCCTTTGGGAGCGCAACCCGGACCGCTGCTGCCATATTCGCAAGACGATTCCCTTGCGCGACGCCCTCGCCGGCTTCGACGCCTGGATCACCGGTCTGCGCCGCGATCAATCAATCAGCCGCGCCGCCACCCCCATCGTCAGTCGAGACAGGCGCAATCATTCAGTTAAAATCGCGCCCTTCGCCAATTGGACCGAGGACATGGTTTGGGGCTATATTCGCGAGCACGACCTGCCCTACAATCCGCTGCATGATATCGGTTATCCCAGCATCGGCTGCTGGACCTGCACCAGAGCAGCCGCGGATGAAGACGATCCCCGCAGCGGCCGCTGGGCCAATCAGAGCAAGACCGAGTGCGGCATTCATGTTCCGCTGGCGCCAGGCTTGGCCGACGAGGTCGTTAATGCCTGAGTCGCCGAGCGGCTATCCTATCCTGTTAAACTTGCAAGACAAGCCGGTCGCGGTTGTTGGCGGCGGGCGGGTTGCCGCGCGCAAGGTCGAACATCTTCTGAAGGCCGGCGCCCGCGTACTGCTGATCAGCCCGGAAATCTCACAAGCCATGCGCGATCGTTTCACCGAAGGCGCTGTCAACTGGATACAGTCCAGCTATCAGCGCGACATATTTAATGAATACATGCCCATCCTGGTGATCGCCGCGACGGACGACGCCCGCGTCAACCAGACCGTGGCGCAAGACGCGCATCGCATTCGCGCCTTATGCAACGTGGCCAACGGCAGCAACGAGGACAGCGATTTCAGCAACATGGCGCGAATTGACCAGCCGCCGCTCACGGTTGCGCTGAGCACAAGCGGAAAATCGCCGGCTTTGCTCCGCCTGCTCAAAGCCAAACTGGCGGCTGAAATCGGCGAAGAATATGGCATTCTGGCTGATTGGCTGGGCTCGCTGCGGCGCGCTGCGCATAGATCAAACGGATCGCAGGCGGATCGTCAGGCGCTCTACGAAAATGTCTTGGACTCGGAGGTGCTCTCGCTGCTGCGCGCTGGCAAATCAGATCAAGCGCGTTTGCTCTTCGATCGGATCATTCAGAGGGACGCGGCAAAATGAGCGGCAGCGCGCTGATCCTGGCTGGGCACGGTTCGCATATCAGCGCCAATACCGCCGGCACGGTCTGGAACTACGTGGATCGCCTGCGCAGTTGGGGCGTGGCTGACGAAGTTACCGCCTGCTTCTGGAAGGAAACGCCCACCTTCTCGCAGGTGCTGGACACCGTTGTGGCCGACGAAGTCGTGATCGTACCCGTCTTCACCGCCCGCGGCTACTTCACTGGCGAGGTCTTGCCTACCGAGCTGGGAATCTCCGGCAACTCAACGCAGCGCAATGGCCGGCATATCCATGTGACGCAAGCGCTTGGCGAAGGCGCGCGGCTGCAGTCGATCGTCGAGCGGCGGTTAGAGGAGGCCTTATCACGCTACCAACTGCGGCCCGCCGATACGGCCGCCGCGATCATCGGGCATGGCACGCGTCGAAATCGGGCGAGCCGCGAAACCGCGCAGCAGCAGGCGCGCCGCATCCGCGACTTAAACTGGTTCGGTGAAGTCGTCGCCGTCTTTCTCGACGATGAGCCAGATATCGCGAGCGTCTACCGGACGACGCGCGCCGCCAATATCATCGCCCTGCCCTATTTCCTGGCGGAGGGCTCGCACGTTCGCGTCGATGTGCCGCGCGCCCTCGGCATCAAGGAACTTGACGCAGTCAATCACATCGATGGCCGGTCAGTCTACTACTGCGAAGCGGTGGGCACGGACGCTTCGATCTGCCGCGTCATTCTCGATTTGGCGCGCGCCGCCGGTCCGCCATTCGCCGCAAGGAAACCGCCTGGCGCCTGGAGCGGCTTTCCGCTGGCGGGAAGAAGCGCCTTGATTCAAGCTTTGGAATCAGAGAAAATGCTGCAGATCGGCCAAGTCAAAGTCAGTCGTCGGCGCGTGTGGCACTGTGACAACAGCGCTGATTGCGCGGCGCTCCCATCGGCGGCGGCGCTGCGGGCTTTCCTGCGCGCGGATCCCTTCCGCCCATTGGCAACCAGCACCGACCTGCCAGCCGGCTGGGAGGTAACTCTCGACAGCGCGAAACAGGCGCATGCGGTCATCGAGACGATCTATCCGGGCTTGATCGCGGATTGGGCGGCGCATCGGCGCGGCTCGCTGAAGACCGAATCGCTGCGAGAGTTAGGCAGGCGACAGAGCGGCATGTTCAAGGATATTCATTTGCTTCCGCAGAGCGTGATCAAGACGGCGCTGACAGTGATTTGCGGCAACTGCGTCCGTCAGCCGACCTGGTGGCGCGAATTCAGCGCCCCGGCTCGTGGACTGCCGTGCCGCGCCGCCTGCAATTTATGGCTTTCAGGCGCCCGCAAAATGGGAAACGCGACGCTATGAAAATCGGCACGGTATACTTGGTCGGCGCCGGTCCCGGCGATCCTGACCTGATCACGCGTAAAGGCTTGCGCTTGCTGCGGCGCGCCGATGTCGTCGTCCACGATCGGCTGATTGCGCGCGAATTGCTGGCCGAGACGCGTCCGGACGCGGAATTGATTGACGCGGGCAAGCAACCAAAACGTCAACGCCTGGCGCAGGCGCAGATCAACGCCGCCCTCGTAGACCGCGCGCTGCAGGGATTCGAGGTTGTTCGGCTCAAGGGCGGCGATCCTTTTATCTTCGGCCGCGGCGGCGAAGAAGCGCTTGCTTGCCGTGAGCGGGGCATCCCCTTCGCGATCGTGCCCGGCGTATCGAGCGCCCACGCCGTTCCCGCTTATGCCGGCATTCCTTTGTCCCACCGCCATATCAGCAGCAGCTTCACCGTCATCACCGGGCATGAAGATCCAGCGAAAGGCGCTGCCAGCGTAAATTACAGAGCGCTGGCGGAAATCGGCGGCACTATTGTGATTATGATGGGCGTGAAGCAACTGGCCGAGATTAGCGGTCAATTGTTAGAATATGGGATGGACGAGCAAGTACCGGCGGCCATTATTGAAGCGGGGACGCTGCCAATTCAGCGCGCGCTGGTCGGTAAACTGGGGACGATTGCGCGTCTTGCCCGCGAGCGCGACATCAAGCCGCCGGCCATCACCGTAGTCGGCGATGTCGTCAGCCTGCGCGCACAAGGCGTCGCCTGGTTCGACCAACTGCCGGACGCTGTTCTGGCGGCAACGCTTGCGCCGGCAATCATGCCCTGAGAGCCGAAATAGAAAAAGCGCCGCTAAGACGCGCTTGTGAAAGGAATCGAAATGACGACCTGGAAAGAGATTCTCAAGGACGACATTCCGCCCGAAATGGGGAAGCTCATTGATACCTATGAAGCGCAGATGGAATTGCGCAAGCAAGGCAAGCTCGACGAAAAAGTCTTTGCCGAAGCGCGCCTGCGCAAAGGTGTTTACGGGCAGCGCTACGACAATGGGCAGCGCCATGACGGCGTGCGCACGCGCGATCTGGCCTATCCCTCCGGCGAGACGGTCAAGGGTCCGGACACCCTATGGGACGCGCCGGGTATGCAGCGCATCAAGATACCCTATGGCGGCTTGACCGCCGAGCAGTTGGAAGTCCTTTCCGAGCTGGCTGATGAATATTCGGACGGCATCCTGCATATCACCACGCGGCAGGATATCCAGCTCCACTATGTGCACATTGACGACACGCCCGACCTGATGCGGCGGCTGGCGGCGGTCGACATCACCACGCAGGAAGCTTGCGGCAACTCGGTGCGCAACATCACCGCCTGCACGCTGGCTGGCGTCTGCCACGATGAAGTCTTTGACGTCAGCCCCTACGCCGACGCCATGACGCACTTCCTGCTCAATCATGACGATGTGCAGGACTTCGGCCGGAAATTCAAGGTCGCCTTCTCCGGCTGCGCCGGGCACGCTTGCGGGCTGGTCAAGATGCACGACCTGGGTCTCCTGGCGCAGACGCGCGATATCGACGGCCAGACCGTCCGCGGCTTCACCGTCTTCGTCGGCGGCGGGCTGGGCACGGTCCCGCATCAAGCCAAGGTGCTGGCCGAGTTCTGCACGGAAGCGGAGCTTCTGCCTTTAACGCAGGCGGTCGCGCGCGTATTCGCCCGCCTCGGCGAAAAGAAGAACCGCAACCGCGCGCGCATCAAATTCCTGGTCGCCAAGCTCGGCATTGACGAATTCCGCCGCGAAGTGGAGGCGGAATTGCAGACCGTCCCGCCGGATGATCGTCACACCGGCTATATTGCCGACCTGAGCGACTTCACCTACCACCCAGCCAAGGCGGGTATGGCGCTGAACGGCGCGCAGCTGCCGGATGGCTTCGCGGAATGGTATCGCACAAACGTCTATCGGCAGGTACAGACGGGTTACAGCACAATCACCTTGAATACGCCGCTCGGCGACTTCACCGCGGAGCAAGGCTTTCAACTGGCGGATATCGCCCGCCGCTACGTTGGCGACAACATCCGCCTCTCGGTGGAACAGAATGTTATTTTGCGCTGGGTGGCTGATGCCGATCTGCCGGCGATTTATCGCGACCTTTGCGAGATCGGCTTGGGCGACGCCAACGCCGGCACCATCGTCGACATTACCACCTGCCCCGGCACGGACACCTGCAAGCTCGGCATCGCTTCGTCGCGCGGCTTAACCGCCGAGTTGCGCACGCGCTTAATCGAGAAGATCAACCTGCTGCCCGACGCCGTGCGCGAACTCAAGATCAAGGTCAGCGGCTGCTTCAATTCTTGCGGGCAGCATCATGTCGCCGACATCGGCTTCTTCGGCAACAGCCGCCGCTCCGGCAACCATAAGATGCCGCACTTCCAAGTCGTGCTCGGCGGTCAATGGCAGCAGAACGCCGGCAGCTACGGATTGGCCGTCGGCGCCGTCCCGGCCAAATCCGTGCCCGAGGTCCTGGAAGCGCTGACCAACCGCTACGTCGCCGAACGCGGCCAGGGCGAAAACTTCCAAACCTGGGTGAAAGACCTTGGGCGCAAGGAGATCAAGGCGATGCTGCAACCCTTTATGAAGCTGCCCAGTTTCGAAGAGCGCCCGGCTCACTTCAGCGATTGGGGCGATTCGCGCGTCTACACCATCGACGACATCGGCGTGGGCGAATGCGCGGGCGAGGTCGTCTCGCTGTTCTCGATGGAGATTTCCAAAGCCGAGTCGACCCAATTTGAAGCGCTGCTGGCGCTGGACGACGGCGACTATCACATGGCTGACGAACAAGCCTACAAGGCGATGGTCATGGCGGCGCGCGCGCTTGTGCGCACCAAGTACCTCGATGTCGGCGAAGATTACGACAAGATCGTGCAGGAGTTTCGCTCGCGTTTCTATGACACCGAACTTATCTACGATCGCTTTGCCAAGGGCAAGTTCGCGCGCTATCTCTTCAAGCGGCATGAGGGCGCGCCCGCCCGGGTCGACGAAGATTACGCGCATCAGATCATCGATGAGACGCAGCTCTTCATCGAGAACGTACACAGCGCCGAACAGCGCATCAACGGCGTGATCGTCGCCTAGCGCCACAGCAGTCTGTCGTAGGGGCGACATGATATGTCGCCCGCCGCAGACACGACTCGTAGGGGCGGCCCTTGGGGCGCCCACCCACTAAACGCGAGGACTCCATGACAATCGTACCCAAACGCCTCGGCGTCAAGTTCAGCCTGAAACGAGCGACAACTCTGCAGCCGGACGACATATTGCCGATTTTCCAGCGCTGGATTCAAGAGCATCGCGTCGAGGGTATGCTCATTGATGTCGTCGATTACAAGCATGTGCCGGACGGACCCGGCGTCGTACTGATCGCCGATGAAGCCGACTACGCCTACGATCTCACCGACGGGAAAACTGGCTTGAATTACATCCGCAAGCGCGATTTGCCCGTCGATCTGGAAGCCGCCTTGCGTCTCTGTTTCAGTCGCGCGCTGGCGGCCGCTGGCGCTCTGGAAACGGAAGCGCCGGGCGATCTCGCATTCGACTACTGTTCGGCCAAGATCAGCTTCCTGGATCGCTTGCAGTACCGCAATCTATCGGCTGCCTGCGAGAACACCCGAGCCCCCGTGACCGAGATCCTCAGCGAAGTCTTCGGCTCGCCCGTCGCCGTCTCGCGCGCCTACGATGATCCGCGCTCCATATTCGCGCTTGAATGCCGGGTCGAAGGCGGCGATGTCAGCGCGGAGGGACTCCTCAAGCGCCTGCAACGCGCCGGGCAACTCTCGTAGCGACCTTTGTCGCCTGAAGCGAAACGCTCAATTGCATTCATGTGTGACCGGCGCCCGTTGCCGCCCCAAGGCTGGCGGCCACATGCACCCGTGCAACGCAGGCGCGAATCGGTTATATTTCTAGGCGCTTATTTCATCGTGGAGTAGAGAGCCGAAGTATGACCGAATTCGACTTCGACGAGATCATCGATCGCACAGGGCACAACAGCGCCAAATGGGGCGCGGTCGCGGATGGCTGCCTGCCGATGTGGGTCGCCGATATGGATTTCCGCTCGCCGCCCTCAGCCATCGACGCCATGATTGAGCGCGCCCGCCATGGCGTCTTCGGTTACACGCTGGATCCGCCGAAGCTGAAAGAAGCGGTCGTAGAGCGCATGCACAGACTCTATGACTGGCGCATTAGGCCCGAAGACGTCCTGTTTTCGCCCGGTCTGGTGCTGGGCTTATGCGCCACCGGCCGTGGCTTTGGCAAGCCTGGCGACGCCGTTTTGATTCAGACGCCCGTCTACGGACCCTTCTTCAAAGCAGCCACCAGCAATCAGAAATTTGCGCTGTCGATTGACATGCGTTATGTCGCCGATGACGCGCATAGCTTTCATTACGAGAATGATTACGATGCCTTTGAGGAAGCCGCGCGCACATCGCAGACCTCGATTCATTTGCAGTGCAACCCGCAAAACCCGGCCGGCTTCATGTACTCGCGCAAGGAGCTGGAGCGCATCGGCGAAATCTGCCTGCGGCACGACCTTCTAATCGTCGCCGACGAGATTCACTCGGACCTGATACTCGAAGGCGAGCATATTCCCATCGCCACCCTGTCGGATGAGATCGCGCAAAACACGCTCACCATGATCGCGCCGAGCAAGACCTATAATCTCGCTGGCATGGCTTGCTCGGTCCTGATCGCGCAGAACCAGGAGATCCGCCAGACGATGGCGGCCGCGCTGCAAAGCATCAGCGCGCACGTCAGCATCATGGGTTATGAAGCGGCATACGGCGCCTATACCGGCGGCGACGAATGGCTGCGGCAGCTACTCGTCTATCTCAAAGACAATCGCGACTTCGCAATACAATACATTCGCGAACACATGCCCCAGATCAAAACGACAATTCCGACATCAACCTACCTGCTTTGGATGGACATGCGCGGCTTGTCTCTCGGCGCCGACCTGATGGACTTCTTTTACAAGCGCGCCGGTCTGGCGCCCAGCCCGGGCCTCTTCTTCGGCAGCGCCGGCGACGGATTTGTGCGCCTGAATTTTGGCTGTCCGCGCGCCACGCTGGTCACGGGGCTCGAGCGCCTGCGAGCCGCTGTCGATCAACTCGCGCTGAAGGTCTAGCTGATGAGCACCGCCCATGCCGCGCCCATTCCTGATTGACACGGACGCCGGCTCCGATGACGCGGTCGCGATCCTCATGGCGCTGCGTCATCCGGATGTGGACGTCCGCGCGATCACGGTCGTGGCGGGCAACGTCCCTTTGCCGCAAGGCGTCGTCAATTCGCTTTATTTCGCCGAATTATGCGAAGCCGATGTGCCGGTCTACGCCGGTGCCGATCGGCCGCTGCTGCGCGAATACGTCTCCGCTGATTGGTTCCACGGCGCCGATGGCTTGGGCGACTGGGGCGATCGTTATAAGCCGACCCGCTCTCAAGCGGGCGACCTTCACGCGGTCGACGCCATCATCGAGGTCGCGCGCGCGACGCCGGACCTGGTCATCGTTACGCTGGGACCGCTGACCAATCTCGCGCTGGCGCTGCGCAAAGCGCCCGATATCGTCTCGCAAGCTTCGCGCTGCATCGTGATGGGCGGCGCCGCCTGCACCAACGGCAATGTGACGCCGGCCGCCGAATACAATATCTTTTGCGACCCCGAAGCGGCGCGCATCGTCTTCCGCTCGGGGCTGCCGCTGGAGATGGTCGGCTGGGAATTCAGCACCGGCGATTTCGTCCTCTCACCCGACGATATCGAATTCGTTCGCGCTATCAATACGCCCTACGCCGAATTCACAATTGATTGCAACATCAAAGGCATGCGCGGCTACGAGATTCAGACCGGCGAAATCGGCATATCGCTGCCGGACGGCGTGGCGATGGCGGTCGCGATCGACCCGACAATTTGCAGGCGCCAAAGCCAGCACTATGTCGATGTCGAGTGCGACAGCGAGCTAACGCGCGGGATGACCGTCGTCGACAAGCTCAATCTGGCCGACGATGAGCGCAATGCGCCCGTCTGGCGCGATCTGTTGGCGATTCCGCGGAAACCGCTGATCTGCTGGGATCTCGACGCTCTTCGCTGGAAAAATCTTCTATACGACCTTCTGCGATAGCCTCCCTGCCCTGCGCGAAACCTAATGCTTGTCCGTTGCGTAATCGTTAGTGAGGCAGCCAAATGGAGACGATGCGATGGAGCAGGATCCGCAAAGACAGAAACAGGAGCGCGACTGGGTCGAAGAGATGGAAGTCGCCGGCAATGAGTTGGTAGACCGCGTCAAGGCATTGGTGGCTGAAGGCAACGTTCGCCGCTTGATCATCCGCAACGCCAACAACGAGGTGCTGATCGAAGTGCCTTTGACCTCGGCTGTCGTTGTTGGCGGCGTCGCCACCATGATTAGCCCGGTCTTGGCGGCCTTGGGCGCTTTGGCCGCGCTCTTCGCCAAACTCAGGCTCGATATTGTCCGCGTTGAAGAAATTGACGAGGATGCCGAGACCATCTTGATTTCCGCTGACGATGTCAAAGATGTCACGCCGGATGACGACTGATGACTGCCATCGACGATAGCGAAAATCCGCGACGAATTGCGCGCTAGCGCCGGCGCAATGAAGCAGGCATGCGCCCATTCCCGGCGGCAGGATTCCCGACTCGCGCCTGAAATCTAATGCGGCCGGTCACAATTGCGCCTCTCCACTGTGGGAAACAGCGCATTCTTGGGCTATACTAAGAGATTAATCGAAGCCGAGACAGGCGGGCTGCTAGACGCGCTTGAAGCGTGGGCGCCGCGCATCCACAACAGAGGTCAACCATGATTGTTAGCGTCTTGCAAGAAAACCTGGCAAAGAGCTTGAACACCGTTACAAAGGCGGTTGACAGTAACCCGCCGCTGCCGGTGCTCGCCAACGTGCTGCTCGAGACGGAAGACTCGCGGCTGAAGATTTCCGCCACTAACCTCGAGCTGAGCATCAGCGTCTGGATCGGCGCAAAGGTGGAGCAGGCCGGCAGCATCACCTTGCCCGCCAGGACCTTCAGCGAGTTGGTCAACAGTTTGTCCCCCGAACGAGTCGATATGCGTCTTGACGCCGCGACCCACACCGCGCATTTGCGCTGCGGCGTGCAGACCTCAAATATCCGCGGCATCGACGCCGATGAATTCCCGCCGATCAATCACAACGAAAACGCCGACTTGCAGGTCCCGGGTGAAACGCTGCGCGAGATGATAGTGCAGACGGCTTTCGCCGCCGCGCGCGAGCAGAATCGCCCCATCCTCACCGGCGTATATCTCCAGCTTGACGGGCAGACGATGACCATGGCGGCCGCCGATGGCTACCGCCTGGCGGTGCGCACCGCCGAGATCGGCGAGAATTTCGACGAACGGCAGGACATGGTCGTGCCGGCGACCACCATGAGCGAAGTCGCGCGCATTGTCGAAGACGATCAGGAGGTCGGCATCTCGCTGCCGACTCAACGCAACAGCATCACCTTCTTCGCGCCAAATGTGCTGGTGTCATCGCAATTGCTCGAAGGTCGTTTCCCCGATTTCGCCTCGATCATTCCGCGCTCCTTCGTGACCTCCACTGTAATGTACACCAATGACTTGCTGGTTGTTTGCCAGCGCGCGGAGATCTTCGCGCGCGACAACGCCAACAGCGCTAATTTGCGCGTAAAGCCAGCCATGAATCCGGGCGAGCCAGCCGAAGTATTGATTGTAGGCAAGAGCGCCGAGCGCGGCGACAGCGAAGGCATGCTGGACGCCACGGCCGAGGGCGAAGCGCTCGATATTTCCTTCAATATCCGCTATCTGATTGATGTGCTGCGCGTCATCAGCGAAGAGCGCGTCGTTTTCCAAAGCAACGGGCCCGAGAATCCCGGCGTGCTCAAGCCAGAGAACCGCGACGACTTCACCCACGTCATCATGCCGATGAGCAAGTAGAACGCGAGCCAATCACCCGAATTGAGCGTAATAAGCCAGCCGGAAAACGCGCGCCGCGTTCGCCCCAATATGCCAAACTATGGCGTCATGCCCGCCGAAACCGCCGGCATGCTGGCATGGGACTGGGTCGACCGTCAGATGCGCGAAGCGCGAAACTACTGGGTCTGCAGCGTTTGTAGCGATGGCCGCCCGCACAGCGTGCCAGTATGGGGCGCTTGGGTCGACGGCGTCTTGTATTTTGGCACGGACAAAGACTCGGTCAAGGCGCGCAATATCGCGCGCGACAACCGCGTCGTCGTACATCTTGACAGTGGCGACCAAACCGTAATCTTCGAAGGCGCGGTCGTCGAAACGCAGGTCTCCCCATCGCAACTCAAGCGGATTAGCGAACGCTACGTTGAGAAGTACGTTCTCGACCCCGAACTGGAGGAGGCCGATGATCTATTGCTGCGCCTTGTTCCGGCGAAGGTCATGGCTTGGCTTGAAAGCGATTATCCGGCCACCGCCACCTACTGGCTCTTTGATGTCTGAGCTTTGAATTGAATCAAGCCGCGCCTGCCATTGACGCGCCAATCCGGATCAACGCGATCTAGCTGCGCGGCTCTTGACGCAGCCGGCAAACCGACCACCGGATCGCTCTTGAGCGTGCGCAGGCAGAGCGTGGGCGCATCCAGATAATTCAATACGCGCTTGAAGGGAGTATGCGCGGGCCAGATCGCGTCCCCCACCGCCCGCCGATAATTGGCGTCGCCTTTGATGATCACCAGACGCGCCTCGTTTAGCTTCCGCCGCAAGTCGTTTGGCAGATCCCAAAGGAATCGGCTGCTGTTCCAGTATAAATGCGGCAAGAAACGCAATTGCCCCGCCCGCCAGCGCTGACGCAGCCTCTTGGCGAGCGCCGCCGCGTCTCGCCCCCGCCGTTCCATCTCGTTCAGAAGCAGCCACACATCCGGCGCCGTGGCGTCACTGACGAAGGTCGGATGCGCCTTGAGGCAAATGGCAACAGTGGGCGTGACGTGGCGCAGCAAACAATCGCTCAGCGCCAAGTCCATAGCTAACTCGGAGCCGGTATTGTCCGCCACGATGTATACAGGCTTTTGTCCCATCAAGCCTTCCGGCCATACGCCAGTTTCGGAGAGATCAGCCAGCAATGCCTCGCGGTCATCAAGGAGCAAATCGTCGGGACTGATGTCGATGCCCCGTTCCAGGGACGCCGAGTAACTCAGGTCAATCCGGTTCGCCCAGAGAGCCAGCGCAATCGCCCGCGGCAGTTCGTATTCCGGCGCGTCAAGCGGCTGGGTCGCGCCTTCGATCAGCCGCCAAAGCGCAGCGCTCTGGAGCTCCTCCAGCTTCTTGGGAAGGAAGGGATCGCGGCTATTTTCCGCCCAGCGCGCCGCCTCAATTAGACAGCGATAGGCGTAAGTCTCGGCGAAGAACCATTCCGCGTTGTGCCAGGTCGGCTCGTTGCCGATGACTTCCCGCTGGCGCTTCAATGCTCGGGACCAGGCCGCAGTATCACTCGCCGGCGATAGCTCGAATCTGGCCATACACTCGCCGTCAGCCACCTCGTCTCGCAGCCGTCCGAGACGACTGAGCACGTCGGGCGGGTAGTCCGGGTTGAGCGCAATGACCTCGTCGACGATGGCCGGCAGCCGAACGCGCATCGTATTGTTGGCGAAGGCGTTGCTGCGATCGGTGCGAATCGGCAAGGGCCTGCCGCCCTCAAAAATCATAATCATTTTTGGAAAACTGGCGCTTCATCAAGCGCCGCGGAAGATGGTGACATAGCGCCTGGGTTCATCGCCGGCGCTGGCTGATTGCAAGCGCGCCTGCCGCGCCAATTGATGCTGACGCTTGCGCACCTGGGAAGTTTGCGGTTTCAGATCAATGTAGTCTTCGCCAGCGCGAATGCGATTGATGGCTTGCTCCGCCTCTTTCAGCGCCTCGCCAAAACCAGCGGCGTCTCGCCGGCCGTTCAAGCGGAACAGATCGACTAGGAAATTTTCCATTTGCGTGACTGTATTGGCGCGCAGCACATAGATTGACAGGCCTCGTCTTTCGCCGTCGCTGATCAATCGCGGGCGGCGGCGGTAATGCGTCTTGAGCGTGACTATCGCCTCGGCATCGCCGAAATCATCGGTCAGCAGCAGCGGCACAGCCAGACGGCGAGCGGCCTGCTCCAATCGATTGCGCGCCACGCCATAGGCGTAGACAATTCTGGGGCGCAGGTTGCGCGCGTTCGCCAACGCGGCGGCGTCCTTCATCTCGCTGCGCGTCTTGCCATTGTCGCGATTGCCGCGCACGACATGAGCATGGGCAGCCGGACCGTTGCCGCTGATTTGCTTGGCGCCGGGCCGGGCGGGCGCCGAGCGCGAGTCCGCCTCCAGCACATATTCGCTGACCTGAATCAGACCGGTTTCATCTCGTTCACGCAATTCGGCCGGCATTGGGCGGCTGCGCAGCATCGAATCCACCGCGGAGGCCACATCCGAATGCACGACCAGCCGATCGCGCGCTTGAATCTCGATCATAATGTCGAAAGTCGGCGCCGTCCGCCGTTCGAGCACCACCTTCTGTGTGCCACGCCGCCGCGCCTCGTCATCCGACAGCGTCACCGATTCGATCCCGCCGATCAAATCGGATAAGGTTGGATTGAGCAGCAAGTTTTCCAAGGTATTGCCGTGCGCGGTGCCGATCAGCTGCACGCCGCGCTCCGCGATTGTACGCGCCGCCTGCGCTTCCAGTTCACGCCCGATCTCGTCAATAACGATCACTTCCGGGTTATGATTCTCCACCGCCTCGATCATCACTTCATGCTGGCGATCGGGCTGGGACACTTGCATGCGCCGCGCTTTGCCCACTGCCTCATGCGGTATATCGCCATCGCCGCCGATTTCGTTGGAGGTGTCGACAATCACCACGCGCTTGTCACGCGCGCGAACGCGAGCCGCCTCGCGCAGCAAGGTCGTCTTGCCAACGCCAGGCGGACCCACGATGAGCACACTTTGATCGGTGTCAATGAGGTCAGCAATGATGTCGATCGTGCCGTAAACGGCTCGCCCGATACGCGCGGTCAAGCCAACAATCTTGCCGCGGCGGTTCCGAATCGCCGAAATACGATGCAAGGAGCGCTCAATACCGGCGCGATTATCGTCGTCAAACTCGCCGAGTTCAGCGACCAATTCATGCAGATCCGCGCCCGTCACCTCGTGGTCGGAGAGTTCTATTTCATCATCAATGTAGCGCGCGGTCGGCTTTCTTCCCAAATCCAGTACGATTTCCAAAAGTCGACTTGTATTGCCGCGCTCGTCAATCGTCTCGCGAATGCGCTCTGGCAGAATGCGCCTGAGTACGTCAAAGTCCTCCGTTATTCTCTTATCCATGTATTGCTTGGCTGTCCTCCAAGTCTATAACGCGCGCGCATCTGGCAGCATGTGAATCTTTCGCTCAGCCGCGCTCCTTGCCATTTACAGCGCGACCAAGCCTCGATTTCCGCAGGTCTTCCGCGCCGACCATTCGCAGGGTCGCGGCTGGTTTCTGGCCTCCGCTCGTCGCCAGCTTCACGCTTTCAAAGGTGGTCTGCCGCACGCCGGCTGTCAAATGCTTGACCATCACCGCCTGTTCCAGCCAGGGGCTGAAGCCCAAATCCAGCATCGCGTTCTCCAGCCAGCCCTGGTACCCGCGGACGCAGACGTAGATCGGCAATTTGCGACAGCGGTCTATCCGCCGCATAGCGGCCGCGACGATCGCGGCGGCGTCGCTCAACACTTCCGGATGCAGAAAGGGCATAATATACACGCCATGCCCGCCCTCAGAAAAGGCGAGGTAGGCTTCAACTTGTCCATCCTTGCGATAGACGAGACCGGCCATATCCGTCGACGGTTCCAGAACGGTATGCAAAATACGCGGTATCGTGCAGCCTAACAGAGCGGCGATGCCAATTTGGTCCGCGTCGGTCTCGCCGGTAACCAGTACGTCAGCTTTCGCGGCATCCGTCAGCGGCGGCCGCCGCCATATCACCTGGCGACTGTAGACTGCGTAGCCGGCGCGCCGCATCGTCTCAAAGAGCCGGTGGCTTAATTCCACCTCGCCGACCAGCGTTTGCGCCTCATTCTTGCCGGCCTGCTCGGCCATCGCGTCGAGAATATGCAGCCAGATCGTGTCTTCGTCTTCGTCATCAAGCGTCGGCGCCAAGTACACAATATGGGCATTGGCTTCGCCCGGTCGATAGCGAAACTGTCCGACCACATTCTTGCCATCATGCTGCGCGATTAGCGTATGCAATTCACGCGGGAAGACGATGCTCGAGAGCAGGGCGCTGTTCTGCCCGCGCGCGTCCTCTGTCAACCCCAACTCACTGTGCAAGACGATGGCGTTCTGCTTGAGACGCAGCATCAGCGGCAGGTCGCGCAGCTTTATGGCATGGGCTTCCGTATGACTTTGCATTCGCTACCTCGGTCAGGTGGTCCAGAAAGGATGCCGCAAATACATTGTAGCATTTTCCGCCAATGCCTGACAGCGCTGGCGCCAACGACGCGGCCGCGGGCCGACGCCGTTCCCTTCGAGTCAGGCGACGCGCATTTCCCGAAACGGAACAAATGGCTGTTATCAGAACGGTACAAATAGGTTACTATCGCGCGCATTCAATTTGGCGATAGCGAATTTGCAGATGGACAAACTGCGCGTAGCATTTATTGGAACGGGAAGAATATCCGACTTGCACGCCCTCGCCTACTTGGACGATGAGCGGGCGGATATCGTCGCCGTTTGCGACATGAATTTCGCTCTGGCGCTGGAGCGCGGTCAGCGCTGGGGCCTTTCAAAGTCGCGCGTTTTCTCCAACTATCACGACATGCTGGCGCTGGATGATGTTGACCTCGTTGAAATCTTGCTGCCTCATCATCTGCACCATCGGGCGACGCTCGACGCCGCGGCCGCCGGCAAGCACGTCTCGGTTCAAAAGCCGATGGCGCTGACCATGTCGCAGGCTGACGGCATGGTGGCGGCGGCTCGGGAAGCCGGCGTCATCCTGAAAGTATACGAGAACTTCATATTCTATCCGCCAGTGCAACGGGCGAAAGCCTTGATCGACAATGGTGAAATCGGCGACCTCCTGACGATCCGCATCAAGAGCAATTCCGGTGTAAGCCCAAACGAGTGGCAAGTGCCGGCGTCGGCGCGCGCCTGGCGTCTCAATCCGGACGAGTGCGGCGGCGGTCCCTTGGTCTTCGATGACGGGCACCATAAATTCGCGCTCGCCTGGCATTTCATGGGCAGGGCGCAGGAGGTGCACGCCTGGATTGGCAGCACTGAGGTTGCGCCTGGCGAGTTCCTCGACGCGCCCGCCATCGTATCCTGGAAATTCGCCGACAATCGTTTCGGCTCGCTGGAAGCTGTTTACTCAAGGGAGCTCCTGCTCGACACCCGCCATTACGCGCAGGACGACCGCGTTGAGATCACCGGTACAAAAGGCGTCATCTGGGTGACGCGCGGCCACGGAAAAATGATGGACCTGCCGCCGGTGGTGATGTACAAAGACCGGCGGACGAGCGCATTTTCCGATATGCCGGTGGGCTGGGAACACAGTTTCATCAACTCGACGAGACAGTTCATTGACGCCTATTTCACGGGAGAGCGGCCCCGGCTCACGGGCGAAGAGGGGCGCGAAGTCCTTCAGTTCGCCCTGGCGGCGCAGGAATCGGCCAGAGTTGGAGCGGCCGTCAAGCTGTAAGTCCCGTCTTCATTCGTCAAGAATTGTAATCGTATCGCCGTCCATCCGGCTGATAGTAGCCAGCGCGTGGATGGGCGCATCGTACTTCTCTCGCATCGCCGCGCGGCCGCCTTCGAAGGTCTTCTCCACCACGACGCCGACGCCGACAAGATTGGCGCTAGCGCTCAGTACGATGCGCGCTAGCGCGAGCAAGGTCTTGCCCGTCGCCAGGAAGTCATCGATGATCAACACGTTTTCGCCCGCGCGCAAGAACTCGGCCGATACCAAGAGCAGCGTCTCGCCGCCTTTGGTGTGGCTCGGCGCCGTTTCCAGGAAGACGGGACCGGACATCGTGATCGGTTTTCGTTTGCGCGCGTAGACAACCGGCACATTCATCTCAATGCCGGTCATCAGCGCCGGCGCGATCCCCGATATCTCGGCTGTGAGGATGCGATCGACGTCAGTTCCGGCGAAGCGTTCGGCAAATGCCGCTCCCATATTTGCCATCAAACGCGGGTCAAGCTGGTGATTGATGATGCTGTCCACTTTTAGAATGCCATCGCCGAGGTGCACGCCCTCGCTGCGGATTCGTTCTATCAGCTCTCTCATCGCCATCTCCCCCGAGCCTTCAATCGCAATCGGAATTGCATCGCCTTACACATGACCAGTCGTCGGCGCTAGGCATTCCGCAAGACGCGCGTAATCTGCTCCAAGTGATCCAGGTCGTGGGCGCAGACTTGCATCAGCGCGTCGGTCATGCTAAATGGTCCTCGTTCGGGATGCAGACCCGCGCGCGCCCATTGCGCCGACGTCAGCGATTCGAAGAATGCCGCGAAGCGATGACGAGAGCTGGCCAGCGCGTCGTAGGCGTCGCTCAGCGATTCGCTTTGGTAGCCGCGCTCAACCACCATCGCCTCGTGGTCATAAGCCGGCAGTTGGGCGCCTTCCTGCTTCAGCATCATAAGCGCGCGCGCCTGGAAGATCTCATCAAAATCGCGCAGGCGGCAAACGATTTCTACGATAGACCAGCCGTCGGGACCATCCCGCAGAGCGCGCGCGTCCTCGTTTGATAGGTTGCGCAGTATGTGGCCCAGAATCTCGCATGTTAGCCGCATCGAATTGATCTGGCGCTCTCGCACTTGCCGCATTGTAGTCTGACCCTCGCTCATGTCCTAGTTCCCCTGCGTCGCTCCTGAATTGACTGGCATTCTAGACATGTTTGCGCTCCAGCGCCATAGCGCAGACTTTGCCTACCCGGTTGACCAAAGCATCACCCGATTGTCGCCGCCACCGGATGCGAGCAGGCTGCCAGTCGGATTGAAGTCAAGCGCCAGAACGGGCCGCTGGTGGGCTCTGAGCGCCACCAGCTCGCCGCCTGAATCCGCATCCCAGATGCGAATCGTGTTGTCGCGTCCGCCGCTGGCCAGCAAGCTGCCGTCCGGCGAAAAAGCCAGGGCGTCTACTCCGTCCGCGTGAGCGAGCCAGCTGCGCAATTCCGAACCGTCCTCCAAGCGCCAAAGACGAATCAACGAATCCCTGCCGGCCGAGGCCAGAACCGAATCGCCGGGGCGAATCGCAATCTGGCGAATGCCAGCGCCGTGCGCGCCGATGATCGCCGATGTCCACCCTGCCCGAGGATCCCAGCAGCGAATGGTTCCGGCGCGACAGCCCGAAAACAAGCGCGATCCATCGTCAGCGTAACACAGCGCTGTTACTTCACTCGCGTGGTCTGCGATCGCCGATTGCGCGCCGGTCTCAACCGCCCAAATCCGTAGCGAATGGTCGGCGCCGCCGGCCGCCAAGTATTCTCCGTCGACGCTGAAGGCCAAGGCGTTCACCGCATCTTGGCAGCCGCGCAGAATCTTTGTCGAAGTTGGCTTCCCGTCCGCCAATACGGTCAGCGCGATCGTCATATCCGCGCTGCCGGACGCAAGCAGACGGCCATCCGGGCTGAAGGCGAGATCTTTCACCGGCGCGCTGTGCGCACGCAAGCGACAGCGTGGCGCGCCGCCAAATTCATTCGCGTATATGGCGATCCCATCGCCGCCGCCGATCGCCAGCATATCTCCGCTCGGCGACCAGCGCAGACGTGAGACCCAGCCGAATCGCACAGATTGCAGGCATGCCAGCCTGTCGATGTTGCCGCGGTTTATCGAGCCTATATTCAGAGCCGCCCCCAAGGCGCCAAGTCAAAAAAGTTCACGCAGCATCCGGCGCTTTCGCTGCGTTGCCGCCCCGAACATTACGATTATAATGTGCCCCAGTCCGCGCGCGAGGGGCGCCATGGCACAGCGCAAGCTCAAACTGGAAGACATCCGTCTACTAGACCGCTTATATCAACGGTCGATTCCGCCTGCCTTTTTGGACGAGAATCGTCACGTCAACGTGCAGTTTTACATTCACCTGGTAGAACAGGGCATTGTCGAGCTGTTTCGGCGCGTCGGCTTGGGCGAGCATTACGCCGCGGCCGATGAGATTGGCAACTTCGCTCTGGAGCAGCATGCGCGCTATCATGCCGAATTGCTGCTTGACGATCGAGTCTGTGTTTACATCCGAGTCATTGACGTGACGCCGAAGCGCGCCCATTTTCTTGGTTTCATCGTCAACGACACGCGCCGGCAATTGGCGGCGACGCTCGAAGTGGTGATGATGAATGTCGACATGAATCTTCGGCGCGGCGCGCCCTTCCCACCGGCGGCAAAAGCGAGGCTGGACGCGCTGCTGGAGCAGCATCGGAAACTGCCGTGGACGGCGCCCGTCTGCGGCGTCATGCGCGCGTAGCGCCTCAGGCATCCAGCAGCTCGCGTTCTAGCAGCCAAGCGCGCAGCAGATCGGCAAAGACGCGGTTGCCAAGCGGATTCCAATGCATGTCGTCCTCGTAGTAAAGCAGCTTGCTATCTTGCGCGCGCGCCTGCATGTCAGCAAGCGCGTCGTAACAGGTCAACTGCAATTCGGCGCAGAGATCGAGCATCGCCAAGCGCGCGCTCTCTATTGCCTTGAGCTCGTCGCCTAATGCCGAAGCCGTCCACGATTGGTAGACTTCTTCGCGCGTGGGGACGAGCGCAACCACTAACTGACCGCCCCAGGATTTGACGAGGCGCTGCGCCGCCTCCAAAGCCGCGCGCGAGATCTCCAGTCCAGCCTGATTGAGCCTGCGCGACATATCCAGCGCGCCTACTTCATAGGGCTGGCCGAAACGGAGTCGTTCGCCCGTCGGCAGCCTAACCTCATATCGATCATCGAAAGCCTCAGCCTCCGGGTCCTGGATGAGCCGCCAGCCGTTCATGACGCTTTCCCCCACAGCAAAGAGCGCCGACCGTCGGCGCAGCCACGACTGGACGCCGTTTGGCGGCACAGCCCCGTTATCGCCTTCAGCGGGCTCGCCATCCACCAGCGGAGCGAGTTTGCCCTGCGCGCGGAAGAGACCGTAGTCATCGTTGAAGTCATTGCCGAAAAACTGCCAGAGCGTCAGACGCGGGCGGAAGGGCGCGGCGAAGTCCTGCAGGACCAGCAGGTGGCTGTGGCTGCCCGTCCCCGGCAGGCCAAGATTCACGAAGCCCAAGCCCGTGTCAGCCTCAAGACGCGTCACCCAGCAGTCGCTGCGTTCGGTGAAGCAAAAGGCGAATGAATCGCCGACGACCGCGACATCCACGCGGTAATTCACCGGGCGCGTGCGGAAGCCGATCCCGCCGCCGGGCCACAATTCAATCGTATTTACCCTGAATCTCACCTGCGGGCTGCCAAACTGCAGCGCGTCCACGAGGCCCGGCTTCACAATGAAATAATGGTCGGGATTCCGCGTCCAGGCGCGATCCCAGCGTTCGGGAAAGGGGACTCCATGTACGACGGTATAAGTAACTTCTTGCAAACGCGAAGGCAGCGCCGCGACAAAGAGTCGCAAACCCAGCTCCAACAGGATGAGAATCGCCATCAGCCAGACGATGCCAATCACGAGCCATCTCAGCCGTCGCCGCAAAATCATATCGCTGCATCCAGAAGGAGAAGCAGTACCAAGTTAGTCATGCGAAAGAAGCGAGCCTCGTAGGGGCGACCAATCTGGTCGCCCGCTGCCGCTG
>JAPOYS010000005.1 GCA_026706455.1 Chloroflexota bacterium | reverse complement strand
AAGCAACCCCTCAAAAGTTCTGACTTTCAGTGTCCAATAAATCAGGACCACTACAGGGGTAGAATTGTGCGTCAACCTCCCAGTAGCGGACAAGCCTTACAGACTCGTTTTTTGCCGGTGCGTTATTTTGCGCGTGCGAAGTCCAGCCCAGCAACGACGTGTGGTGGAAGCGCGTGTAGGATAAAATCTCCGCTATGGATCACAGGGCGATGGAGTGGCGCTCATGTATTACAAGATGCTCATCAATGGACAATGGACGGACGCGGACGACGGCGCGACCTGGACTGTGGTCAACCCGGCGACGGAAACGCCGATTCGGGATCTGCCTTTCGGCGGGGCTGCTGAAACCACGCGGGCGATCACAGCGGCGCATGAGACGCAGCCGCGCTGGGCAGCGATGACGGCCTACGAGCGCGGCGGCTTTCTACGCGCTATCGCCGATGCCCTGCGCGCGCGGGTCGATGAACTGGCGCCGATCATGACGGCCGAATGCGGCAAACCAATTGGCGAAGCGGCTGGCGAATGGGGCGCCTGCGCCGATCTCTTTGAATGGTACGCCGAAGAGGGTAAACGCGCCTACGGCCGCACGATTCCGGCGCGCAAAGCGGGCAAGCGCCTGCTGGTCATCCCGCAGCCGATCGGCGTCGTCGCGACGATCACCGCCTGGAACTTCCCGGCTTATTTGCTGGCGCGCAAGTGGGCGGGCGCGCTGGCGGCTGGCTGCACAATCGTCGGGCGCCCGAGCGAACTGACGCCGATGAGCGCGATGGCGCTGGTCAACGTCATGGTCGAAGCGGGCCTCCCGGAGGGCGTGGTCAACCTCGTAAATGGCGAGCCGGCCATCATGGGCGAGACGATCATGCAGGACGCGCGCGTGCGCAAGGTCAGCTTCACCGGTTCGCAGCGCGTGGGCGCAATCCTGATGCGACAAGCGGCCGCCGGCATCAAGAAGCTGAGCCTGGAGCTGGGCGGCAGCGCGCCCGTGCTGGTCTTCGCCGATAGCGATATACAGTGGGCGGCGGAGCAGGGCGTCATAGCCAAGTTCCGCAATAACGGCCAGGTATGTATTTCGCCGACGCGCTTCTATGTCGAGCAGCCGGTCCTGGAAGAATTCCTCGACGCGGTCAAAAGCGAAACGGAGAAGCTCGTGGTCGGCGATGGCATGCTCGCGCATGTCACCAACGGGCCCATGGTCAGCGGCGGCGGGCGCGACAAGGTCGAGCGCTTCGTGGAGGACGCCCTGGAAAAGCGGGCTGCGCTGGTGGCTGGCGGCGGCCGCCCGGCGATTGAGCAGGGCTATTTCTACCAGCCGACCGTCCTGACCGATGTCACCAGCGATATGCAGATCGGCTGCGATGAGGTATTCGGTCCGGTGATGGCGGTCAGTACTTTCGACAGCCTCGACGAAGCCTTGCAGCTGGCCAACGACACGCCCTACGGCTTGGCTGGCTACGTAATGACGCGAGACCTGTCGACGGCGACGCGCGCCTACGAGGGCTTGGAATTTGGCATCATCGGCGTCAACGACCTGGTGCCGGCTACGGCGGAGGCGCCCTTCGGCGGCGTCAAGACCAGCGGCTTCGGGCGGGAAGCCGGCCAAGAGGGCTTGACGGAATACATGGACCAGAAGTTCGTGTCGATCGCGCTGGACGGCTGAAGGCGCGTAAGGCTTGCGCGCGTCGAGCTAACCGCCAGCGAAGTCCAGCGAGAAGCCCATCTCGTCGGTCAGGAAGCGCCGGCCGATCTCGGCGCTGCCCTTGGGATCATCGTGCTGATCCAACTCGCCGAGGATCCAGCCGTCGTAGTTGACATCCTCCAGCACGCCGATGAAGCCCTTCAAGTCGACCGTGCCCATGCCCAGCGGCGCGTAACCAGCTGGCATGGCCAGGGCGGCGCCTTGCTCGCGCAGTTCGGGCCAATTGGCAGCGACATCTTTCAGATGCACGTGTTTGATGCGGTCGGCGTACTTCCTGGCGATGGCGACTGGATCGCCGTCGCCCTTGGCGATTTGGCCGCTGTCGGGCGCGAAGAAGACGTAACGCGGATCGGTCAGCTCCATGATGAAATCGATCTCTTGCGGGCTTTGCACGTAGGTGCCCCAATGCGGATGCAGGGCCATCGTCGCGCCCTGGTCTAGCGTGCGCTTGCCGATCTCGTTGAGTGCCGACGCGGCCGTTTCGAACTCCTCGCGCGTCCAGCGAGGCGCGTCATCGGGCGCGCCGATGGGCACGGTCATCAGAATCTCGCCGCCATGATCGACCAGGAAGCGCGTGGCTTCTTCGTGGTCGGCGATGATTGCCTCGGCCTGAGACGGATCCTGATAAACGGAGCGGATCTTGTCGAGGCAAGCCACGTGCAGATTAAGCTCGTCCAGCAGCGCGCGAAATCGCCCTGGCGGATCGTCATACTCCATCGCCACGTTAGAAAAGGTCTCGAAGGCGCGAAAGCCGAGCGCCGATATGTCGCGCATGCCCGCTTCCATCCAGTCCATACCGCCGGCGACAGCCCAAGTAACGGTTGTATAACCAATTTTTGCTCGATACACAGTCTTCTCCCTTCTAGCTGAAAGTCGTTTTCCAATAATTTAGCGCGTTTAATGCACGAGCATGCCGCCATCGACGACGATGGGACCGCCAACCATGAACGAGGCTTCCGGCGTGCAAAGGAAGAGCGCCACTCGCGCGACTTCGGCCGGATCGCCCAGGCGACCGAGCAGCGAAGCGTCCAGCAGCCAATCCATGACGCCCTGCGCGTCGCCGGAATCAGCCATTGATTGCGCCAGCAGCGGCGTGTCTATGGGTCCGATGACCAGGCAATTGGCGCGGATATTGTCCTTGCTGTAATCCATCGCCAGGCTGCGGGTCAGTTGCAGGATTGCGCCTTTGGACGCGACATAGGCGGCGCGTTCATCAGCCACGCGATAGGATAAGGTCGAGGCCGAGTTGATGATGACGCCGCCGGCCTTTTGCATCTCGGGTATGGCGTACTTGCAGCAGAGCCAGCAGCCCTTGACGTTGGTGCCCATGGTCGCGTCCCAATCTTCTTCGCTCAGCTGGGTGGCGCTGCCGCGGATTTCGATGGCGGCATTGTTGTAGAGGATGTCCACCTTGCCGTAGGCGGCCACCGTTTGCCGCACCATGTCTTCGACTTGCGCGGCTTGACGGACATCAGTCGAGACAAAGAGCGCGTCGCCGCCGGCTGCCTGAAGCTGCCTCAGGGTTTCCGCGCCGGCGGTCTCGTTCAAATCGGCGACCACGACTTTGGCGCCTTCGTCGGCGAAGAGCCGGGCGCTCGCCCGCCCGATGCCGCTGCCAGCGCCGGTGATGATGGCAACTTTGCCTTCCAGTCGTCCCATGATTGCCTCCCGCTCCTTTGAAGGCGCCGCGCCTCGAACCTACATCAATCCTCGATGATGGCGGCCGCCCGCACTGGCGCCGCCGTCGTATCCACCCATTTAATCGGCAAGACCGAGAGCGTAAAACCGTGCGGGCGCGGTATCGCCTCCAGATTGCACAGATTCTCCAAATGATAATATTCGCGGTCGATCATGACCCGATGGGATTCCCAGAACTGTTTGCGCTCGAACATGGCCCAGACCGGCGGATCCCAGGTGATGGCGTCGATGCCGGTGACTTTTACGCCTTGATCGAGCAGCCAGTGGGTGGCTTCTTTGGACATGCCGCTGTGCTCGGTCAGGTAGCGCTCTTCATGGTTGTAGCTGCCGGCGCCGGTCATGATCAGCACGATGTCCAGCGGTTTGATCTGGTAATCGATCTTGGCAAGCGCTTCTTGCAAATCAGGGACGGAGATTGCGCCGCCGTTTTCGATATGCCGGAAATCGAGCACGACGCCGTCGCCATAGCAGTATTCGATGGGGATGCCCTCGGGACCAGCCCCGCCTTTGCGAAAATGCTTCAAGGCGTCGATGTGCGTGCCGACGTGATCGCCCAGCACCGTCATTGAGCTGGCGGCCAGCGATGTCACACCGTGTTCGGCCGCGCCGATGCCTTGGGCGAATTGCTCCCAATCTTCGTACATCAGCAGCGCCGGGCGCACCACGCGCGGAAAAACCACCATGTCGCCGTGGACGGGCATACTGAGGTCAATGATTTGTCGCGCCATGGATCTCCCACCTTACTCTGTCTATCAGTTGGCCCGCGACCGGCCCGATCGTCCTCGCGCGCCTAAATCTGCGCGCTGGACTCGACATCGTGCGCAGCCTGTCTTTCCGAATAATGGTCGGTGATTCTGTCGATGAGCTCCTCAATATGATCTTGCAGGGTCTTGGCGATGAGGTCGGGGTCGCGCGTGTTCAAGGCATCCAGGATTTTATAATGACGCCGCGCTTGATATACCAGGTTGTAGCCGGTCAATATCGTAGAAGCGTAGGTCCAATAGGCGAACTGCAGCATGTCGTAGAGGCGGATGAGCGTGCCGTTGCCGGTCGCGGCGACGATGGTCTGATGGAAGGCGAAGTCGGCTTTGGCGAATTCGTGCGAGTCGTCCTTTTGCGCCTGCCGCATCATGCGCTCCAGCAGCGTTTCCAGGCGCGCGAACACCTCTTCGGTCAGATTGGGCGTGGCCAGGCGGCCCGCCATCGCCTCCATCCAGGCGCGCACGGCGTAGGTATCCAACATATCCTTCAACGATAGCTCGCGCACGAAGGAGCCGGAAAAGGGCACCGATTCGACGAATCCCATCATTTCCAGATCGCGCAGCGCCTCGCGAATCGGCGATTGGCTGACGGCGAACTCCTTTGCCAGCTTCGCCTCAGCCAGGCGATCGCCCGGTTTGTAGCGTCCGCGCAGGATGGCGTCGATCAGATGCTCCTTGATATCTTCGCGCAGGACATAGCGCGTTGCGTTTCGCCTGCGAGCGATATTTTCGTTTGCCATTGTTAGTTGCCTTTTCGCCCCCGGTCAAACGCGCATGATTCTACCACCGCTGGCAAATGAAGCGGTAATTTGCTTTCCAAAATCGCCATGGATTCGCGGCATACGAAGCAGCCTTCATTGGGTCGCGGTCACGCCGCCATCGATGAACAAGATTTGGCCGGTGATGAAGTCGGCGGCGGCCGAAGCGAAGAACACGGTCGCGCCGACAATGTCCAGGGGCTCGCCCACGCGCGTCAAGGGAATCCGCCCCACTAGCGCGTTGTAAAAGTCTTCGTCTTCCAGGTAGTGGCGCACCAGCTCGGTGCGAATGAAGGTGGGCGCGATACCATTGACGTTGATGCCGTACTGCGCCCATTCGGTCGCCAGTTGCTTGACCAGCAGATTCATACCCGCCTTGCTGCTCGTATAGGCGGCGAAACCGCGGCGGATGCCCAGCAGGCTGCGCACCGAGGAGATGTGGATTTGCTTGCCGCGTTTCTGCTCGATCATTTGCCGCCCGGCCGCTTGCGACAGCAGAAAGGCGCCGCGCAGGTTGGTGTCATGCACCTGATCCCAATCTTCCGCCGTCAGTTCTTCCGCCGGCTTTTCGATGTGCGTGCCGACGCAATTGACCAGGATATCGAGGCGCCCGCAGGCCGCTACGCTATCGTCGACCAAGCGGCTGATTTCAGCCGGATTCTTGATATCGAAGCGCAAGCCAAGCGCGGAAAATCCGTCTGACGAAAGTTGAGTGGCGAGGGCGTCGCTTTTCTGTGCCGAGCGCCCGGCGATCACGACGCTGGCGCCTTGCTGCGCCAAGCCGAGGCAGAGAGCGGCGCCGATGCCGCCATAACCGCCGGCGACCAAGGCGACTTGCCCATCCAGCCTGAAGCTTTCGGCAATCTGCCCTTGATAGATGGCGTCTTTATTCGATGTCATGGCCGGAATCCCGTGAGTATACTGGTCATGCGCTGTAACTGTACAAAACGGAGTAAAATAATCGATAATCGAGTATATCGGAAGACATCATCGACGTCAAGTTGAGCGGCGGTCTTTGGCGCTATCTTGTTTCTTAAAGCCGCCGGTCAATAATTCTGCCAGCGATTGCGAATTGTTCAGGCATTATGCTGTCCAGGGCGCGGCCGCAGCGCCGTCAAGCCAGACCCGATCTGATTATCGATAATCTTTTGACAAGCGGTAATGGGCGTGTTATATTCGCGCTTACACGTGTGGCAGCCTAGGGCGGGCGCTTGGCGCTCAAGGCCTCGTTGGATTGCCAGCGAAATACTTATAGATTGGGAGGATTTGAAAATGACGCCGAAGCAAAAGAGAAACTTGAGAATGGGCTTGAGCCGCCGCGACTTCTTGCGGTTGAGCGGCGCCGGGCTCGGTACGGCGATGCTATCCGGTTATCTGCCGGGGGCATCGATATTCGCCCAAGACGAGCGGGTCCTGCGCGAGCCGCCGCCGGAATTGCTGCCGAAAGCCAGCAGCGGCGGCCTCGACGAAACGGAACTGGTCGTCGCCAGCATGGCCGGGCCTGACATCAATGCCCACGTCCGCAACGGCGAGCGCTTCACGGCTTATACGCAGGGCAAAGTCACGGTTCGTTACGACATTATTGGTCGCGATGTTTGGAATGAAACGATGTTGACCAATATGCGGGCAGAATCCGACGCTTGGGATGTGCTCGCCATTCACTTGGGCACCTTCTGGACCGGCGCTGGCGCTGGCTGGTGGTTGCCCATGAGCAATCTGTTTGGCAATCCCGAGCTCATCAATTCCGACATCTACGACATCGGCGATTTTCCCGACCGCTCGATCAGCCTGGTGTCCTGGGATGATGAACTGCTGGCGCTGCCGCAGCACGTCTCGGGGCAGATGACCTTTTACCGCGCCGATATGCTCGAAAAGTACGATGTGGAAGCGCCCGACCCGCTGGCCGGCTGGAGCTTTGATGATTTGGAAGCGGCCTGCCGCAAGCTGAAGACGGCCTTGGCGAATGATGGTATGGAGCAGACCTGGCCACTCGTGCTTCTTTTGGCGAACTCGCCGATCGTTCTCTACAACTTCGCCGCCTCCATGGGCGCGCCCCTCTACGACGCTGACAGCCTGCCGCAGTACAATACGCCGCAGGCGGTGACATCGCTTGAGCGTATCAAGGGCTGGATGGACGAAGGGCTGATCTCGCCCGGCGCGATGGGCTACAACTATCCGGAGGGCATCGAAACGCTGCGGCAAGAGCAGACCGTGATTTGCCTGCAATGGGATACAGCCGCGGTTGAGCTGACCGATCCGGGCGCCTCGCCGACCACCGCTGATACCCTGGATTTCACGGTTCATCCCTGGGATGCCAACGTCGGTCACAACGCGCCGCGCGTCTGGACTGGCGTCTGGTCGAATTTCGTATCGAAATTCAGCCAGAACCAGGAAGCGGCTCTCTCCTACGCCGCCTGGTACACATCCAAGGAGATCGCTTACGATTACGTACGCTACGGCGGCGGCCACTCGGGACGCGCGACCCTGCTTACCGATCCGGAGATTCTGGCGGCGCATCGGCAATACGATACGATGATCGCCAACTTCGGGGCGGCGGCCGTGCTGCCGACCTTGGCGCAGCTCGGTTACATCGCCAGCAGTTTCCTGGTGCCCAATCTGCAGGCCTACTTGACCGGCGCGGTCGATTCGGCGCAGGCGGCGATGGATACGGCGCAGGAAGAAGCGGTGCAGTTCCTGCAAGACGAAGGAATCATGTAATCGTCGCTGAACCGCGCAACACCGTCTAGGGGCGAGCCTTGGCTCGCCCACGTTCAACAAGAATGCCGTAGGGGCTACCCATCGGGTCGCCCGCCCGCAACCATAACGCGCTGTAGGGACGATCTACCAGGTCGCCCGCGCGAAATCATGACCGCAAACCCGAAGGCGATGGATCAGCAACAGAGCATGGGACCAAGATTCCGCCTGGTCAAGAAGGATATGCTGCCCTTGTATATTTGCTTGGGCCTTCCGCTGCTGATCATGGCGTTCGTCTTTGTTTATCCGCTCGTTTACAGTTTTGCCCTCAGCGTGACCAACGCCCACCTGATGCGCCCCAATGTAGACTTCGTGGGCTTGCGGAATTACATGCGCATCCTCAACGACGCGCGCGTCTGGCACAGCATCCGCGTCACACTGACTTATGCCGCCGGCGCTATGGCGCTGCAGTTTCTGGTTGGCTTTGGCTTGGCGCTGCTGATCGATTATATCGGCGTCGTTCGCGGCATACTGCGCACGCTCATCGTGATACCGCTCATGCTAACGCCGGTGGTGGTCGGCGTGATATGGCGGACGATGCTCAATTACGACTTCGGCATCATCAACTACTTCGTGCGTCTTTTGGGCTTCGATCCCATCGACTGGGTCTACGATCCCAATTTGGCGCTGCCGGCGCTGATCGCAATCAGCGTTTGGGGCGGTGTGCCCTTTATCATGCTGGTGCTGTCGGCAGGCTTGGCCGCTATGCCGCGCGAGCCTTTTGAGTCGGCGCAGATCGACGGCGCCTCGTCCTGGCAGACCCTGCGCTACTTGACAATCCCTATGCTGCGGCCCGTGATCATGGTCGTGGTGATCTTCCGATCGTATCAATTGCTGCGCGAGTTTGACGTCGTGTTCACGCTGACGAAGGGCGGTCCGGCGCGCGCGACCGAGACGCTGACTTATCACATCTACGCGCGCATGTTCGAGGCGGGCCAAATCGGCATCAGCGCGGCCATCGCCTATCTGCTGTTTTTCATCACGCTGGCGATCGTCGTCTTCCTCTTCACGCAACTGGAGCGCGGCGAGCCGGAGCTTTCGAGCGGGGACGGCTCGATACTGCGGCGGGCGCCGATACGCCGGCTGCGGACGGGCATCGCCTTTGTCATTGACCTGCCGCTGAAAATCGCAGTCGCAGTCATTGATTTGCTGGCAATCTATCTCGGCGCGGCGCTTTCGACGGCGGCGAGACTGCTGCGGCGCGGTCAAGCCGCATCCGGCGTTGGACGGCGAGAACGGCGGCGGCTGGGCGTCGTAATTGCATCGGTCATCGTCGGCGGCTGGATTGTGTTCGCGCTGCTGCCCGTTTTCTGGATCTACATCAGTTCGGTCAAAGAACCGCCGGATGTCTTCAAGATCCCGCCCAAGTGGCTCTTTACGCCGACGGCGCACAATTATGAAGTCGTACTGGGAATAAAGTACGGAACCGAAGCGGAATTATCGATGGAAGGCGTCAAGCCCCCATTGAGCAGATTCCGCGAATACATCATCAACAGCGTCCTCATCAGCGGCAGCACGACGCTGATCAACATCACCGCGGGCATGTTGGCCGCCTACGCCCTGGTGCGATTACGATTTCGCGGGAAAGAGTTCATTCTCGTCGGCATGCTCTTCACACGCATGGTGCCGCCGATCATGCTCATACTGCCGATCTTTCTCATCTGGCGTCAGTTGGGGCTGCTCGGGACTTATCATGGCTTGGCAATCGCGTACTTGTCCTTCGGCTTGCCGTTCTCGATTTGGATGATGCGCGGTTACCTGCTGGATATACCGGCTGATTTGGAAGAGGCGGCGATGGTGGATGGCAGCTCGCGCCTGGGCGCTTTCTTCCGCGTGACCTTGCCGCTGGCGGCGCCGGGTTTGGCCGCGACCGCCGTCTTCAATTTCATCGGCGCCTGGAACGAATTCTTCTTCGCTATCATATTGGGCAACAATCAGATCAAGACCGTGACGGTGGAGATCTTGACCTACGTCACCGACTACGCCATTCTCTTCGGCCGGCTCTTTGCCGCCGCCGGTTTGATACTCTTGCCCATTATTATTTTCACATTCTTCGTGCAGAAATATATCGCGACCGGCTTGACGGGCGGCGCGCTGAAAGGCTGATGCTATGCGGCTGGGACTTGGACTGGGCGGGCTAGGGCTGGATTCAGTCGGACTGATTGAGCAGGCGAAGGCGCGGGGCGTCTCCGGGCTGCTGATGGATGTCAGCGAGACGCGCAAGCTGCCGGCCGAAGACTGGCGTCGACTGCTGGCGGCGAACGAACTGGAGGTTGTGCAGGTAGGCGCTTGGGCGCTGAACCCGCTGCGGCCGACAGCGGAGACGGAGCAGATCGCGCGCGATGCGATTGCGGCGGCGGCGCAGCTGAGCGCGCCTTACATCGTCCTCGGCGGCGGCACCAAGAACGCGAATCACAGCTTCTGCGGCCATCCCGACAATTTTACCGACGCCGCGATTGCCGAAGCAGCCTCGAACCTGAAGACGCTGGCGCGAGAGGCGGAAGGGGCCGGCGTAGTCGTGACGCTCGAGATCCATTTCGCGACCGTGCTCTGCGATTGGGCGGCTTGCCGGAAGCTGATCGACGAGATCGGCTCGGGGGCGGTCAAGATCAACCTGGACGCGGCCAACATGATCCGTTACTACGACTACTGGAACAGCAGCGAATATGTTCGCAGAGGCATCGAAAGTCTGAGCGACATCATAGCAACCTGCCACGCCAAAGATGTGGTCATGCATGACGCGCTCCACCTGCATATGGATGAGTGCCCGGCGGGCGAGGGCTGCCTGAATTACGCCGACGTCATCGGGCTGGCGGACGCGCATCTGCCGCCCGAGACCTACATGATGGTGGAACACACGCCGCTTGAAAAGCTGAGTTCCGCCATGGCTTATATCCGTGAGTCGGCGGCAAAGGCGGGCGTGGCGATCATCTAGCGTCGACCCCGGCTGGCGCGGTCGCAAGCGCGCGGTATTTGACTGAATCGGAAAAGGAATACAGATATGGCCAGCAACTTCCAAGTTCGGTTGGGCATTGTCGGCATGCGGCTGGGGCTCTGGCACGCTGGCGCGATCGCCGAGATTGAGGGCGCCGAGATCGTCGCGGTCGCCGATAATGTGCCAGGCAAATTGCCCGGTCCCAATATCAGCTTGAGCGAATGGGCGAGCAGCCTGGGCGCCGACGCCTATACCGATGGCGTCGACATGATCCAGAACGCCGATATTGACGCGGTCGATTTATGCGTGTCGCCGAAGTGGCGTCTCCCGTTGGTGGAAGCGGCCGCTGCCCGGGGGCTGCCCGTCCTGCTTGAAAAGCCCTGGGGCACGAACATGGCGCACGGGCAAGCGATCGCCGAAATCATCCGGCAGACCCAGCTCCTGCACATGGTCGAGTTTCCGCTGCGTTATTTTCCGCCGATTGTCGCGCTGAAGGAGCTGCTCGACGATGGCGCGATCGGGAAGCCCTTCGTCGTAAACGCGGAAATCGTCATGGGCGCAGCGCCGGCCAAAACGCCCGAGCACTGGATGTGGGACCCCGACAATGGCAATGGCGCCATCAACGAGAATACTTGCCATGTCTTCGACACGCTCTGTTATCTGCTGGGCGATCCGGTATCGCTGCATGCCTTTGGCGCCAGCTATCACGGCGCGGCGCCGAACTTGCCCGATGGCGCGGTCGCCAACATTCGCTTCGAAAGCGGCGCCGTCGCGTCGGTCACCGGTGGCGCCTTGGGCGCGAACGCCTTGCGCACGCCAACCTGGCTGGATGTCTACGCCGAAAAGGGGCAGGCGCTGGTGACTGGCATTGACCACATGTACGATACGCTGACCTGGGGGCGTTTCGATGACGGCGAACCGACGCGCGAACACTGGCCCAATCCGCCGCTGCGCACCCTCATCGTGCGCTACGCTCTGGAAGAATTCGTCAACAGCGTCCGCAATGGAGTGCAAAGCGAAAGCGATGCCTCCGCGGGTCTCAAGGCGCTGGCGCTGGCAATGGCTGTGAACGAATCGGTGGCGGCGGGCGAGCCGGTTGACCTAAGTTGCTGAGGCCGCCGCTCGACAGCTTCGGAGGAAACTCAGTAGGTGGCGCGCCCGCCGGAGAGATCAAAGACGGCGCCCGTGCTAAAGGAGGCTTCGCGCGACACGATCCAGCAGGCGATAGCGGCGGCTTCCTCTACTGTTCCCAAGCGCCCCATAGGAATTTTGCTGGTCATATAGTTCAACGCTTCTTCATCGGCCGCCAGCAGCAAGGGCGTGGCGATTAGCGCCGGCGCCAAGGCGTTGACCGTGATCTCGGTATGCGCGGATTCCTTGCCGATCGCCTTCGCCAGACCGATTACCCCGGCTTTCGAGACGGAGTAACCAGCCATGCCCGGATTCCCTTCCTTGCCGGCGATCGAGGCGAGCAGCAGAATCCGGCCGTAGCCGCGGGGCCGCATTGCCTGAAGCGCATATTTTGTAATCAGAAACGAACCGATCAGATTGACATCGAGGACCTGGCGGAATGAGGTCAAATCATAATCGTGGATATCTGCTGCTGTCTTCCCGACAATCCCGGCGCAGTTGACGACCACATCCAAGCTTCCGAACTGATCGAGGACGGATTGAAAGAGGCCGGCAACGGCGGCTTCGTCGGTGACATCGGCGCGCGCGGTTTGGACTGAGCCATTGGATTCGCCGAGCTTCGCTCCCGCCTGCGCCAGCGCCGCTTCGTTGATATCAGCCAAGACGACGCTGGCGCCTTCGCGCGCGAGGCGGGCGCCGATGCCCAAGCCGATGCCGCTGCCGCCGCCGGTTACGACTGCGACTTGTCCTTGAAAGCGCTGGTCGAATGTCATCGCACCCGGCTTACGCGCTCGCTTCGAACGCGTCGCCGAATACAGCCTGCACTTCGCCACGCAGTTCGTCGACAGCTTCCGCGAAATCACGGGTGCCGCGATAGACATCATAGGGGTGCCCGCCGAGGAGCATGACCGGACCGTCAAAGCCACTATCGCGCGCCATCTGCAGGCAGCGCTTGGCATCCTCGAGATTGAGCGTCCCGTCATCATCGACCGCGACCCACTGATGAATGGCGGTCGCCCGCGGCAACAGCTTCTCCAGCGTGCTGTATTTCTTCGGTCCCCTGCAGTTGCCAAAATCGGCGACCAGACCGTAGTCGCGTTCGGAATCCGCGAGCACCTGCAAGAGATCATCGGCCTCGTTGTTGAAGACTTTGTAATTCTCAGTGGCCGGCTCGACGCCGCAGGCGACGCCGTAATCGTATAGCTCGCGGAAGGCTTGCCCGCAGGCGCGGCTGGTCTCCGGGTTGGGTTTGCTGTCACCGGGGACGTAACGCACGCCGGTCGATCCGAGCTCGGCGGCGATTTCCATCCAGCGCTTGGTCATGGCGATGCTGGCGCTACGCTCGGCGGGATCGGAGCTGGCGATCTCGCCCAAGTCGATCAGCAGTTGGTACAACTCCACATCAGCCGCTTCAAAGGCGGCGCGTAATTCGGCCAGGTAGCCTGGCTCAATGTTCGGGATATGCTGGATGCAGAGATCGACGCAGTTGATCCCGTGCTCTGCGACTTGCGCCGGGAACTCCAGCAGATCGATCTGGGGCGAGCCGCGGAAGGCGCCGGAGACGCTCTTGCCGCCTTCGTCCAATTCAAACCAAGGATCCCCCAAATATAGATCCGGCAAATGCAAAGAGAAACTTGATAATCCAGCGCGTACCATGATCCCTCTCCTTTTGACTAAAAGTCTACTTGCCCACGCCTAACGAACTTTACCATTTTCGTCAGCCGCTTCACAGTTGCCGCCCGTCAATTGCGAGCGCGCCTCAGCGATAGACATGCGGCGGTTGACGCTGGTGCCAGTCGCTCGTCCGCTCGTAGGCGTAGGCGATGCGGTAGAGCGTCGCTTCGTCGAAGGGCCGCCCGGTCAACTGATAACCGATGGGCAAGCCAGCCTTCGTGAAACCGGCGGGCGCGCTCAGTGCCGGCTGACCGCTAAGATTGGCCGGATAGACCTGATGAACGAAGCCATCGGTCGGCGTCTCGCCATTGTCCATATCCTCGCGCGGGCGCCAGACATCGGGCAGGAGCGGCGCCGGGACGGGAATCGTCGGCGATATCAGCGCCGTCAGTCGCTCGCGCCGGAAGAGCGCCTTCATCGCCGACCGAAAGCGCTCGCGGGCGCGCAAGGCAGCCAGATAATCCGTCGCCAGCAAGACCTGCCCCAGCTCCAGCGTCGCCCGCGTGCCGGGGCTGTAAAGATGCCCCTTCTCGCGGATCAGATGGCGATGATAACTGGCCGACTCCGCCAACCTGATTGTGGTCAGCGTCTCGCGGGTGAAGGCGAGTTCGGGCAGGCTGACCTCGATGATCTCGGCGCCCAGGTCAGCCAGGGCGCTGATGACATTTTCGGTCGCCGCGCGCACCTCGTCGGTCACGCCCGGGTATAAGAAATAGTCGCGCTCGATGCCGATGCGCAGGCTCTCTACGCCGTCCTCGATAGCGGCTGTGAAGTCCGGTACACGAACGCGCGCGGAGTTGGCGTCCTGGCTATCATAGCCGGCGATGACGCCGAGCATCAGCGCATTGTCGCGCACGCGGCGAGTCAGCGGACCGACATGATCGAGCGACCAAGCCAGGGGGACGACGCCGTAAGCGCTGACGCGGCCGTAAGTCGCCTTCATGCCGACAAGATTGTTGATGGAAGCCGGGATGCGGATGGAGCCGCCGGTATCGGTGCCGATGGTCCCGTAGGCTGAGCGCGCTGCCAATGCGACGCCGGAGCCAATGCTGCTGCCGCCGGGGAAGCGTTCCAGGTCCCAGGGACTGCGCGTTGGCGGTTCGCTGCCGCCGCAGGAGAATTCGTGGCAGCGCGTCTTGCCGATCAAGATGGCGCCGGCCCGGTGCAAATTAGCTAGGACCGTTGAATCGAAGTCCGGCAGGAAGCCAGCCAGGGCTTTCGACCCCACTTCGGTCAGGATGCCCTTGCTATAGCAATTGTCCTTGACGCCGACCGGGATGCCATGCAGGGCTCCGCGGTCGCGCCCGGCGGCGAGTTCGCGATCGGCGCGCTCGGCGGCTTGCAGCGCCGATTCGGCCGCCACGAAGGCGTATGCCTGCACCGTCGGCTCAGTCTCGTTGACGCGCGCGAGCGTCGCCTCGGTTAAGGCGAGCGCGGTTGTGTCGCCGCGCCGCAATGCCGCGGCCGCCGCGCTGATGGACAGCTTGGTCAGAGCGCTTGAATCAGTCATGCCAGTCAGCATCCATTTTCAATATCGGCGGCTGATCCTGGAGTACAGACTCTTCCAAGGCATCCAGCGCGTCCAACTGGGTCGCCAGCGTCGCCAGGTCATCATCGGCAATTTCTATCTGCAGCAGTTCCGCCAGCCGCGCCAATTGGTTCCGTCTGGCTTCGGTATCGCGTCGTCCCTTCGCGTCAGCCATAGGTCATCACTCCTCAATGCCGCTCCCCGGCAATAAGCCTGCAGCCGTCCGCTAAGCGAGGGCATGATTGCAGGGCGCCAATATTCCAAGCGCAGTAGATGAAATTCTAGCAGATTGCCTCGCCGGCTTCCCGCATTAATTGAAGCAGCGTATCAGCGGCGGCTTGGGCGAAGGGCGGGTCGTTGATATTGTGCGCCAGCTCGATCACGGGAATATCCCGCCTAAGCCCGCTCTTGATGGCGTCGAAGCAGGCGGCGTCCGCGGCTGGGTCCCAGAAGGCGCCGCCGACGCTATCGAGCATGGATAAGCCCTTGAGCGGGAGGAGAATGGCGACGGGCGCGGTCGCCGCGTTGGCAGCGGCCGCGATCATCTCGCCGATGCGCCTGTTTTCTTCGACGTTCGTGCGCAGCAGCGTCGCCGTCGGCGCCCAAGAATAAAGATTGCGCCCTCGATATTTCTCCGGAACCGATGCGAGGGCGCCAAAGTTGGCCATGTCGACGCAGCCCGGCGCCATGACAGCGGGTATGCCGGCGCGCGCTGCAGCCAAGCCGCGTTCGAGCCCAGCGCTGGCTTCGCCGCCACAGACCTCGTCCGCCAGTTCCGTCAGCGTGATATCCAGGGAAGCGGCGATATAACCTTCGCGCATCAAGCTCTCCATCATTCGCCCGCCGATGCCGGTGGCATGAAAGACCAAGACTTCGCAGCCGCGCCCCTCAATTATCGCCCGAGCCTGGTCGACGCAGGGCGTGGTATTGCCGAACATGGAAGCCGTCACTAGCGGTTTTTCAGCGGCGATTGTCGGCGCCTTAGCCCGCGCCAGGCCGGCGATGGCGGCGGCCGCGCCAGCATAAACGCGCGCGCTGATGCGATTGAGGCCAGCCACATCGACGATCGATGGCATCATGATGATGTCTGAAGCCCCCACAAAGGCGCGCACATCCCCGCTGGCGAGCGTCGAGACCATCAGCTTGGGAAGGCCCAGCGGCAAGGCGCGCATGCCGGCGGTGGCGACGGTCGTGCCGCCGCTGCCGCCCATGCCCAGGATGCCATCGAGCTCGCCGGCTTCGTGCAGGCGGCGCGCAATCACGGCCAGCCCGCGGCCCATCATATCCAGCGCCTCATCCCGGCGCCTGTGGCGGCGCAGCGCAGCCAGCTCGCCGCCGCCAGCATCGGCAATCTCGTCGCTGCTGATATCGGGCGCGATGCCCGGCTCGCCCAGGATGCCGAAATCGATCAGCAGCGCGCGGATGCCCTGTTTCTCAAGCAGCGACCGCACAAAGGCGAACTCGGCCGCTTTCGTATCGAGCGCGCCGGCGAGGACGACGGTTTTCTGCGCATCCGCCATGATTTATCGTTGCCTGATCTTGTGGTTCTTGAAGGCTTGGACCGCGCTCATGACCGCCTTTTCGATGGGAATGCGTTCGATGCTGGACGCGCCGACGAAGCCTTGCGCGTCTGTTCGTTCGTAGAGCGCGGCTGTGTCTTGCGGCTCGGCGAAGGGACCGCCATGAGCGAGGCAGATGACATCCGGATTCACATCCCAGGCGCCCTCCATGATGCGCTGGGCGTCCTCCAGCGCTTCCGCCAGCGGGTCGGCCGGGAAGCCGATCAAGCCGCCGGCTGTGCCGCCAACATGCGCGCAGACGACGTCAACCCCGACCTCAGCCATGCGCGCCGCTTGCTCAGGGCTGAATACGTAACACATGCTGAAGATGTCGCGCTCGCGCAGCCGGCGGATCAACTCGACTTCGCGCGCGAAGCCCCAGGGCTGCCCCAGGCTGGCGGCGATGTTCGCGTACTCTCGCACAAAAAAGTCGGATACATGCTCGTGATTGCCGACGGTGGGAAAGTTGATGAAGCCGTCGAAGCCTTGATCGACGAAGCGGTCGATCACTAGATTCAGATCGTAGGTCGTCTGGTCGTTGGCTTCAATGCCGGCGATGATCGGCGTGTCCTGAACCACGTTGCTGATTTCTTCGTACATGTCGAGGGTGCGCGGGTTGGAGTGGCCGATCACCTCGGTGCGGAGCCCCATGATGCGCGATTTGCCGGTGCTGTAACAGATGATTAAATCGGCGCCGCCCAGCTCGGCGCACTTCGCCACGATGCCGGCGCTGCAACCGGCGCCGATGATCGCGCCGCCAGCCGCCAAGGTCTTATTCAGTCGCCTCAGAATCTCGTCTCGTTTCATCATTCCCTAATTCCAGATCTGCGAATAGACGCGCATGAAATTGCCGCCGAGCTCGGAGATATAATCGCCATGTTTGAGCAAGTCGTCAAGCGTGGGGCGCGCCTTTTTCGCCACGAATGGCGGGAAGCCGTTGATGCCGATGACGCCGCCCGTCTCCGCCAGCCGCTTGATTTGCTCGTCGCTCAAGTTGCGCGGGCTCTCGCATACCGCCTTGGCCAGGTTGTGGCTGAATACGACCGGCTTTTCGGAGATGTCCATCGCGTCCAAGGTGGTGCGTTCGCCGGTGTGGCTGCAATCGACGGCGATGCCAGCGCGGTTCAGCGCCTTCACGAGGCGCGCGCCAAAAGCGCTTAAGCCCGCGTCTTTGCTTTCGAGACAGCCGTCGCCGACAAAGTTCCGCACGTTGTAGGTCAATTGAATGACGCGGACGCCAAGCGCGTGATACACATCGACCAACTCGATGCTCTGCTCCAGCGGCTGCGAGTTCTGAAAGTGGAAGAGGATGCCCAATTTGCTCTGTTCTTTGGCGCGCCGGAAATCGGCCACGCTCTTGACATGCAGCAGCTCGCCGCTCCGCGATTGGATGATGTTCAGCCAGTCGGCGATCCGCTTGACGGCCTCGCCGCAGTTGTGGTTAGCGGCGACGGATGGCGTCGCCACGGTGACACCGCCTTCGGCATAATACGCGATATGCGCTGGCGAATAATTCAGCAGCGGGCAAGTCCCATCGAAGATGATCGCTTCCTCATGCACTCGCCGGTAGTCAGTCATCGTCGGCCTTTCCCAAGTTGTCTCGCCCATAGAGCGGGCGGAAACGCGCCGGCGGCTCAATGCCGACAACAGTGTCATTATGCCAGTCGATATCGTAGCGCTTGCCGCCGACGAGCTCAGGCGCCGTTTCTTGGCGCTCGGGCAGCCAGATCTTCACCTCAGCGCCCGGCTCGAGATCGGCAACCTGTAGATAGCCGCCGTCGATTAAGCCTTCCGCCGAGCGACGGGGCGAGTCGTCAATTGCGTAGCCGACCTCGGCCGGCAGCGCCCAGGACGGGATGCGCATGCGCAAAGTCTCAGCGCGCGCAAGCCGAATTGAGATGGGTGCTTGACCCGGCGGCGGGCAGGTCAAGGCGAAAGCTGGATCGCGCTTGGAGTAGAGCAAATTGATCTGAACGCTCGTTTCGTCAGTCTCCGCAATCGCGCGCCAAGCCTCGCGGATGGCTTGGGTCGAGCCGCCAACCAGATCGGCATTTACCTGATAGGCTTCTTGCGGATATGAGATGAGGTCGTTCGGGCTGCCGAAGCAGAAGCCGCCGCGCGCGCGCCGCCCCACATCGCCATAGCGCGCCTCAGCAGTGTCCGCGAGCGCAGCCGCCTCAGTCACCCAGTCAGTCTCCACTACTTGCGATGCGAGCAGGTGATTCCTCAGCATACGGTCGGCGTCTTCGTAGTAACCGGCATAACCCAAGCCGCCGAGCAGCAGCGCCGCTTCAATGAGATCGCCTGTGTTATTGGCTTCGCCGCGGTTGATGTCGAAGCCGGCGTAACCAGCCGCCGCCAGCGCTTCCGCCAGCCAGTTCTCCCAGCGAAACTCCTTCACCCAGCCGTAACTGCTGCGAAATGGGCGCATGCCGACATCGTAGGCGCGGCGCCCGCCCTCGATGAAGCGCTCGTCATCGACCAGGATGCCGTATTCGATCAAGCCGGTGATCGTGCCTGTAATGGAATGGATATGCGTGCCCGCCGCGGCCGTGATCGAGCCGTCGGCGTCAAAGGCGGTCGCGAGATTATCGGCGGCAAAACGCCGCGCCAAGTCCAGCGCGACCTCGTCCTGGCTCCGCCGAAAATACTGAACAAGGGCGCGTATCATCCGCCCGCTGGTGGCCGGCGGGGTAGCGAGGATGCCATTGAAGGCGCTCGTCCATCCCGCTTCTCCTAGACATTCGCCCGGAAAGCGCGCCTCATCGCCGATCGCCGCCAAGATTGAACGGCACAGGCGGCGCAAGGCCAGTGCCGCCCGCGAGGCGCCGCGCCAGTGCCAAAGCGCCAGCAACCCGAGAATGACTTCGCGGCAATTGTGCATGACTGCCATATTCGGCTGCCAGGGCGTGGGCGCGTTCCAGGGCAAGCCGGTGGGATGGCGTTCGAGGCTGTCGTAGAGCTGCCGCGCCAGCGCGTCGTAGATTTCAGGCGCATCCGGCAAGCCTATGATGGGCGCGCAGCAGCCCAGCGCATCCAGATAACGACCGACGACATGCGGCGAGTCGAAGGGTCCATGCTGAATGCGTGTGGGTTGTTGGATCAGTTCGTAATGAAAAAAGGGCAGGTAGTCCTGGCGTTCATCGAGCGTGTTGAGCATATTCTCAACCGCCAGATTGAGATGCCAGCGCAGATCAAGCTCGCGGCTTCGGTCGTACATGGCGGTTTACAAAGCCTCGCGAAATGAAAACTAAATTCGTCCTGCCGCCCACTGGAGCCCGCGGCTGATCACGCGGCGGAAGCTCTCGTTGGCGTAGGCGTGATGGTTGTGCCCGGACTGGAAACAGAAGACGCGCGCATTTTTGTAGCGCCGCGTCCAGCCGATGCTGCGCATGCTCTTGGGATCTTCGCTGTACAGGAGGACTTCGCTGTCGGCGTCCGGCTCGGCCACGACATAGGTCTCGTCCAGCATCTCCCAGTCGCTCAAGCCTTGGGTGACCGGATGTTCCAAATTGGCAACTTGAATTTTGAGCTTGTGATCCATGTGCACGTCGAAACTGCGATCGCTGATACCGACTAGATCGCCCCAAAGCGGCCACTGCGGATAAGCCAGCAAGCCATGATGCAAGATGACGATGCCTTGCTCGCTATCGCCCAAGGACTCCAGCGCTGCCCGCGCTGTCTCATCGTCAGGCGTTTCCTGATGAAAGTTGAAGAAGAGCAGGGCGTCGTAGTCAGCGCGCCGCTGGCCAAAGTCGGCGGCGAACTCCTCCATGTGCTGCGGGTAAAAGTCGATCTCGGGCATACTGCGGAAGGCGGCGTGAAAGGCCGGCACATCGAATGGATGTTTGCCCGTGATCACAGCCGTCTTTATTCTGTCACCTGCCGAACCCATCGCTATAGATCCTCCCGCGCCCGATGTAACAGTTCCTGCACTTTGACCGGCTGACTGCTGCGGCTGCTTTCGATCACGGCGAAGATCATGGCGACCGACTGCAAATTTTCCTCGATATTCGTCTCCATCGGTTCGCCGCCAGCCAGCCATTGTACGAATTGCTCGACCAGCCAGGCGTTTTTCCACTTGCGCCTTTCGATGAGCGGGAGCGGCTCGCCTTCGCCTTCGAATTTTGCAATTCGCTGCGTCGATGGATCATACGGAAAGCGCTCCAGACGGCGCGCGTTGAGCGCCAGAGTTCCCAACTCACATTCAGCCCGCAGCGTCTCCTGCTCCCAGTCTTTCAAACCGACGGCGTTGCAACAGGCGCCTTCAAAGATTGCGCGGCTCCCATTCTCAAACTGCATCGTGACCAGCGCCTGCGAATCGCCGGCGTATTCGCCCCAGGGCGGGTTCCAAGTCTGCGCATAAATCGTATCGCATTTGGCGCGAGCCAGGTCGGCGAGCATATCGAGATGATGCACCGCGCCCTCGATCATCAGCGGGTCGGGAATCTCGTGCCGGAAGGCGCCCCAACTGCCACGCTTCCGCAGGTCGGCGCTGAGGTGGCAGACCAGGTAGTCCAGCCGCCCGTAACGCCCCGATCGCAATTCCTGGCGGAAGCTCGTCTTGTCCTGGTCGAAGCGGTGGCTCATCGTCACGCCCATCTTC
>JAPOYS010000040.1 GCA_026706455.1 Chloroflexota bacterium | reverse complement strand
TCAGCGCTTTGCGATGATCAATCCCGTCCTGCACCACCTCCGTCATCCCACGGACTCCAGCTCCACCTATTACATCATCAGCGCGGGACCGGGCGCGCCGCTCTTCGCCCATTGGCCCCTGGCCGGCGCGGTCGCCGCCAGCGTGGCCGCGCCCCTCTTCTTCCCGCCCGTCGATGGCAATCTGGTTGATGGCGGCGTCGGTTCCTTCGGCAACCCCTGCCTGGCGACTTCGGTCGAAGCGGTCGAATACCTCAATATGCCCGCCGAGAATCTGATCCACATCTCGCTCGGCATCGGCTACCAGTCCAATGTGCAGGCGGATGGCGCGGGCCGCGGCTTCTGGCTCAAGTCCTGGATCGAGTATCTGATTCACGAGGGCTTGGACGACGCCGCCCTGCAGCAGGTATTCATGACCCGCGCCATCTATCGCGCCATGGACTTCCGCCGCTACAATCCGGCGCTCGACAGGCAGAGCATCGAACACAACCTCGACCTGGACTGCGGCGATATCGACCCGGCGAGCCTGGCGCTGGACAGCAGCTCGCGCGCGGAAATTGAGCTGATGGAGCGGATCGGTTACGCTTACGCCGCCAAGATCGACTGGATGAAAGAGCGGGCGCTGCCCTGGAATACCATCGGCGGGCATGCCGAGCCCGGCTACGAGCACAGCGACTGGACCGACTCGCCCTTCGCCGCGCGGAAATTTTGAATTGGCTTCCATCGAAAAATGTAGGGGCGACCCAAGGGTCGCCAGCGTGTCACATAATATATGAGGGCGAGCCGCCGGCTCGCCCCTACAGACAATTGTGACGATTGTGGTACTGGTCAGCCGCCGGCTGACCCCTTGCAATTCCGCTTTGCCGCGACAAACGTATCCACGCCGCTGGGGGGTAGGCTTACCCGCTAAATGCTGAAGTACAACTCGAACTCGTAGGGATGCGGGCGCATCGACACCGCGTCCTGATCCTCGACCTGCTTGTAGGCGATGTAATTCTCAATGAAGGCTTCGTTGAAGACGCCGCCCTCCAGCAGGAAGTCATGGTCGTCCTCTAGCACGCGCAGCGCGTCGCCCAGCGTGCCGGGCATCACCGGCGTGTCGTGCTCGCCTTCGTACAAATCGACTTCAGCCGATTCGCCCGGATCAATCTGATTCTTGATGCCGTCAATGCCCGCCATCAGCAGCGCCGGCAGGCACAGATAAGGATTGGCCGCCGGATCAGGCCAACGCGCCTCGACCCGCTTCGCTTTCGGGTTGTCGCTGTACATCGGGATGCGGATGCCGGCCGAGCGGTTGCGCGCCGAGTAAATCAGGTTGACCGGCGCTTCATAACCGGGCACCAGCCGCCGATAGCTGTTGGTGATCGGATTGGTGAAGGCGGCGGTCGCCCCGGCGTGTTTGATCAGCCCGCCGATATACCAGAGCGCCATCTGGCTCAAGCCCGCGTACAGGTCGCCGCCGAAGAGCGGGTTGCCGTCTCTCCAAAGCGACTGATGCACATGCATGCCGGAGCCGTTCTCTTCAAACAGCGGCTTGGGCATGAAGGTGGCATGCAAGCCGTTTGCCAGCGCCACATTCTTGACGATGTATTTGTAGGTCACCATCATATCGGCCATCTGCAGCAACGGCGCGTACTTCAAGTCGATCTCGGCTTGCCCGGCGCCACCCACCTCGTGGTGATGCACCTCGATCTCCAAGCCGACGTCAATCATAGTCTGCACCATCTCCGCGCGTACGTCTTGCGTCTTATCCAGCGGCGACAGCGGGAAATAACCCATCTTGATCCGATTCATGTGCCCATGCGCCGGGTCGTCGCTCACGCTGTTCCAATCGCCTTCATGCGAATCGACGCGGTAGAAGCTGCTGTTCTGCGATGTGCCGTACTGCACATTGTCGAACATGAAGAACTCGGCTTCCGGACCGAAATAGGCGACATCGGCCAGATCCGCGCCCGCCAGATAGGCTTCAGCGCGTTTGGCCACGCCGCGCGAATCCAGCGCATAGGGATCACGGCTGATCGGGTCGTGCACATCACAGTACATCGCCAGCGTGTTGTAACTGTAGAAGGGATCGATATACGCTGTGCTCAAGTCCGCCAGCAGAATCATGTCCGATTCATTGATCGCCTGGAAACCCTGAATGCTCGACCCATCGAACCCGAAGCCGTCTTCAAAAGCGCCCTCGTCGACTGACTGAATCGGCATGCTGAAGTGCTGCGGCACACCACGGATATCGACGAAACGCAGATCGATCTCGACGACATCATTTTCATTTGCCCAATTCAGCAGGGCCGCGGGAGATTCCAATGCCGAAGCGGGCGGGACGTACCTTGCCATTGCAGTCTATCCTTCTGCTAGAACCGTAGAGTTTGTAAGCAGCGCGATTGTATTTGTCGATTCTGACAACTTCCACAGCGAATCTCATGGAATTCGCCCGTCGTTTTCTGGTTGTTTTCACCAAATGCGGGTACGGACACGTCCAAAGCCTCAGCGTCTGCGTACTGCTCGACAGTAACTGGCGGCGGCGACGCCGAAGCGAGAGGCGGTCCGCCGTCGATACGGCAAGTCGGGCTAGCCGCCATTGCGCTCTCCTTGCTAGCATAGCGGGCAGCTTGTCCAAGCCGCGCCCATGAATGGGGGTCCGCATGAAACTAGCCATCCTGGCGCTAACACTCGCGCTGCTGTTTCAGCCGCTGCAGGCGCAGTCGACGCAGATCCCGCGGCTGATTCCCGCCGTGATCAATGTCTACCCCCACGATGCCAATGCCTTCACCCAGGGCTTGCTTTGGCACAATGGCTATCTTTACGAGTCGACCGGGCTCTATGGCGAATCGACGCTGCGGCGGGTCGATATCGCAAGCGGCGAGCCTCTGGAATCGCTGTCCTTGGACGACGCCTATTTCGCCGAGGGGCTGGAGCTGGTGGACGGCAAGCTGATTCAACTAACTTGGCAAGCGGGCATCGCCTTTGTCTACGATTTCGCCAGCTTTGAACGGATCGACGCCATCGAATACGAGGGCGAGGGCTGGGGTCTCTGCACCGACGGCCGTTATCTGTTCATGAGCGATGGCTCGCCCTTCCTTTCTATTCGCGACCGGCAGACTTTCGATCTCATCTTCCGCGGCGCCGTGACCTGGGACTCGCAACTACTGCCAGCGCAACTGCTAAACGAATTGGAATGCGTCGACGATGCCGTCTACGCCAACGCCTGGAACACCGATTACATCTTTCGCATCGACAAATTCACTGGCGTCATCACCGCGCTAATCGACGCCTCGGCGCTCTTGACTGAGGCGGAGAAAGCCGCGCTGGGAGCCGGCAGCGTGCTCAATGGCATCGCATACAATCCGGAGTCCAAGACCTTCTTCATCACCGGCAAGAAGTGGCCCAAGATCTTCGAGGTCGTCTTCACCGAGCCGTAGCGCCGCTCGTGGACGCCGGCATTCAATTTCTTACAAGATTCATATAGACAAGCGCGCGCTTGCCGTATATGATTCATATATGGATAATTCAGATATGAATCAAGATTGCGCTGAACCTGTCCGGCTCGATGAGACCTTCGAACAGCAATTCTTCACGCTATTGTCGCGGATCTGCCGCCAGCTAGTGCAGCACGCTGAGCAGATCAAAGCCGCTGGCACGCTGTCGCCGCCACAACTGTGGTTTCTGAAGCGGCTCCACGATGCGGGCGCGCCGCAGCCGATCAGCTTTTTCGCCGATGGCATCTTCTCGAATCTGTCAAACGCATCGCAGATGATCGACCGCCTTGAGACGGAGGGCTTGGTCTGCCGCATCCACAACCCGCGCGACCGCCGCAGCAAGCTGGTTGAGCTGACTGAACGGGGCCGGCGGCGTATGAACCGCGCCTATGAGCGCCACCACCTACTGGCGCAAGAACTGCTGAAACCCTTGACCGCGGAAGAGCGCGTCGCCGCGCTTGCGACCCTTGAGCGCATGCTGTCGCTATTTGAAGACGAGACGCGCGACGCCGGTCACTGCGTCTGACTATTGCGCGTCTCGACGAGTTAGCAAAGGAGCCATCTGCAATGCCCGGAAGCAACGCGATTATCGCTGAGGACGTTTTCAAACATTTTGGGGAGGTCAAAGCGCTCGACGGCGTCTCCCTCGCCGCCGAGACCGGCAAAATACTGGGACTGCTGGGACCAAACGGCGCCGGCAAAACGACGCTGGTGCGCATCCTGACGACCCTGCTCAAACCCGACAGCGGCATCGTCCGCGTTGGCGGCGTAGACGTCTTGCGGCATAAACAGCAAGTGCGGGAGATCATCGGCTTGGCCGGGCAATACGCCGCCGTCGACGAGATTCTGACCGGGCGCGAGAATCTGGTCATGGTTGGGCGGCTCTATCACATGGGGCGCCGAGCCGCGAATGAGCGCGCCGCCGAGCTGCTCGCCCAATTCGCCTTGACCGACGCCGCCGATCGCTCCGTCAGGACCTATTCCGGCGGGATGCGCCGCCGCCTGGACCTGGCCGCGAGCATGGTGGCCAAGCCCAATATCCTCTTCCTCGACGAGCCGACAACGGGCTTGGACGCCCGCGCGCGCATCGCCATGTGGGAGACGATTCGCGAACTGGTATCGGACGGCACCACGCTCCTGCTCACGACCCAATATCTGGAAGAAGCCGACGAACTCGCCGACCGCATCGTCGTCATCGATCACGGACATGTCATCGCCGAAGGCACCGCCGACGAGCTCAAAGCCAATATGGCCGCCGACTTCATTGACATCACCGTGGCCGACCCGCTGAAAACGGCGCAGGCGTCGAATCTGCTCGGCCGGCTTTCAACCGAGACGCCGCAAACGGACGAAATGCGCGGGCATGTTGTGCTCGCCGTCGACAGCGGCGCGCAGCGGATCGCCGAAGTCGTGCGCGTGCTTGATGGCGAGGACATTCACATCGCCGAGCTGAACCTGCGCCGGCCGACCCTCAACGATGTCTTCCTCAGCATCACCGGCGAGGCGATCGTGGAAGAAGAAACCAAGCCGAAGCGCCGCGGATTCTTCGGACGCCGCCGCAGCGCCTGAGCCCGCCGCCCGTATAACGAGAAGGAATGAAATCAGAATGACCGAACATACATTGAAGCCCGTTTCGACGACTCCCTTTATGCAGGCAGCGGAAGGCGCTGGCCTCCTGCGGCGCTTCCTCTGGAACTTCACCGATACCTGGATCGTGATGCGCCGCAATCTCAAACAGCTCTTTCGCCAGCCGCAGCTGCTGATCTTCGCCACCATTCAACCGGTGATGTTCCTGCTGCTCTTCACCTACGTTTTCGGCGGCGCCATTCGCTTCGCCACCGGCGGCGATTACATCAACTTTCTGCTGCCGGGCATCATCATCCAGACGATCATCTTCGCCTCGACCAACACCACTGTCGGCTTGTCAGTCGATCTGTCCAAGGGCATGATCGACCGTTTCCGCTCGCTGCCCATGTCGCGGGCGGCCGTGTTGGCCGGGCGCACGGTTGCCGATACCGTTCGCGGAACGATCACCATCACGATTATGATGATCGCCGGTTATGTCATCGGCTTCCGTTTCGAGAATTGGGGCGCCGGCTTGCTGGGCATCTTGCTTGCGATTGCTTTCGGCCACGCCTTCACCTGGATCGGCGCGACCATCGGTCTCTATGTCAAAGACCCGGAGGCGGCGCAGGTGGCCGGCTTCATCTGGATGTTCCCCTTGACCTTCGCCAGCTCCATCTTCGTGCCCACCATGACCATGCCGGATTGGTTGCGCGCCTTCGCCGAAAATCAGCCGGTGAGCGTGGTCGCCAATGCCGTGCGCGACCTGATGACGGGCACAGTCAATCCGGATGAGATCGCCATCGCCCTAACATGGATCATCGGAATCTTCCTCGTTTTCATGCCGCTTTCGGTGTGGCAGTACGCCAAGGTGGCCTCGCGCTAGCCCAAAAACAGATGATATGTAGGGGCGACCCTTGGGTCGCCCGCTGGTTTGCGAGGACGCGCAGGCGGCGCGGCTCCTACAGTTCGCCCTTCATTTGCCGTCGGGCACCCGCTTTTCTATCGCCTACCTAATTCAATTACGCTACACTCTGCGCAACTGGCCGCGAAAGAAAAGGATGCCTCATGTCCGACAACCTCGTCTATATCGCCAACGCCGGCGACGCTGACTACGGCATCACCGTCGCCGAACTTGACTATGACAACGCGACGCTTAACATCGTCCAGCGCGTCACCGAGATCGGCGAATGCCACTATCTCAATCCCCATCCCAACGGCCGTTTTCTGGTCGCCACGACCATGGACGGCGGCGTGCAAGTCGTCTCATTCGCCATTGACTCTGACGGCACGCTCTCCCTGGTCAGCAGCCGGCCCGCCGCCGGCACGTCACCGGCCTACGTCTGCGTCGACGACAGTGAAAGCAACGTTCTGATGGTCAACTACGTCGTCGGCGAGGCGCGCGGCAATATCCGCGTCTACCCGATTGACGAAGAGGGAAGGCTCGGCGCCGCCACCGAACATATTGAGCGCGAAGGCAGCGGCCCCAATCCTGATCGCCAGGAGGTCTCGCACCCGCACATGATCGTCACCACGCCGGACAATCGCTTCGCCGTCGTGCCAGACTTGGGCACGGACATGGTCTACCTGTACGCGCTTGACGCCGAGCGCGGCAAACTGAACCTGGCGCAATCGCTTGACCTGCCGCCCGGCGCCGGACCGCGCCACGTCGCCTTCCATCCGCACTTAAATCGCATGTACGTCATCAACGAGCTCGACTCGACCATGGCAACCTTCGCCTGCGATGACGGCGACAACTGGACGCGCCTCTCAGTCCTTTCGACGCTGCCCGCCGGATACGTCCAGCCCCGCCTGCGACCCAATACCTGCGCCGATGCGCACGTACACCCCAACGGCCGATTTCTCTACGGCAGCAATCGCGGGCACGACTCCATCGTGATCTACGCCCTGGACGCCGATGGCTTGCCGAATCTGCTGGGTCACGAAGCGACGCGCGGCGCTTGGCCACGCGCCTTCATGATCGACAAGCGCGGCGAGCTTCTCGTTGTCGGCAATCGCCATACGGATAGCGCCGCCCTCTTTGCCATTGACGCCGATTCCGGCATGCTCGCGTATCGCTCTTCCGTCGCCATGTCCGCGCCAATCGCCTTCAAGATGATCGACTGAGCCGCCATGCGCGTGCTCATAACTGGCGGCGCCGGGCGGGTCGGCCGGCCCCTTTGCGAGCATTTTGCGCGCAAGGGCTGGGATGTCCGCGTCATTGACCTCGCGCCCGAATCTTCGATCGCTGGCGTTCAATACGCTCAATGCGACATATTGGATTTCGACGCGCTTTCGAAACAGATGGCGGGCTGTGACGCGGTCGCGCATCTGGCGGCCATCCCCAGCACCTTAACTCATCCGAACGCGACGCTTTTCAGCGTCAATGTGTCCGGCACTTGTAATGTCTTTGAAGCAGCCGCGCGCGCCGGCGTCAAGCGCATCGCCCAAGCCAGTTCCATCAATGCCCTCGGTGGTTATTGGGGCTGCGATGATCGGCAATTCGACTATTTTCCGCTGGATGAGAATCACCGTCTGCATTCGACCGACGCCTATTCCTTCTCCAAACAACTGGTCGAGGAGATCGCCGCCTTATTACCATCGGCGCGCCGGCATCAACAGCGTTTCATTTCGCTTCCCCGCCGTCTGGAGCGATGAGGTGGTCAAAGCGCGCGGTCTGCGTGAGAGCCTGGCGGAGCGCCGCCGCCAGCTTGACGCCTTTCGTCAAGTTCCGCTAAGCGAGCGGCGTGAGCGGCTGGCGGAAGCGCGCGCGCAGGCGCTGGACCTGCGGTCGCGCCGCGTATTGGAATTTGATTCGGAGTCCGACTTCGATCGAGACGCCCTGGACGACTGGCTCTTGAGCGCCTACTTCTTCGATCGCTACAATTACTGGGCTTTCGTCCACACGGACGACTCGACCCAGGCTTTCGAGAAAGCGCTGACGGCTGACTTCCAGGGCGCGCAGGCCCTCTTCGTCAACAGCGATCGCAACTTCCTGCAATATGAATCTGAGGCTTTGCTGGCGCTATTCTTCCCGGACGTGACGCGCCGCTCCAAGCCGCTGCCTGGCGCCGACGCGCTGGTCAGCATCGACCGCGCCCGCGAGCTGATTGGCTTCGAGCCGAGCGTGCGCTCAGTCATCTAGCTCCAGATCTGGAATATGTAGGGGCGCCCTTCGCCGCGCGAAATGTGTAGGGGCGGCTATGTAACACGCCCGAAATCCTTCAACACGTTTTCATGGCCGCCTACAACTCATACTCGCCCGAACTGAACACGTATACCGTGTTCACGATCTCGCCCTCGGCATTCGGCTCGGCCTCCAGCATCCACTCGTAGAGCCAACGCGCGTCGCTAACGCTCAGATTGACGCAGCCGCGACTGCGCCGATAACCGAAGGAATCGTGCCAATAGGCGCCGTGCAAGCTCTCGCCGCGATTGAAATACATCACCCAAGGCACAGATTGCAAGGCGTAAGCCTCCTCCTGGCCCGCGAAGCCGCTCATCCCATCGCTGCGCAAGCGCGCCCATACGGTGTAGACGCCCTCATCCGTCTGCGTTTCCTCCATGCCGCTGGAGATAACCGTGGCGAATACCGGCTGGTCGTCTTCATAGGCGATTAGCGTTTGCTCAAATAAATCGACCGCCACCCAGCGTCCGGCGACGCCGGCGGGCGCCTCAGCCGGCGCGAATTTGGCGACCAGTTCCTGCCGTAGCCATTGCCGCGGACCCACCAGGTACCAGACCTTGCCCGCGTCGTCTTCCGCCCGCGCGAAGATGTTGACCAGCTGATAGCGCCGTGTAACGAAGCCGCTGTCCTTGCTGCCGGCCGCGCCCGGGCGCAGCGAGGCGTGGACGCCAGTCCGGTCCAGGATGATCGCGAATGGATGCCGCCAGCCAGCGGGCAGCAACATGCCGCTGAAAGTGGAGACGCGCGCCGGCTGGACATCTTCCGGCTTGATCCATTCGCCGCCTTGCCGCTGAACCCAGCCATCGGCGCTGACGCTGGCCGCCGTGACAAAATTGAAGCCGGCCGGGATCTGGCCAATTACAGGGCCGCCGGGCGCATCGTACAGATTCGCGCCGTCCCGCGCGACCCGCCAATAGCTGTAACTTTGAAGCGTATAGTCGTCCTTGGAGACGCGCTCCAAGCGCGGCCGCGGAAAAGCCTCCATCATGGCGAGACAGCCGGCGCTGTCAGCGGCCGCCACCGCCGCTTCGACGCCCGGCTCGGACGCGCATACGCTCGGATCAAATTCGACAATCGCCGCCGCTTCATCCGCCAATGCGCTGAATGCGAATACGAAGCCGGCGACCGCAAGGGTCAATGCGCATCGAAACACGGGGGCGCTCCTTCCGATTGGCGGCAGAGCCGTTGCTCTTCTATTACTCTTCACGCCAGAGCATATCATTGCGCGCGCCGATTTGCCGAACGCCAAGCGTACGCATGCCCTACAAACACCCGACGCCAGGTATAATAACGCAGGGCATTGACCAAGCGCTGGTCAGGATGCAAATGAAGACGGTCATTCGACTTGGAACGCGACGCTCGGCTTTGTCCTTGTGGCAAGCGAAGCATGTCGCTGGATTGATCCAGGCGCGCGATCCGGCGGTCCAGGTCGATATCCAGCAATACAGGACGCTCAGCGATCAGAATCCGGCGGCGCCGCTGCGCTCGCTCGGTCGTCAAGGCGTCTTCACCGACGCGCTGGAAGCGGCTCTGCGCGCCCGTGAAATCGATTGCGCCGCGCACAGCTTGAAAGACCTGCCGGTGGAAATGCCGCCGGGTCTCGCGCTTGCAGCCGTAACCAAACGCGGCGACCACCGCGACGCGCTCGTCAGCCGCCAGCGCCTGGCATTGTCGCAGCTGCCCGTGGGCGCGCGCATTGGCACGGGCAGTCTGCGCCGGCGTGCCCAACTCCTCGCCCTGCGTCCCGATCTCAAGATGAGGCCGATCCGCGGCAATGTACCCACGCGACTTGAGAAACTAAAGGCCGCCGACGAATATGACGCCATCGTCTTGGCGGCTGCCGGCTTGAATCGCTTGGGCTTAAGCGCTCAGATCAGCGAGACCTTTGACGAATCGCAAATGCTCAGCGCCGCCGGGCAGGGCGCCCTTGCCATTCAGTGCCGCGCTGGGGACGCTTGGCTGCATTTCTTCCAACCGCTCGCGGATTGGCGGGCGACGCAAGCCACCGCCGCCGAGCGCGCCTTCCTTCATGCGCTGGACGCCGGCTGTTCGCTGCCGGTCGCCGCCTACAGCCATGTGCGGGAGGGGCGGCTGGTCCTGCAGGCTCGTGTGACCGCCCTCGACGGCGCGCGGCAAGTGGATGTGAGCGGCAGCGCCATCACGGATGCCGGTCCAGCTGGCGTGATCCAGGCGGAAGAGCTGGGCGCGGAATTGGCGCAGGCGGCGCGTGAACAGGGCGCCGACCGCATCCTTGAATCCATTGAATTCGGCGCTGACGAATGATGATCGCGCAGCCACTCGCCGGGGCGCGCATCGCAGTCACCCGCGCGAGCCATCAGGCGCCGCCCCTGGCGGACTTAATCCGAGAATTCGGCGCTGCGCCGATTTTGTATCCCTGCATCGCCATCACATCGCCAGACGATTTGCGCCCGCTTGACGATTGTCTTCGCCGCGTCCGTCATTTCGACTGGCTCTTAGTGACGAGCGGCAATGCCGTCCGCGCCGTCGCTGAACGACTGAGCGCTCTGGAGCTCTCGCTGACGGGCGCGTCCATCCGTGTGGCCGCCGCGGGACCTGCGACCGCTGATGAGCTGCAGCGGCGCCTGGATCTCGAGGCGCGCTTCCTGCCGACTGATTATGGCGCGGAAGAGCTGGCGCGTAGTCTGCCCATAAGCCAGCCATGCCGTGTGCTTATGCCTCAGTCGAACTTGGCGGACGAGTCGACCGCGCAGATTCTTCGCGCTCGCGGCGCGGATCTGCGGACGGTCGTCGCCTACCGCACGGTCATTGGCGAGGGTGGGGCGGATCTGCGAGCCCTGATCGGGCGCGCTGAAATTGACGCGCTCACCTTTACGAGCCCGTCGGCGGTTTCTTTCTTTTGCCGGCGCTGTCCAGTCTGCGCGGCGCGTCAACTGCCCGCGGCTTGCATCGGTCCAGCGACGGCGGCACGCGCTGCGACGCATGGATTTCAGCGTCTCGTCACGCCGAAACGGGCCAGCCTGCGCGCCATGATCTCGGCGCTCGCCGCGCACTTCGAATCCGCCTAGTCATGCGTCCGCGCCCGCCTGGAACCGCGCGCCGGGAATCGGCCTGCGCTAGCTTCAGTTGCGCTTGCAATATACAGTTAAGGCGAATTAATACCATTCTTATTATCGAATTTGATCAACTCCCATATAATGGTAAGTAAAGAAGCGTGACCGAATGTGGTGGCGAGGCTGTTGCCAAAGCCCGCGCTTCCGTCAAGCGCTCCTATTGAGCTTGTTGCGCGGCAGTTCACAGCGCGGCTAAGCGGCGGCATTGGAGGCAAATCTGATGGAATTGAGACAGATTTTGTACACGCACGAGAAATTCACCGAAGGCGATCAGTATTGGAGCGCGGATTCGGAAGACTACGCCGCCGCCAGCCAACTGATTTCGATCCTGCGCGATGGCTGGATTCTGGCTTTGCCGCGTGTAAGCGCCCGCCAAGTTTGGAATAGCGGCAGCCGCCCGCGCACCGTATATGACTTCACCTTGATGCGCGGCAGTCAGTTGATGATCATGCCCGTTTTGAGCAACCCGTTTATCGAGCGTTACATCATCCAAAACGATATACGCGTCATCTACGATAGCATGCCCGACCGCATCGTCATCCCCGAGTAAAGGCCGGTTAGAAACTGGTTAGGCGCGCAAGGCTGGCTTGTAGCCGGCACAGCGCGGGCTTATAATATGCTTCATCGCTCGACGCCGCGCGGAGTAACCATTGGCATGTCGGATCAATCGGGACCCAAACTCGATAGTCAGGATCATGACGTCACCTCGCAGCACTGGAGCTATTCATCCGAACGCTACGCCGGCGGCGACAATCTGCTGACGGCCATCGCCCGCGGCTGGAATATCGACAGCAAAGTCACGCTTCGCCGTCACTGGTTCGCCGGCATGCGCTGCATCGAGGTTTTCCACTTCACTATCCGCCGCGACGAGGTCGTCGCCGATATGGCCGTGCTCGGCAACCCCTACGTCTATCGTTACTTGGCCAGCCAGCCGCATGAACTGGTTGAGGAAGAGGACGGGGCGGTGGCTTAGGGCGGGCTAGAAGCTGGCCCCGAACAACTCTTGCTGTGACTCGCCGTACTTATTGACTTCGCCCGATCTTTGGCGCTTGGCTTGCCACGCAACGTTAATTTGGGCGCACACACGGAAAGTCCCCCCAATTTCCCCCATTTCCCACTCTCCACTATAATGAACGCGAAACCAGACCTTTCCATCCGAGATTCGACCCATGCCCGACGACCGCCCGCCGGAAAAACCGCCCGCCGACCAAGGCGCGCAGCCCAAGCCCCAAGCGCCCGAAGAGATGATGGGCGCGCTGCTCAAACCCTCGTCGACTGATGACGCGGCGCCGGGACCGCCCGAAGATTACGACTCGCATCTCAACGAGGACGAGCTCAAGCGCTACGCCCGCCCCGAAGATCTGCCCGTAAACGAGCGCCAGCCGCCAGCGCCCGCTGCTCCCGCGCAAGACGAGCCAGCCATTAGCGAGACCGCCCAGCGCTTTATCGACATGCGCAATCAGGCGGCCACCCTCGCCGACATGCTGGCGAAAGAAGAAATCAGCTTTGAAGACTATCAGCGTCTGCTCTACGAAGCCATGGTGCAGGACGAGGGCGGCGCCTGGTGGATGATCGACGCCGAAAACGAAGACTGGTATCGCCACGATCCCGAGCGCGACCAATGGACGGTGGACTACCCGGCCGCATTGCGCGCTTACGAGCGCCAAATAGACGGGTCCTTCGATGGCGATGAGACGCTGACGGAATACGATTTGCCGGCTTCGTACAGCCAGCCGGCCGCCGGCGATCCCATCTATGACCAGCGCGGCGTCAAAATCGGCGTCGTGCCGCCGACCAAAGACGCGCTCTTTACCGTGCCCGGCGCGGCCGCGCTCAGCGACGAAATCCCTGGTCAGCAACAGACGCTGGCGGCAGACCGGCAAGCGACCGGCACCATCCCGTCCGCGGCGCAGTTCGACGCGGGCGCTGTGATCCCGCGCGCTCTCAATAGCGACTTTGAACCGGGCGCGTCGCCGATCGTGCAGGAACTGCTGGATTCGCGGCGTGGCCGGCGGATGCGTCTGCTGGCGACCGTCCTCGCGGTTCTGCTCATGCTGGCGCTAGCGGCCTCGATCGTCGCCGCCGGTGTCATCATGATTTGGTATCGCGATACAATCGAGCCCTTCGCCACTGGCATCGCCGCGCTCGAGAAGTATACGCCGGCTTATCAGACCGCCCGCATATTTGATTCCGAGGGCAACCTCCTGGCTTCGCTCAATAGCCAGGAAACCGGCGCGCGCACGGCCGTCCCGCTCGATCAGATCAGCCCCTTTATGATCCACGCCATCGTCTCACAAGAGAACGAACGCTTCTTTGACGATCCCGGTTTTGATCCGATCGCAATCGTCCGCGCCTTCTTGCAGAATGTCCGCGGCGGCGGCGTCGAATCCGGCGCCAGCACCATCACGCAGCAGATCGCGCGCAACCTGGTCTTGGATGATCGGGACGTCACCATCCAGCGCAAGTTGAATGAGATCCTCGTCGCGCTCGAGATCGCCAATCGCTACAACAAGAACTTTATACTCGAGCTGTATCTGAACGAGATTTTCTTCGCCAACCAGACCTACGGGGTCGAGGCGGCCTCCAACTTCTACTTCGGGCGCCGCGCGCAAGAACTCAACTTTGCCCAGGCGGCGCTGCTGGCCAGCATCGTGCCGGCGCCAGCGCAGCATGACCCGGTGGCTAATCGAGCGGTCGCTGTCGCTGGGATGCGCTCGACCATGCGCAAGATGATTGATGTTGGTTGTCTGCAATTCCAGCATAGCGACTGGCTGGCGCGCGGTCCCTTCTGCGTCATCGCCGGCGCGGACGACAATTTGGCAGTTACCAACGCTGAGGGAGAAATCGTCGGCGGCCAGGCGATTCTGCAAATTGCCCAAATTGAAACGACGCGTTTCCAGCCGCGCGAATATCAGGTGCGGCATCCGCACTTTGTCGACTACGTAAGAGCGGCCCTCGAGGCCGAATTGGGGGCGGAGGCGCTCTTCCAGCGTGGCCTCAGCATACATACCACGCTGAATCCGACCTTGCAGGAAGCGGCGCAGGCTGCTTTGAGCGACCAAGTGCGGCAGTTGAAAGCGGCGGCCAGCGGCGTCAATACCGGCGCTGTCATGGTCACTGATCCGGCCAGCGGCGCCATCCGCGCTATGGTCGGCAGCCACGATTACTACGACGCCCAAGCGGGCCAGGTCAATAATGCGCTGACCTTTCAGCAGCCCGGCTCCGCCATCAAGCCCTTCGTGTACATGGCCGCCCTGCAAGAAAATGACGGGGCTTATCTCACGCCGGCCAGCATCATCTGGGACGTGCCTGTAGTCGAAGATTTGGGCGCCGGCGGCATTTACGAGCCGCAGAATGTAGACCGCAAGTTCCATGGTCCGGTGTCGGCGCGAACGGCGCTGCAAAACAGCTACAACGTGCCGACGGTCAAGGTCTTCCGCGATTACGTTGGCGCCGGGCGTTTCGCCAATACCCTCGACGCCCTCGGCTTGCAGACGCCAGCAGAATCGCTCATCTCGCTCGCCAGCGCGCTGGGCGCCAACGAGGTCACGCTCTTCGATATGATGGGAGCTTATGCCGTCTTGGCCAATGACGGTCGCCGCGCCCCGCTTTATGCCATCGAAGGCATTACGGAAACCGTCGACGGCGAAGAGGTGGAAATCGCGCTGGAGCGTCCCGCCGCCGCGGAAGTCATTCCTCCCGCGCTCGCTTACTTGATGCAGAACATCCTCAGCGACGACAGCGCGCGCGCGCCCAGCTTTCCGGCCGGCTCGAACCTGACGCTGGCGCGGCAGGGCATCCCGACGCGGAATGCCGTCGCCGCCAAGACCGGCACCACCAATGGCGGGCGCGATCTTTGGACCATGGGCTTCACCCGCGATGCAGTTGTTGGCGTCTGGCTGGGCACGTCGGATAATTCCCCCACCTACAACACCAGCGGATACCGCAGCGCGGCGCCGCTTTGGAATCGGGTGATGGCGGCGGCGGCCAACATGTTTCCGCCGCAGACCTTCGAGAACCCCGGCGGTCTGGTCGCGCGCGAGATCTGCCGCAGTACCGGCACGCTCAACTTCCCCGCCTGCCCCGAAGCGAGCACCGATCTCTTCTTGCGCGAAAAGTATCCGCCGCCGCCCGCCGCCAGTTTCCTGCAGCGCCTCGCCGTCGACAGTTGGACGCTGCTGCGCGCCAACGAATTCTGCACGGGCCATGTAATCGAGGGGAGCTTCGTCGCCGTGGGCGATCCGGCCGTTCTCGACTGGTTGAACAACAGCGCCGAAGGGGCCGCCTACGCCGAGCGGACTGGCTTGCGCCGCCCGGTCACGCCGCCGCCGCAAGACGCCTGCGCGCAAGGGCAGCAGTTGCCTCTGATCAACCTCAGCAGCCCCAATAATGGCGCCGTTGTCCGCGGCGCGGTTGAGCTTCGCGGCCAGGTAAGCGCGCCCGATTTCGACAAGTTTGAATTGCTTTACGCCAGCGCCAACGCGCCCGAAACTTTCTATCCCATCAGCGCCTCGCTCGTACAGATGCCGCAATATGGCACGCCCTTTGGCATCTGGGACACCGTAGCCGGGCAAGTTCCGAACGGTGAATACATCCTGCGCTTGGCCGCGACTTCACTCGCTGGCGGCTTCATTAACTTCGATCTGAACATCCGCGTCGACAACACGGCGGTCGAGCCGGGCGAACCGGCCTTCGGTCCCACCGTCGACGAGATCATCATCCCGACCTCCGCTGGCGAATAGGTTCGCGCCCAATAGCAGAATTGTAGGCCGTCGCGCCGAGACGCCCGATCGCCCCATACAATGCAAACCGTAGGGGCGAGCCTTGGCTCGCCCACATGAACAGATACCGGTTGGGGAGAGGGCGACTCACCGAGTCGCCCCTACAAATTCTATTTATTTTGTAGGAACTACTTCTGATGATTGAGGCCTGTATAGCTCAAACTTTCTGCTAGAATAACAGAACGAATTTCTTCGCTGGGTATGACCGCATGACCTACCACCCGCTCACAGACGGCATGAATCGACAGCAGCAACTGGCAATCACGGCCGGCGATGGTCCCGCGCTCGTGCTGGCTGGTCCCGGCAGCGGCAAAACCGCAGTCTTGACGCGGCGCATCGCCTGGCTGATCCGCGAGCGTCGCGTGCCGCACTATCGCATCATGGCGGTCACCTTCACCAACAAAGCCGCTGGCGAGATGCGCAATCGCGTCGAAGCGCTGCTGGGCGAGCATCTGCGCGGCTTGCAGGTCAGCACCTTTCATTCCGCCTGCGCCCGCTTCTTGCGCCGCGAAGCAGAAAGCGCTGGTTACCGCCCGCAGTATGTCATCTACGACAGCGACGACCAGGCAGCGCTGGTCAAAACCGTGGTCAAGAATCTGGGCATCGATCCCAAGAAATACAATCCGCGCGCCATCTTGGCAAAGATATCCAGCGCCAAGAACGAGATGATCCTGCCCGTTGACTATCGTTCCCGCGACTACTTCAGCGAGATCGTCAAGCAAGTCTATAGCGCCTACCAAGCGGCTCTGCGCGAAGCCAACGCCATGGACTTTGACGACCTGCTGCTGAACATGGTCTTGCTGCTGCGCGACAACGACCATCTGCGCCGCCTCTATCAAGAGCGCTTCGAATACGTCCTGGTCGATGAATTTCAGGATACCAACCACGTGCAATATGAGTTGGTGAAACTGCTGGCCGCGCCCCAAGACAATGTATTCGTCGTCGGTGATGAAGACCAGGCGATCTACGCCTTCCGCGGCGCCGATTACCGCAATGTGCTGCGCTTCCAGGAGAACTACAGCCGGGCGGCTGTGATCCTGCTTGAGCAGAATTATCGCAGCACGCAAAATATCCTCGATGTCGCCCGCGCTGTCATCGACCGTAACCGACATCGCAGGCCAAAAGCCTTGCGCACAGATTTAGGGCGCGGCGCCCGCGTGAGCGTCTTCGAGGCTTTTGACGAGCGCTACGAGGCTGAGCAGATTCTCGAGCATATTCTTCGGCTGCGTTCCCAGCAGGGCTTGGACTTCAACAGTTTCGCCGTGATGTACCGGACCAACGCCCAGTCGCGCGCCCTGGAACGGGCATTCGTCGACGCCACTGTTCCCTATTTGCTGATTGGCGGCGTCGGCTTTTACAAGCGGCGTGAAGTCAAAGACATGCTGGCTTATCTGCGCCTGGTTCACAATCCCGACGACCGCGTCAGCTTCGAGCGCGTCATCAATGTGCCGGCGCGCGGCATCGGGGTGAAGTCGCTGGACGCCTTTCTGAATTGGGCCGCTCGCGACCGGCTGACCATCGGCGACGCGCTCAACCGCGTCTTCTACGATGACCCAGCGCCGCTGCCCGCCGCCGCGCGCAAGAAGTTCGCACGCTTTGCCGCTATGCTGGCCGACTGGCAGGAGATGGCAAAGCGCGGGGACCTGCTGAAGATGTTCGATAATATCACAGCGCAAACTGGTTACTACATATTCCTTGACGAGATCAGCAAACTGCCGGAAGAAGCGGCTGAGCGCGCCGACAATGTGCAAGAACTGCGCGGTTTGTTGCAGTACGCCTTGGAAGACGAGCTGCCGCTGCATGAGTTTCTCGCCGAGCAGTCGCTGGTCGCCGATGTTGACAGCCTCAAGGCCGAAAACAATGCCGTGACCTTGATGACGCTGCACGCGGCCAAGGGTCTTGAGTTTTCCGTCGTCTTCATCGCCGGGTTGGAGACGGGCTTACTGCCCCATTTCCGTTCTTTTGAAGAGGCCGGCGGGCTAGAAGAGGAGCGGCGCTTGTTCTACGTCGGCGTGACGCGCGCCAAGGATCGCCTGTACTTAAGTTATGCCTTTCGCCGCGCGCTCTACAGCGGGACGGGCGGCCTATCCAGCCCGTCGGAGTTTCTCGCCGATCTGCCGCCGCGCCTGCTCGATGGCTCCCCGACGACCCTCGCCAGCTTGCGCCGCGCCCAGAGCATCGAAGCGCAGACACAGTGGGTACAGCCGCCGCGTCCGCTGAGTCGGCTCGAGCGCGACTTGCAGAGCGGCGCCGTCTCGGGCGTAAACAGCGAACTGCGCAAAAAGATCGTACCCTTTCCGGGCTTGCCACAATCTCCTCACAAAGGGTCCAGCTTCAAGGTCAATGCGTCGGTGAGGCATCCGCAGTTCGGTAGGGGAAAAGTCATCGGCGTCGACGGCGGCGGTATCGTCAGCGTCTTATTCGATGAGCACGGTCTCAAGAAAATCCTGGCTGACGCCGAGGGCTTCCAGGCGCTTGACGAGTAAGCCCGCGTCAACTGGAGTCTTCGATCCTGACGATCTCCGCGACCAGGTCATGCAGCAGCATGGTGGAGACGGCGCCGGGCAAGAGGCGCGTCAGGTCGAGGATGCGGGTGTGGGCGAGGGGTTTCACGGGGGGAGTAGAGCCTTTGTGTCGTGTTGGTGGCAATTGAGACACAATGAAAATCGCAATTCGTAGCTTATATGGCTGACCAATTTGGAGTATAATTCCGCCTAATGTCATTTCAATATTTTGGCTTACAGAAGCCTGTCTTTGCTAGGAATGGCTGGGAGATTCCGCAACCCAATCCCTTGGTGTTAGAAAAATACCAGCAAACCGAGGACCTAGTAAGAATTCAAACTGTAGCGCTTGTCGACGAAATGCTGGGCAAGGGAAAGACCGGACTCCAAATTCGATCAGTGTCTTCACACCTGTACGACTGTGTGGGTATGATATTTGCCAATCGTCGTGCATGGATAGATATTGAATACGTCGGCCAGATTCTCATCAATGACGGCTATCAGCCTGCTGCGAAAGATGATTTGGTGGTTGGAGACGTAGTCGTCTATACTTTGGGTAGCAAGCGCGTACACGTAGGACTTGTAACCCGTGTGCTTCCTAAATTGGGGAAAATCTCGAATACACGCGTACTGAGTAAATGGGGCAAGCACGGCGAAGTCGAACACCGAATGGAAGATGTCCCTTACTACTTGGGCAAACCATGTGAGTATTGGAGCGAAAGGGCGCCTCATGACATTGAGCGACTATTTCAAAGTGATTGAAAGCGCAACCTTTCAGCTTCAGTTTTCGGTTCTAAGTGGATTGAGTGTTGTCGAGTTTGCGCTTTCACAGGACAAAACTGTCGGTGATTTATTGGCCTTGCTTCGACGGGAAACACACCATGCGCAAGACCTATACCGCCGAATCAGATATCTGCTACCGCAGCTGCTGCCGGAAAATAATCACTCCTACGACGAGAGTATTGTGGCCTATCTATACTGTTTGAATAAGATAGATATGCTCATAGCGTATCGCGCAAGTGCACTTATTTGGAGTAGCGAGGGATTGCTATGGTCTCGGTGGCTAGCGTTCAAGATTCTACATCTTGTACAGCAGGTTGAGCAAAGCCTTGACGCTTCGTCTGTCGACGGAGAGAGCGATATGTTCAGTATTGCCGACGGTACGGAATTGACAAATACGCGCAGTCTTGCAACAACATCAATGGTAACCCTAGTGTCAAATCCTGATATGCTCGGTTCATATGCATTTAAATTTCAACTGCAGTCTCGGAGGAACAGTGAGACACATTTGGTCAGTCGTGTGTCAGCAAGCTATTGAAGACAAGAATAGCAATAACTTCAGCCTGATTGAGACTCTAAGCCAATTGTCGTTCAAAGGCAATATTCCACCTGAACGTCCTATACACTTGCCGTTCAGTTATTGTATTGTGTCAATGTGGCGCCGAAAGGACGATCAAGACCGTTGCGACTATCCGGTAAGATTGCGTGTCATAGCGCCCGGCAAGGTTGAACTCATCTCCGCTGAGTTAACTGCTAAACTACGCGAACATGACAGTTTCAAAACCAACTTCAGATTGGAAGCGTTTCAGTACGAAGAAAACGGAATATACGAATTCGAGATATCTTACCATCAAGGCGAGAAGTGGATTGTAGCTACAAATGTACCTCTCAAGGTAACTCACGAACAACTAGATAGCGAGCCTACCTCGTAAGCCCGCTCCCATCCTCACTCCCAACTTCAAACCAACTTAAGCCCCCGTCACCGCGCCATCGTCCGCCTGTGCCACCTGCCGCGCGTACTTCGCCATTACGCCCTTGCTGTAATTTGGCTCCGGCGCTTGCCACTTGGACCGCCGCGCTGCCAGCTCGGCAGCGCTCACTTCCACTTTAAGCAGCCGGCGCGATACATCAATCGTGATCAGATCGCCCTCTTCCAGCAGCGCGATCGGTCCGCCAACAGCCGCTTCCGGCGCGGTATGCCCGATCATCAAGCCGCGCGTCCCGCCGCTGAAACGCCCGTCGGTTACCAAGCCGACCTTGCCGCCCAGCCCTTGACCGACGAGCGCGGCCGTGATCTGCAGCATCTCGCGCATGCCCGGCCCGCCGACCGGTCCCTCGTAGCGAATGACGAGCACGTCGCCTTCGACAATCTTCCTTTTCGAGACGGCTTCAAAGGCCTCTTCTTCCGTATCGAATACGCGCGCCGGTCCGCTCAGCGGGGCCGGGGTATCCTTGAGCTTGACCACCGCGCCGGCCGGCGCCAGGTTGCCGCGCAGCACGACCAAACCGCCGCTGTCTTTGATTGGATTGTCGAGATCGCGGATGACATCTTGCCCCGGCGCCTCGACCGCGTCGGCGCAGGCTTCGGCCAGCGTCTGCCCAGTGACTGTCGGCGTATCACCGACCATGTAGCCGCCGTCAATCAAGCGATTGATCAGGATGGGCACGCCGCCCGCCTTGAAGAGATCGAGGGCGACGTATTTGCCGGTCGGGCGCATATCGCCGATGATGGGCGTGCGCCGGCTGATGGCTTCAATGTCGTCCAGCGTGAAGTCGATGCCGGCTTCGCGCGCGAAAGCCAGGCAGTGCAGGATGCTGTTGGTGCTGCCGGCGGTGGCGGCTGAGGCGGCCAGC
>JAPOYS010000018.1 GCA_026706455.1 Chloroflexota bacterium | reverse complement strand
AAACGCGATTATCCCCTTGCGGTAAGTAGGCGGCCACTGCTAGCCTGACGGCATTAGGCACTTTCGAGGCTAGGCGATGCCCCCAAACTTCGCGCATCAGACCATGTGGACCGGCGACAACCTGCCGATCCTGCGCGGCATGAACTCCGATTCGGTAGACCTGATTTACGCCGATCCGCCGTTCAACTCCAAGGCCAACTACGCCGCGCCAGTCGGCAGCCAAGCGGCGGGCGCGGCGTTCAAAGACACGTGGGGCCTCTCGGACGTGGATGCCGAATGGGTCAATCTGATCGAAGCGAAGCATCCGCGCGTGCACCGCGTGCTGCTGGCGGCCATGACCGACGGCGACAAGGCGTATCTGGTCTACATGGCCGCGCGGTTGTTGGAGTTGCGGCGTGTGCTGAAAGCCAGTGGGAGCATCTATCTCCATTGCGATCCCACCATGTCGCACTATCTGAAGCTGCTGATGGACGCGGTGTTTGGGCGCGCGAACTTCAGGAACGAAGTCATCTGGCAGCGGCATCGTGGGTTCAAACGCCGAACAGCGAAACAGTTCACACAGAAGAATGACTCCGTGCTGTTCTACGCCAAGTCAGTGGAACATGTGCACTTCCAAACGCAATTCGTGCCGCACAAGCCAGAATACGTTCGGCGCTTTCGCAAGGATGCCGATGGGCGGCTATATCGCGACGACGTGAATCCCACGCGCGGCGGTCGAAGGCGGATTTACCTCGACGAAACCGATGGCGATATCGTCGACAACGTTTGGATTGACATTCCCCCCGTCAATCCAAACGCTAAAGAGCGAGTCGGCTATCCCACGCAAAAGCCGCTCGCGCTGCTGAAACGTATGATTGCCGCCAGCGCTCCGCCCAATGGCATGGTCTTGGATCCGTTCTGCGGCTGCGCGACGGCCTGCATCGCCGCCGAGCAACTTGGCCGCCAGTGGATCGGGATCGATATCTCGCCGAAGGCGGCCGAACTGGTCACGCTGCGCATGCGCGACGAACTCGGCCTGTTCTACCAGGGCACCGTCAGACGCGATATCCCGCGCCGGACGGACCTGGGGCCACTCCCAACCCCTCGGAGCCACCGAAACGCGCTCTACGGCGAACAGGGCGGCGACTGCGCGGGTTGTGGCGAACACTTCCGACTTGCGAATCTCGAAGTCGATCACATCGTGGCGCGCGCGGCTGGCGGCACGGATCACGTCGAGAATCTGCAACTGCTGTGCGGTGCCTGCAATCGCGTGAAAGGTGATCGCGGCATGGCCTATCTGCGCGTGAAGCTGGGACTGGCCTAGAGCGGTGGGCTGCCGAAGTCTCCGAGCACGTTGTGGCCGTCCCACGTAATTCGCCGGACGATGTACTGCGGAGCCTCATCGCCAATCGACGTCACGTCGAGCGCTTCGAGATAGCCAGCCTGCACGCACAGATGTACGTGATAGTCCACCACGTCTTGCTCGTAGCCAGCCATGGCCGGAACGCGATGGCCGCCGTTGATCGGCTGCGCTCGCGTGTAGCGCAGGATGGCGAGAATCAGCGCGTCGTGCCGCTCCATTACGGCTGCCCGTTGATCTCGAACTCAACGCGCAGCGCCGGGCCATCGCTCGGCACTGGCGATATGCGCTGCTGCTCGGCGACTTCGCGAAGATCGCTCAACAGGCGATTGATCACTGACGCTTCCTCGCTCCATGTGCCAGGGCAGTGCGGGCACTTATCGGGCACGTACAGCCCGCTGTTTCGTGGCAGCACCATCTCCGCCTTGCAGTGCTGGCACCGAATGACGAAGCGAGCCACGCGTACGGGATCGAGATAGGTCCGCTCAACCACCATCGTTACGCCGCCATCGCGCCGATCATGCGCGCGAACATTTGGTCTGCCACGTCACGGTGATTGTACCGGAACGCAAACTCGGCGATGTAGTTGCGCAGCCACTTGCGCGAGACGTGGATGTGACTGCCGCGGATGCTCAGCTTGAGGCGTGCCCAGAAGTTCTCAATCGAGTTCGTGTGGATGCCGTCACGCGCGTACTCGCCGCGCCCATGCCGGACTTTGTGGTGATCGAAGCCGCGCCACGTCAGCAGCCGGTAACCCCACCATTCGTCCGTGTGGATCGTGGTGCCCGGCGCGACGTGCTGATCGATCAACGGCTGGATGGTCGCAGCCTTGGCGT
>JAPOYS010000012.1 GCA_026706455.1 Chloroflexota bacterium | reverse complement strand
GACTTTGGAGGCGCCGCTGCCGAAGGTGCCGGGCGGGAAGAAAGCCGCTTGATCCAGGCCGAAGGCGACCACCAGTTTGCGCCGCCGTTGCTCCATCAGATTGAGGTTGTTCGGGTCTTCTTCATTTGTGAACAGGACGTAGCGCTCGTAGGCGGTGCGGGCGCCGGCGTGGAAGTCGATTAGCACATCGGCTTGGGCGATGCACTCGTTGAAATAGATATAGGCGATTTGGTCGGAGACGCTGCCGTCTTTGTTGCCGGGGAAGAGGCGGCTGATATCTTTGTCGTCGACGCTGGAGCCGCGTTCGCCGAGTTCAAAGCCGGCGCGATTGACGACGGGCACGGCGATAACGTTGCCGCGGATGGCGCTGGGGTCGGCTTTGGCGACGAAATCGAGGATGGCGATCGAGCCGATGATCTCCGCGCCGTGGATGGCGCCTTGCAGCATAAGCGTTGGACCGGGTTGGGCGCCGGCGATAAGGTGGACGGGGATGTCCAAACGCATGCCGGAGCGGGACTGCGCCGTTTTCAGATAGCCGAAGGTCTTTTCTCCGGGTTTGGCCGATAGGTTGCCTACTTGTAACATAGAGTTTCTCCTTTGTTCTGCGAGCGACATACTATGTCGCCCCTACCATTTGCATTTAGGCGGGCGAGCCACCGTCTCGCCCCTACGAATCTGGCCGGTTCAGAATGAGCCAACGGGTCGGCCCGACGGATTCGCTTGATTGCGGGCGACTCACAGAGTCGACCCTACAGTTCCCTTTGTTTTGTATGCGGTTGCCGCTACATAGTTATAACATTTTCGCCTGGGCTGCCCAATAAGTTGCCCGGACGGATTTGCTTGTGTTGCGAGCCAGGGCTCGCCCCTACATGTTCACAAGGATATAGGATTGGTTCCGAGATGTTTCTTGAACCAGCCGAGGATGCGGTGTTGGCGTTCGATGCGGTTGCCCGGGCGGCCGCCGCGCGAGAGGCCGTGATTCTCGCCTTCGAAGATGACCAGCTCGACCGGCTTGCCGCGCCAGCGCAGAGCGGCGAACATCTGCTCGGCTTGCTCGAGGGCGCAGCGGTGGTCTTCGTCGCTATGGATGATGAGCAGAGGCGTGTTGATACTGTCGATGTAGGCGACGGGCGATTGCGCCCAACTGCTTTGCAAGTCGCGCCAGGGATCGGTGCGGGTCTCGCCGCCGGTGCATTCGGGACCAATATCGGATGTGCCGAAGAAGCTGATCTGATTGACGATGGAGCGCTGAGCGACGGCTGCGGCGAAGCGATCGGTATGCCCCACGACCCAGTTCGTCATGAAGCCGCCGCAACTGCCGCCGGTGACGCCCATGCGCGCGCTGTCGATATAAGGGCGCGCGACGAGATCGTCGACGCCGAGCATGATCTCATCGAATTCAGCGCCGCCTTGATCGCCCTCACTGGCTTTGGTCCAGGCTTGGCCATAACCGGCTGTGGTGCCGCGCTGGTTGAAATAGGCGATGGTGTAGCCGGCGTTGGCGTAGACTTGAAACTCGTGATTGAAATCCCAGCCGAACATTGAGCAGTGCACGTACTGCACATGCGGGTAGGCTTTGCCCTCCTCGAAGTCAATAGGCTTGATCAGCCAGGCGTGGACTTTGGCGCCGTCAACGCCGTCGTACCAGTAGCTTTCCGGCGGCGACAGTTTGTGATCGCGCAGCCAGGGGTTGAGATTGGTCAGCACCCGCGAGTCGCCGTTGTTCCAGATATAGAGATCGCCGGGATTGGCGGGGTTTGATTGACCATAAGCGGCGATGCCACCGAGCGCGGGGCTGTATTCAAAGGTGATGCAGTCGCCGCTGATGAGCCGCTCGTATTCGCCGTCCGTGTTGATGCGGAAGAGGTTGGCCGCGCCCTGCTCGGTGAGCAGGAAGTAGATCCATTCATCGCCGAGCGCCCACTTCATGGTGACGTTGGACAGGCTCACGCGCTGGTCGGCGACTGAATAATTGCCCACTTCTTCGTCGATGTCGGCGCCAAGTTTCCAGGCTTTGCGAGCGGCGACATCGGCCAGATGCGGCTGCCAGAAGTTGCGGCGGTTGACCGGCGGCGGTTTGTTGTGCCCGGCGAAAGCGATGTATTTGTCGTCCGCGCCCCAGACCGGGCTGGCGGCGGTGCCGTGCCAATCGGGGATGAGCAGCTCCGGCTCGCCCGTCGGATAGTCGCAGGTCAGGATTTGGCCGTAACCGAGGGATGTGTTCTGTTCGCGCGCCATGCCGATGAAGGCGAGGCGGGCGCCGCTGTTGCTCCAGCTAGGCTCGGAATAATCGCATTCGCTGTGCGTGACCTGGGCGAAATCGCCGGTTTCGAGCTCCAGCACCCAGATTTGCTTGAATTTGTCATGCACCCAGCCGACGCCGTCCTGTTTGTAGCGCAGGCGGCGGATGACTTTGATCGTCGGTTCGGGAATGCCGGCGGCCGGTCCGCGGTCGTCGGCGGAGCGCATGGGCGTCCAGCGCAGGCCAACGAGCTTCGCGCCGTCGGCCGACCAGTCAAGCCCGGACATGGGCATGCCAGCTGTCGGATAAATCGCTTCGAAATCGTCATCGACCTCGATGACGCGCACGGAGTCGCCATCGGCGTCGCTATGAGCATAGGCGAGGCGGTTGCTATCGCGGCTCCAGGCGATGGACGAGACTTGACAGTCGCCGTCGGTCAGCCGGCTGGCGCGGTCGCTGTGCAGGTCGTGCAAGTACAGATGCGTGATGTAACCGTTGGAGGGGGGGTGGGGGCGGCGGACGGTGTAGGCGATTTGCGAGGCGTCGGGGGCGATGGCGAGTTCCGCCAGCCAACTGAACTTCATCAAGTCTTCCGGGATGAGCCCGCGCCGCCGGTCGACCTTTGTGCCTAATGAGATTGAATCAGTCATGTTTGTCCTTTACTTTCGAATAGTCCTAAAGCGTGAAGGCGACGCCGATTTCTTGCGCCAAGCCTCGTAATTGGTCGACCGTCTCACGCGCGACCGGGATGCCGCTTTGCGCCCGTTCTTCCATGCGGCGGAATTCGACTTCGCCTGGCAGCATGACCGGGCGCTCAGGGTCGATGGGCTCAGCGCCTTTGACTTGCCGGACGAGTTCTTCCAGCCGCCGGTCAAATTCAGCGCCGGGCATGAGCGCCGCCGGATCAATGGCGATCATTATGTGGCCCACGTCAAAGTTCGTATCATCTTGGAAGACGTCCAATCCAAAACGAGCGCCCGTCATTACGCCGGCCAAGACGTCGGTGAAGAGGCTCAAGCCATAACCCTTGTATTCGCCGATGGGCAAGAGCGGTCCGTCCATGGCGGCCGCAGGATCGGTGGTCGGCCGCCCATCCGGCGTCAGCGCCCAATTGGCGGGCATGGGGCGCTGCTCGCGTTCGTACCAGCGCATCATGCCTTTGCCGGACATCGTTAGCGCCATGTCCAGGACGATGGCTTGGTCATCGCTGCGAGGGATGGCGATGCCCCAGGGGTTGGTGCCGAGCACGACCTGCGCCGAGCCCCAAGGCGCCATTTCGGCGGCCGCGTTGGTGCAAGCCCAGCCGACCAGACCGGCTTTTGCCGCCGTCAACGCGTGGTAGCCAGCGATGCCGAAGTGGTTGCTGTGGCGCACGCCGACCATGGCAATGCCCGAGGCTTTGGCTTTTTCGATGGCGCGGGTCATGGCGCGCTGGGCGGCGACGTAACCGAAGCCTTTGGCGGCGTCAAGCAGCGCGTAGGCGGGCGCGTCGACGAGCCAGGTCATCGGCGCGTCGGGCGCGATGCCGCCATTCTTGACGCGGCGCGTATAGCGAAAGAGCTTCTCCAAGCCCTGCCCTTGGCCCGGATGCCACCATTGGGAAGCGGTCATCAAGCCGTCGCTGATGATCTCGGCTTCGTCCGCGGTCGCGCCCAAGCCGCGCATGAAGGCGCTGGTGAAGGCGCGCAGCCTTTCAAGCGAATAGAGATTGACCAGCGATGCGTCATGCACATCGTATGCCATAAGCGCCGCCTTACATGAAGGGTTGAGCGAGCGGGTTGAGCACCGCTTCGTTGACGACAAATTCGGGCGGGCTTGTAACCAGTTGCGCGATCATGTCGGCGACGACATCGGGGTCCATGGTCTCGCTTCGCGGCAGCTCGCCGATGGGCGCGCCGCGCCAGCCGGTGTCCATGCCGCCGGGGTAGAGGATAGTCGAGCGGATCTTATGCTCGACGCCGGCTTGCGCGATGGCGTAGTTGAGTCCCGTCAAGCCGAACTTGGCGCCGCCGTAAGCTGGGCTGCCGCCGCCGCGCAGACCGGCCGTGCCCGATATGTTGATGACGTAGGCTGACGGCGCCTTCGTCAGGCAATCCCAAAGCGCGCGCGTAAGGTAGAAGACGCCGGACAGGTTGATGCCGATGACTTCATCCCAATCGCTGAAGTCAGTCTCTTGAAAGGTTCGTGGCGCGGGTACGCCGGCGTTGTTGATGAGGATGTCGACTGCGCCGTAGGCCTCCTGGATCTTCGCTGCCGTCGAGCGTACCTGAGCCGCGTCCGCTACATCACCGGGATAGACGGAAGCGACGCCGCCCTTCGCTCGAATGCTCTCCGCGGCTTCGTTCAAGGGCTGGGCGCGGCGGGCGATCAACGCGGTATGGGCGCCCAAGCCCGCAAGCTTCAGCGCCACCGCTTGCCCTAATCCATGGCTGGCGCCGGTGATCACCGCTACACGACCCTCTAGACTATTTTCCATCGTCCGTCAGTCCTCATCCGGGGTTCAAGTCCGATCAATTGTAGCGATTTCCAGCTCGCGTTCAAAGCGTGTACTTTCCAGGCTCAACGCGCCCGGCACGCTACGACCCGTTTCGAAATTGTAGACGATTAGCTTGACCCGGTACTCGCCGGGCGGCAAAGCGGAAACATCAAGGCGCTGGCGGGCAAGCGACGCGATTCCGATGGTGGCGTCCTGGCTGGCAACCTTCACGCCCGCCGCATCAAAAACCTGCAGCGAGACAGAATGCGGATCACTGGGCAAAACGCTCCACCAAAGCTGGACGTTCAAATAGTCCTCTCCAAATTCGTAAAAGAGGTTTTCGAGCCGGGCGCCGTTGTCGTATTCGACTTGAAAGGGCGCGCTCGCGTCAAAGAGCGCGCAGGCGAAGTCGCGAATGACGTAGCGCTCCATGACCGAGCCGTCGTCATGGACTTGGCGTTGGCACAGCTTGTAAGGTTCGAGCGCAAGGCGATCCCCAAGCGCTGTTGGCGCGGCGTCCAGCGCTTCATAAAGTAGATAGATGATCTGAGTATCGCGCGCGAATTGCGCGAGATCCGCAGCATCGTCGGCGACAGACTGAATCTCAGCGTCGCCGTTGGCGCCATAAGCGTGGACGAAGCTCGCCCAATCCGAGAACAGCGACGACAGGTATTCGAAGATATGCGGGGGGATGCTCTCGCCAGCGTCAAAACTGAGGATTGAAGCGCCCGCGCCAGGGACTAACCAGGATGATTGCAGAAAGCGTTCGATGTGTGGAATATCAACATTGATGCTTTCGCAGCTCAGGCGCATAGCGGGCAATCGATACACTTTAACGAAGCCATTGTCGTAGGATGCGGGCACATTCCAAAACGAATCGTCGATAAATCGGTCGCCGTAAAACCAGTCGTGCTCGACGATATGGGTAAAGCCTTCCGCCTCAAGCTGCTCCACAGCCGACAAAAATGGCGTACGGTTATGCGGCAGGCAATGTATGCTGCGGCTGTCGGCCCAAGCGCGGAGCAAGAGGTTGCGGTCGATATTAGACTGAGCCGTCTCTATCGTGCGATTGACGAATCCGTAGGCCTGTGGATAGTCGGTCAAAGCCTGAAACAAGAAAAAGTATTGAGTGGACCCTTTGATGTGATTCGGCAGGTTAATTACTTTTAGCGTTTCGTTCTCTTCCAGCTCGCTCTCTTCCGACTCAAGCCACTCCATGTAAGCCAACTTTTCTGGTTCGACCGTAATGCCCGGGCGCGGGACGTAGAATTCCATTGCGGCGATTAACATAGCCGCCAGCAGAATGATGCGCCGCGCGGTTTTGCTCTTTGAGCGCAAGAGCGCGGCCAGCCCAAAGCAGGATAGCGCGGCCAGCGGAATGACCGCGCCAAACTGATAATATTCGGGGCTGCCAATGGCGCCAAAGACGGAGGGAAACCAATCCTTCAAGACGCGCCCCGGCAAAGTGGCGTCCGTGTATGCGACGCTGTTGAGCGTGAGAAAATCGCCCAGCCTGAGAATGGCAAATGCGAGGAGGAGAGCCAGCCATGGCGCCAGCCGGCGCCGCAGCGGCTTGTGCAGTAGCGCGCAGCACAGGAAGAAAAGATTGATATAGCCCAGATAAGCGTCACGGTGCAAAGCATCGGGGGGGACATTGAACAGCGCGCTCAATGCATCGCCCGTAATTGGATTGCGCGTGAGCACGAAGAAATCCAGGAGATCTCTGCTAGGCACGCGTTCTTGATAGAATCCCAAACCTTCCGCGCGGAGCGCATCATCCGCGACAATTGGGTAAATGCGAAATGCGGCGATAGCGCCGCAGACGCCGACAACCAGCAGAAGCTGAAGCCAAAAAGACCTTTGCTCCCAGCGCGGACCTGCGAGGAAAACACTGTAAATCGCTAGGGTCAAGAGGATGACGGCGAAAATGTATAGGCTGATGAAGGCGGTAAAGCCAGCGCAGAAACCGGCGAGCGCCGCGAATTGCCAGCGCCCCTCGATGACGGCGCGGCGCAGGAAATAGAGCGTTAGGGGTAAAGTCCCGATCATGATGATGACGGGCAGCGTCATGCCGTTTGTATAGGGTATGCCGATGCCAACATAGACGGCGCCAAACAGCGCGATCCATTTGTCCTTGATCAAGTGCTGAAGCAGCGCATAGGCGCTGAAGGCGTTGAAGCAGAGCATCGCCAAGTAGAGCAGGTTGTTGGCGTTGTCCGCTGGCATCAGCTTCCCCAAGGCGGCGGAGAGCAGCGCGTGGGGGACATTGATCAGGTAGAAAGCCAGCGAATAGCCCTGCGGGTGAAACATATAGTCGGTGTAATAGAGATCAGACTTGCCGGCGAGCACGCGTTCAATATGCTTCGCATCCCAGATTGGCTGCCATTTGTCGATCTGGCTGGTGTGAAGCCAGAGTTCGTCTCCATCAAAGAGGCGGGGAAAGGTGGGCCAGGTCATCACAATGATGACGAGCGGCACGATTACAAGACAATGAATGTGATTGCGCAGCCTGCGCAAGGTTTGATTCAGCATCGGAACTTCCTACTGATCTGGGTCGCCGGCGCCGCATGCGCCCATGCCAGCGATTGACCGGCGAAATTGCTGGCTGGCGCGCGAGCTGGCCGCCAGAGCTATACTACGTGGTTTCCTGAATCGGCGCGTCATGTTCAGCCTCGTATAGCCCTTGCTATTTCCATCTCGCGATCAAATCGAGAGCCATCCCGGCTGACGCGGCCGGGCACGCTGCGTCCCGTCTGAAAGTTGTATACGATCAATTTGACCGTGTATTCGCCTGGCGGTAGCGCTGAAACATCGATGCGCTGACGCGCAAGTGACACCAGGCCGATGGTGGAATCCTGGCTCCGAACCATTTCGCCGGATGCGTTGAAAACTTGCAGGGAAACTGAATGCGGATCTGGCGGCAGGTTGCGCCACAAGAATTGAACATCGAGTTGATCTCGCCCAAATTGGTAGAGGAGGTTTTCGAGCCGGGCGCCATTTTCATAATCCACCTGAAGCGCGCCTTGCGCTTCAAAGAGTTTACAGGCGAAGTCGCGACTGATATAGCGCTCGATGACGGCGCCGTCTTCATGCCGGTATCGCTGGCACAATTGAAATTGGTCCAGAGAAAGGCGGCTTTTAAGCATGGTTGGCGCAGCGTCATTGGCGTCATAGACGAGATAGACGACTTGATTGTCGCGCGTGAACTGGTTCAGGTCCGTGAACGGGTCGTCAGCAGTTTGCAGGCGCAGCTTGCCATCGTCAAAGTACAGGTGGAGAAAGCTGTCCCAATCGGAGAAGAGCGAAACGAGGTAGTCAAAGATGTTGTCCCTGATTCGATCTTTGGAATGAAAACTGAGGATGGCGGCGCGTTTGCCCGGGAAGAGCCAGGGCGAGCGCAAGAAGTGATCAATATGCGGAATCTTGACCTGTATGTTTTCGCAACTGCGGCGCATGTCCTTCAGTCGATAAATTTTGACGAATCCATCATCGTATGCTGGCGGCACGTTCAGGAGAGAAAACTGGATGAATTGATCGCCCCACAGCCAGTCATGCTCGACGATATGCGTGAATCCATCCGCCAACAACTGCTCTAATGCCGCCATATATGACTGTTGGTTGTAAGAGAAGCAATGGATGTTGCGACTATGCTCCCAACTGTAAAGCAGCAAATTGGCATTGACATAGGACAGGGCGCCGTCTGACCTGCGATTTATGTAACCGTAAGCGGTTGGATATCCGGTCAAAGTCTGCAAATAGAGAAAATAATGTGGATTTCCATCCGCTCGCGCGAGATTGATAAGCTTAATTTGATCATCCGTTTCATTCTTGAGCCAACTGATATATTCCAGCTTTTCTCGCTCAAGCGTTTCGTCTTCCAGCGGGCGGAAAGACTCGACGCTTACGATTAGGGCGGCCGCCAAGACGAGCGCGAGGCGGTGCGTCCCCGTCTTTGTTTGCAGTAGCGCGGCGAGGCCGAAAGACGATAGCAAGGCCAACGGTATGACAAGGCCAAACTGATAATACTCCTGTATGGCAATCTGCCCAAATAAAGTCGGGAACCAGTCGCTCAAGACGCGTTCGGGCAAGACGATGTCCGGGAATTCAACACTGTTGACTGTGAGAAAATGCCCTAAGCGCAAGGCAGCGAATACGACCAGGATCGCCAGCCAAGGCAGCAGTCGACGCCGAAAATGAAGGAGCGCGCAACCAGCGAAGAAGAGATTGACGTAGCCCAGGTAAGCATCCTCGTGCGACGCGCGCGGCGGGACATTGAAGGCGGCGCGCAACAGATCGCCCGTGAAGGGATTGTCGGTCAGGACAAAGTGGTCAAGCAGATCGTTGCTTCGTATATGGCTCTTGTGGGATTCCAGCCCTTCTTTCAAAACGGCGGCGTCCGCAAACATTGGATAAAGGCGCAAGTAGCCTATAGAAGCGCATACCGCGATAGACAATAAGAGCAGGCGCCAAAAGGCCGCTTGCCTCGAGCGCGAGAATGCGCAAAATGCCGCGCACATTGCGACAGTCAGCAAGATGATGGCGAATATGTAGAGGCTGATGAATGCGGTTATGCCAGCGCAGAAACCGGCCAGCGCCGCAAATAGCGGGCGATTTTCTGTGACAGCGCGGCGCAAGAAATAGATCGTCAAGGGCAGCGTGCCAATTGTAATGAGATCGGGAACTGTCGAATCGTATGGAAACGGCAAACTCGCGACCACGACGATTGCGCCAAACAGCGCGATCCATTTGTCTTTGATCAAATGCTGAAACAGCGTGTAAGCGCAAAAGGCATTGAAAGCATGGATCAGCAAAAACAGCAAATTGTAGGCATTATCCACCGGCATTATCTTCTGTAAGACGATCAGCAGAAGGGCATGCGGAATCGAATAGGACTGAAAAGCCAGAGAAACGCCCGCAGGATGAAACATATAATCCGTGTGGTAGAGCTCAGCCTCGCCGGCGAGCACGCGCTCGATATGCCAGGCGTCCCAGATTCGCAAGTACTTGTCGCGCTGGTCAACGTGCAGCCAGAGCCGATCTCCATCAAAGAGGCTGGGAAAGGTGGGCCAGGTCAGCGCGACAATGACCAGCGGCACAATTACAAGGCAGTGAATATGATCACGCAACGCGCGAATGGAATTCACTCGCATCCAAGCGTCCTAGGTGTAAAGTGTCGCAGATGGCGACCGCCGTCCTCTCCCAGGCATACGGGTCCGGCGCCAAAGATGAAGGGAACTGATCACCGGGCGAATCGCCTGCGCCGCTAATGATCACGCTCGTATTGTAGTTGCGATCGCCAGCTCACGCTCAAATATTATACCTTCTTCGCTGCGGACGCCGGGCACGCTGCGTCCCGTGAGATAGTTGTAGAAGATTAACTTGACGGTGTACTTGCCCGGCGGCAGCGATGAAACATCGATTCGCTGCCGAGTCAGGGATTGGTCGCCGACGGTCGAGTCTTGACCGATCAATTTCTCCCCGGCGGCGTCGAAAACCTGCAGCGATACTGAATGGGGATCCGGCGGCAAGTTGCTCCACAAGAATTGAATGTCCAGATACTCGCGCCCGAAATCGGTTAGCAAGTACTCCAGCCGCGCGCCGTTCTCATAGCGCGCATGAAGCGCGTTTGCCGAAGCAAAAAGCGCGCAAGCGAAATCGCGACTGACATAGCGCTCCATGACCGAGCCGTCCTCATGGACTTCGCGCTGGCATAAATTGAATTGGTCAAATGAAAGATGGCCCGCCAGCGGGGACGCGCCGGCGTCGAGCGCATTGTAGACAAGATAAATCACCTGGCTTTCGCGCGCTAGCTGGTTCAAATCCATGGAACCATCGTCAGCGCTTTGCAGCGCCAACCGGCCGTCGTCAATGTACAGATGGAGAAAGCGGTCCCAATCGGAGAAGAGCGCGCTCAGGTAGTCGACCAGATTGTCGTCTAGGCGATCGTTTGGCTGAAAGCTCAGGATTGACGTGCGCGCGCCCGGGATCATCCACGATGACTGCAGGAAGCGATCTATGCGCGGCACATCGACTTGGATGGTTTCGCAACTCAGGCGCAAATCGCGCAGTCTATAGACCTTCACGTAGTCATCGTCGTAAGCCTCCGGCAGGTTCCAAAAGGTTTTGTCGATAAATTGGTTGCCATAAGCCCACTCGTGCTCGACGATATGGCTGAAGCCGTCAGCCAGTAGCCTGTCCAAAGCTGTGTTGAAGGCGCGCGTATTATGAGGCAAGCAATGTACGCTGCGGCTCTCTTCCCAACGGCGCAGCAGCATGTTGTCTTCAATATAGCTTCGAGCGCTGCCTGGCGTACGATTGATGAATCCGTAGGCATGGGGATAGCCTGACATAGCCTGCACGTAAAAGTAATACAGTTCATTGTCATATTTCTGCGGCAAGTTTATGGTTTTGACCGGGTCGCCTTCTTCAGTCTTGAGCCAGTCGATATAAGCCAGTTTTCCTGATTCAAGCGTTTTGCCCGCGTGCGGCACAAAATACTCCACAGAGAATAGCAGCGCCGCCGCCAGCACAATCAGGATGCGCGCCCTTAGCGGTTTCGACTGAAGCAGCGCGGCGAGGCCATAGCAGGAGAGCACGGCGAGCGGCGTGACTACGCCAGTTTGGAAGGTCCAGGGGACAATGGCGCCGAAGACCGAAGGCGATAAATCGCGCAGGGCGCGCGCGGGCAGTACCATGCTTTCATGCGCGACGCCGTCAACCGTGAGATAATGCCCCAGCCTCATCACGGCGCAGAAGACCAGCGTCAAGAGCCAGGGCATCAGCTTTCGCCGCTGCGGCGTCAAGATGATCGCGCAGCCTAGCAAGAAAATGTTGATGTATCCCAAGTAGGCGTTCTTTGGGTATGTTTCAGGCGACAAGTCAAAGATGGCGGTCAAGAAACCGCCAGTGACGGGATTCTTTTTGAGGACGAAGAAGTCCAACAAGTCGTGGCTGGTTTGCTCGTCATGATAGCGCCCCAAGCCTTCTTGGCGCAGCGCTTCATCCGCAAGCATTGGATAGAAGCGAAAGGCGGCAATCGACGCGCTTAGACCCATGATCAACAGAAGCTGAAGCCAGAAGGCGCTTTGCTTCCAGCGCGACAGGGCGAGATAGAATGCATATAGCGCGCTGGTCAGCAGCGCGAAAGCGAATACCTTCACGCTGATATAGGCGGTGACGCCGGCGGTGAATCCAGCCAGGGCCGCAAAGCGCCAGCGACGCTCCGTAGCGGAACGATGCAAGAAATAGACTGCCAGTGGCAGCGTCCCTATGACGTACATGCTGGGGGCGGTGGTGCCGTCGGTCGACGGCAACATGACGGCGGCGGCGATGGCGCCGAATAGGGCGGCCCATTTGTCCCTGATTAAGTGCTGGATCAAGGCGTAGGCGCAAAAGGCGTTGAAGCAGCGCGCCAGCAGATAGAGCAGGTTGTCGGCATTGTCGGCTGGCATCACCTGCTGCAAAGCCAGCGCCAGCAGCGCGTGGAGATAATTGATATGGTAGAAGGCCAGGGACGTGCCCGGCGGGTGAAACATGTAATCGGTGTAGAACAGCTCGGCTTCGCCAGCCAGCACCCGCTTTATGTGCCAGACATCCCAAAGCGGCTGCCACTTGTCTTGCTGCCCGGTATGCAGCCAGATCTCGTCGCCGTCGAAGAGGCGGGGGAAGGTCGGCCAGGTCAGCGCGATGATGACCAGCGGCACGATGAGTATGACGGGAAAATGCTTGCGCAAGCAATTCATACGGGATGCTCGCAACTTTATTCCCACTGAGCCGATGACATTGATTTACCTGGTGACGCGCGCTCTCGCCTACGGTTGACCAGGGAGGGCGACCGATGGTGATCTAGCATGTGCGATATTGATCACGGCCGCCTTGTCCAGGCGAGAGACTAAGGACTTTTCAAATGTCGCGATCTCCAGCATGCGCTCAAAGGGCGAGTCGTCGCTCCGGACGCCGGGCACATCCCCGCCCGTGGGAAAATTGTAAACGATTAGATTCAAAACATAGTCTCCAGGTTCTAAGCCGGTAATGTCAAGACTTTGGCGAGCGAGTGAAGCAAGCGAAATGGTTGCATCCTGGCCGAGAACCTTCGTCCCCGATGCATTGAGAACTTGCAGCGAGATTGATTGCCGTTCTTGGGGCAGATTGCTCCAGTAGAATTCAAAGTCAATGCTGGTATGACTGAAATCGATGATGAGATTTTCGAGTCGGAGTCCGCTTTCGTACTCGACAGGGAATGCGTTTCTGAGTTCAAAGAGTTGGCAATCGTAATCGCGATTCACATAACGCGCCATAACTGAACCGTCTTCATGTCTTTGGCGCTGGCACAATTTGAAACCGTTTAGCGCCAGGTGGCCGATCAGCGCGGATGGACTGCCTTCAAGCGCATTGTGTATGAGGTAGACGATCTGACTGTCCTTCAAAATCTGATCCAGGTTCATGGTGGGGTCGCTGGCGCTGCCTGTCGCTAATTCGTGGTTGTCAAGTTGAAGATGAAGAAAGCCATCCCAGTCGTAAAAGAGCGATTGCAGATAATCGACGAGCTCGGCGTCAAGGCTGTCGCTTTGGTGAACACTGACGATGGCTGTCCGGTGACCGGGGACCGCCCAAGGCGACTGCAGAAATCGATAGATGTGCGGGATGTCTGTCGGCGGCGTTTCGCAGCTCAGGCGCATGTCGCTTACTCTGTAGACCTTCACGAATCCGTCGTCGTAGGCTTCGGGCATCTTCCAAAAGGAATTGGCAAAGAACTGGTCACCATACATCCAGACATGATAGACGATATGCGTAAAGCCGTCTTCCTCAAGTTGCTCCAAAGCGGCGATGAATTCGCCTTCATTGTATGGCAAACAATGGACGCTGCGGCCGCCTCCTAATTCGCGCAGCAGCAAGTTGTCTCTGATGTATTGTCGGGCGGCTTTTGAGGTACGATTGACGAAGCCGAACGCGCCCGGCATGTCGGTCAATGTCTGGAAATAGAACAAGTGCTGCGCTTTCGCGAAACGTAGCGGCAAGTTGATTAGCTTGGACGCATCGCTTGATTCGGATTTCAGCCAGTCGATGTAAGCCAGCTTTTCTCGCTCCAGCGTCTTGCCAGCGAGGGGGACATAAAACTCTGCAGCGAGTATAAGCGCGGAGACCAGTGCTACGATCGCGCGCGCCGCCGCCGGTGCTGATCGTAAAAGCGCGGCGAGACCGTAGCAAGCCAGCACGGCGAGCGGAGTGACCAAACCGATCTGGAAATACCATGGCTTGATAGTCCCAAACAGAAAGGGAAACCAATCGCTTAGGACGCGCGCGGGCAGCACGACGCTGGTATATTGTACGGCGTTTATGGTGGGAAAATGTCCCAATCTATAGATTGCGCAGAAGACCAGGATTGCCAGCCAGGGAATAAGCAGCTTGCGCTGCGGCTTATGAGAAATCGCGTGGAGTAGCGCGCAGCCGACGAAGATTAGGTTGATGTAACCCAGGTAGGCTCTCTTGGGCTGGGCATAAGGCGAGACGTCAAGCGCAGCGCGCAAAATATCACCAAAGAATGGATTCTCCGACCGGACAAAGAAATCCAAAAGATCAAAGCTGTAGTCTATGCCTTCGTGGCGCGCCAATCCTTCATTGCGAAGCGCTCCGTCCGCGACCATAGGATAGATGCGAAATGCGGAAATAGATGCGCAGACGCAGATGAACAGTATGACCTGGCGCCAAAAGGCGATTTGCCGGAGACGCGGGAGAGCGAGAAAGAAAACATACATTGCGGCGGTCAGCAAAAGAAAGGCGAAGACATTCATGCTAATAAGCGTTGTCGCGCCCGCGCAGACGCCGGCCAGCAGCGCGAAGAGCCGTCGACCCTCCGTGACGGCGCGGTGGATGAAATAGAATGTCAAGGGCAGCGTCCCAATCACATACATGCTAGGCAGCGTCGAGCCATCCGTATTGGGCACGCTAATGCCGACGAGAACCGCCCCGAAGAGCGCTATCCATTTGTCTTTGATCAGATGGTGAATAAAAACATAGGCGCCAAAGGCGTTGAAGCAGTGCGCCAGCAGATAGAGCAGGTTGTCGGCATTGTCGGCTGGCATCACCTGCTGTAAAGCCAGCGCCAGCAGCGCGTGGAGATAATTGATATGGTAGAAGGCCAGGGACGTGCCCGGCGGGTGAAACATGTAATCGGTGTAGAACAGCTCGGCTTCGCCAGCCAGCACCCGCTTTATGTGCCAGACATCCCAAAGCGGCTGCCACTTGTCTTGCTGCCCGGTATGCAGCCAGATCTCGTCGCCGTCGAAGAGGCGGGCGAATGTCGGCCAGGTCAGCGCGATGATGACCAGCGGCACGATGAGAATGACGGGAAAATGCTTGCGTAGGGCGCCTACGCAATGACCTCGCATCCGCAGCGCCTACCGACCGGCTGTGATGTTCTGCATGGCGACCTTCATCCGTTCCAGCCCTTCAATCAACTGTTCTTCGGGCTGCAGGAATGTCATGCGCAGGTAGTCTTTCCGGTCTTTGGAAAAAGCCGAGCCGGGATAAGCCAGCACGTGCTGCTCGCTCAGCATGCGTTGGGCGACCTCGCCGCTGTCCAAGCCGGTAAAGCTGATATCGGCGAACACGAATTGCCCGCCCTGCGGCAAGCCGTACTTCATGCCCATCGCGTCAAGAGCGTCCAGAACGAGGCGTCGGCGCCGGCGGTAGGCAGCGGCCATCATTTCGACCGCGTCTTGGGGTCCGGTCAAAGCGGCGATGCCGGCCTGCTGAGAGATGACCGATGTCCCGCCGCTAATGGCCGCTTTGAGTTCGGTCACGCGCGCCATCAGGTCAGCCGGACCCACGATCCAGCCAAGGCGCCAGCCGGTCATGGAATAGGCTTTGGAAAGCGCGTTTAGCGTGAGCGTCCGTTCCTTGCCGCCGGGCAGCGCCGCCGGGCTGAGATGTTCGAAGTCGTCATAGACAAAGAGATCGTAGATATCGTCAGCTAGGACCATCAAGTCATGCTCAATGGCGATGTCGAGCAACGTCTTCATGTCGCCCGGAGAGATGACGCTGGCGGCCGGATTATTGGGCGATACGAGCAGCAGGGCGCGCGACTTGTCCGTGATGGCGGCGCGGACAGCGGCCGGGTCGGCGCGGAAGTCGTCGTCGGCGTAGGTCTGCACCTCGACTTTGACGCCGCCGGCAAAAGCCAGCGAGTCGGCGTAGGTATTGTAATTCGGCTCTGGCACGATCATTTCGTCGCCGGGGGAGAGCACGGCGAGCACCATCAAGAAGAGCGCCTCCTGCCCGCCGTTGGTGACCACAACCTCGGTCGCCGGATCCACATCGATATTGTTAACGCGCTTGACGCGGTCGGCGATGGCTTGGCGGAGCGCGGGCAAGCCCTCCGGCGGCGTATAGTCGCTATGATGATGGATCATGGCCTGCTTGGCGGCGGCGACGATATGCGCGGGCGTGTCGAAGTCGGGATCGCCTCGTCCCATGACAATGACATCGTCATATTGGCGCGCTTCGCCGATCAACTGATATAGCAGGTTGGTGCCTTCGGCTTTTTTCTTGCTCATTCGGAATCCTCAGTTCTGCTCAGCGAAGGGCTTGCAAGGCGTCGGCGGCGGCTGCGCTCACGCTTAAGCGGATGACAGCGGGCGCGCCGAAGAGAGCGCCGTCGGCGACTTCGAAGCCAGCCTGGTTTAGATTGGCGATCGTGTCTTGGGATGCCCGGAGCGCCAACACATTGGCGGCGGACCCGGCGATGACTTCGAGATTCACAGCGCGCGCCAACTCGATGAGGTCGCTGCGCAGTTGGCTCAAATGCGCGAGCTGTCGATTGTGCGCTTCCGCAAAGATAGCGCTGGCTTCCAGAGCGGCGTATTGGGCGGCTGTGCTCGTGCAGATGGCCATGATCTGCTTTTGCGATTGCATGGCCGGGACATGAGCCTCGGGCGCGGCGATGTAGCCGATGTGCCAGCTCGCCAGACCCATGCCGGGAAAAGCTTCGCCGATGCTTGTTACAAGCGACGGCGACTCTTCAAATGAGGCGAGCGAGTTGTACTTGCCGTCCACCCAGGGCGCGAGGCCCTGGTCCCAGATCGCCATCGCGTCATATTCGTTCAGCAGGCGACTGATCGCAGCTGCATCCTCGTCAGCGTAAGCGGCGCCGCTGAGGCGCGCCGGCGATTCCAGATAGAGCAAGCGGCAGCCAGCGGCTAGCGCGCCGGCGATCGCGTCAACGGCGGGAAGATAGCCGCCCTCGACATCGGCCGCCAGCGGTATGACAGTACGCTCCCTGACGCCGAGCGCCTTCCGCACGCCGGGATGCGCGACAGTTGGAACAGCAATGCTCTCGAATTCGGCGCCGATCATTTGTATAGTGAGAAAGCGCGACTCCTGGACGCCGGCAGTGACGATGATATTGCCCGCTTCGTAGCTCGCGCCGGCCGAAGCGCCGAGGTAATTGGCGATCGCTGCGCGCAAGGGCGCGATGCCGGGCACATCGACATAATGCGTCTGTCCCGCTTCCAGGGCTTCGGAGGACGCGGCGATGATCCGCTCATCAAGGAAGCTCCGCAGGCCATCGGCGCTCAGGTCCCTTGACCGACGCGCTACCGGCGGCAAGAGCTGTGTGTTGAGAGCCTCGTTGGCGTCATGCCCGGCGAGGATATCGGCTTTGGTTTGCGATGCCAATTTCTGCCTCCTCTGTTGCGCCTTCGCGCATTGCCCGCTCCTACATTCGCGCGCAATAGCAAGCGGCTGTTCTGCTACTATCCGTAGTTGTCGACAATTGTCCCGCGAATGCGCAGAATTATAGACTTGCGGCTGGGGCCTGTCAAGCGGACGGCGGCGTGCGGCGGCGCAAGTGGAAGTAGTTCGATTGTGTCAAGGACTCGCTGGCGATGAAACGGCTTCGCTTGATGTCCGGGATTCGTCAAAATGTCGAGGAGCGCTCCATGATTGACGCGAGGCAGCGGCTGAACCGCATTCGTCGCCTGCCGGGAATAAACGGTCGGGTGCTGCTCTTCTTGTGTCACAGTCTGCTCTTTCACATCGCCTTGCTGGGCATCGCAGATATCTTGCTCAACTTTTACCTGGTCAGCATCGGTTACGACACGGCGACAATCAGCCTTGTGCAATCGCTGCCCCGTCTGAGCGGATTCCTCATCGGCCTGCCGATCGGCTTGATCGCGAACCGCGTCGGCAATCGCAACCTTATTCTGCTTTCGACTGGGGGCTTGGCGCTGGCTGTCGCGACGACCGCGCTCACCCAGAGTCTGCTGGTGATCGCCATCAGTCGGCTCCTTTGGGGCGCCTGCTTCGGCGCTAATCAGGTCGTGAAGCCGCCCTTCATGGTCACGCTGACCGACCGCAGCGAGCATACAGCTCAGTTTTCGTATCACAACCTGGTCGCCATGTTGGCCGTGGCGATTGGCAGCGCGCTGGGCGGTCTGCTGCCGCTCGTTGCCAGCCATCTGCTGCCGATTGCGGCCGGGGCCGACCTGAGCCCGGCGGAGATGCCCCTCGCGTATCGCGCCTCCATCATGGTCGCCGCGCTGCTGCTGCTGCTGAGCAATGGTCCGATTCTCGCCTTGGGGATAGGCGCGGCTGCCGCTGAAGAGCCGCGAGGCGCGCGAGTAGTCACATGGCGGGCGGCTCCTTGGCGTCGCCTGCTGTGGCTGACCTTTCCGCTCTTTGTCTTCGGCCTCTCCGGCGGGTTGATCTTCCCGTTCTTCAATCTGATATTCCGCGACTTGTTTGGGATCGCCGATAGCGCGGTTGGCGCCGTCATCGGCTTGGGCTGGCTGGCGATGGGCCTGACGCCACTGCTGAACCCGGCTTGGGAGGCGCGGCTGGGACGAGCGGGCGCACTCAGCGCGCTGATGATGTTGAGCGCCCTGGCTTTTGTGGGCTTGAGCCTGGCGTCCGGCCTGGGCCTTGCGATTCTGTTTTATGCCCTGGCGATCGGCATTCGCAATACGATGCAGCCGCTCTTTCAGCCGCTGTTGATGGACTCGCTCGCGGCCGCCCATCACAATCTCGCCAGCAGCGCGGGTCTGGTGATGTGGAATATAGGCTGGTTCGCCTCGACATTCAGCTTCGGCCTCTTGCAGTCAGCGATCGGCTATCGCAACATCATGCTGGTCGTCGCGCTCTTCGTCGTCCTGAACGGCTTGAGCATTCGTTTCGCCTTCCGACGCCGGGACTGAAACCGGGCCTTCGCGCCGATTTAGTCTAAGCCAGCATCTCGCCGAGCAGCTTCCAGCAGAGCCAGAGGGCGCGCGGCGTATGGAAGAAGCCCTTCCACATGCCGCCCTTGAGCGGGGTGGAGAGCCCCCCGTCGCGGCGCAGATAGCCGTACCAGCCACCGTATTCTGGATCGGGAAAGCGCGCGAAAGTCCACTCGTGCATGCGCTCGAACCAACGGGAGTACTTCCGGTCGCCGCTGCAATGATAGGCCAACAGCAGCGCGTAAAGGGCTTCGGCGTGAGGCCACCAGAGTTTCATATCCCATTCGAGGCGGGTTGGCGGCTTGCCCTCCACATCGACGAAGTAGAGTAAGCCGCCGTACTCAGCGTCCCAACCGCGGGCTAACGAATAGTCGATCATCTTCAGCGCCGGGGAGATTAAAGAATCGTCCTGTCTTTCACTGGCTTCATGCAAGACGAAGGCGGCCGATTCCAGCGCATGGCCCGGTGTGAGGCGCCGGCCGTCCACGCTATCGAGTCTTTCGTTGTTCGCGCCGAGGACTTCAAAGACGGCTTCCGCCTCCTCGTCTAGAAAATTGTTGAGGATTTGATCGAGCGCTTCGTCGATCACTTCGGGGTAGAGCGGATCGGGCGGCGCGGCCAGGCGCAATTCCTGCGTAGTCGCCAGCATGATCATCGATACATTATGCGCTTTGGCGCGGCGCGTCTGCGGGAAGACTTTTGGTTCCAGCCGCCCTGGATTGCGCAGGCGGTCGACGACCAGGCGATAGGTGTCAATCGCTCGCTGCAAGGCGTCGGCGTCACCGGTAGCGCGCGCGAATTCGGCCAAGCCGATGATGGCGAAAGTCTCGGTGAAGAGGTAGCGCCGTTTGCGCAAGGGTCTGCCATCGGCGGTGACGGCGAAGAACATGCGCCCGTCGTGGTCGAAGCCGCAGCGCATGATGAAGGCGTAGATATGGCGGGCGGCGGCGAGCCACTCTGGCCGGCGCTCGACTTCGTTGGTTAGCTTGGCGAACATCCAGAGCGCGCGCCCCTGCAGCCACATCGACTTGTCGCTGTCGAAGACGCTGCCATCGCGATCGAGCGAGTTGAATTGCCCGCCGTGCTGGTAGTCCAGCGAGTGCTTCAGCCAGAAGGGAATGACCGAATCGAATAATTCGCGGCGATAGACTTCGCGCAGCTCGAGCAGCCTATCGCGCTTCATCCCTTGATGCCGGAGACCATCATGCCCTCGATGAAGTAGCGCTGGAAGAAGAGGAAGAGCAGGATAACTGGGATAGTCGCCATAGTTGACACGGCCATAGAGACCGCCCACAAGGGTTCGCGGTCGAGCGACTGGGAGAAGTAGGTTAGCCCGACCGGCAGGGTGACCAGGTCCCGATTCTGAGCGATTACCAGGGGCCAGAGAAAATTATTCCAGCTGAATAGAAAGGTGATTATCGCCAGGCTGGCAGCGGCTGGCTTCAGCATTGGCAAGACGATGCGCCGGAAAATGGAGAATTCGCTGGCGCCGTCGATGCGGGCCGCGTCCAGCAATTCATCGGGGATGTTGTAGGCAAATTGGCGCATCATGAAGACACCGAAGGCGCTGATGAGACCGGGCATAATGATTCCTTCATAGGTGTTGTGCCAGCCCAATTGACGGACCAGCACGAACATGGGAATCACCAAGATCTGGAAAGGCACTGTCATGATGCTCAAGATAAACAGAAATAGGACGTTTCGCCCGGGAAAGCGAAACTTGGCGAAGCCGTAACCGGCCAGAGCGCCGAAGAAAACGGTCGCGACAGTCTGGACAGCCGCGATGAAGATGCTGTTGATGTACCAGCGCTCAAGCCGCGTCTCCTCGAAGGCGCGCTCGTACTGGAGCAAGCCCTGGAATTCATGCGGCAGCCAGTGCATGGGAATGGCGAAGATCTCGCCCTCGGACTTAAAACTGGAACTGACCATCAAGTAGACGGGGAAGAAGAAGAGCAGCGAGATCAGCAGAGCGAGCGAGAAGAGGATGAGGTTGCGGATGCGCCGACGCAGGCGCGCTTCAAAAGCCCAGTCGCTTTCGTATGGTTTAGCAAGCGCCATGCTGTCGTCCTATGCTGGCGGCTCGACCCGCCAAGTCAACTGAGAGAAAAATCATCGCTGCGTCCCAGGCGCAATTGGAACAAGGTAAAGATAAGAATAAAGGCGAAGAGCACGACGGATATGGCGGCGGCGTCGCCCATGCGGAAGAACTGGAAGCCGTATTTCCAGATGACGATGCCCAGCGTCGTGTTGACATCAAGCGGCCCCCCTTGCGACGGCGAGAGCACGAACTGAATGGAAAAGCCCTGGAAGGCGCGGATGGTGGAAATGGCGGCAACGAAGACGGCGGTGGGCTTGAGCAAGGGCAGCTCGACGCGCAGGAAAGATTGCAGCGCGTTGGCGCCGTCCACGCGCGCGGCGTCGCGCAATTCGGGCGGGATAGCCGTCAACCCGGAGAGCCAGATGATCATATAGAAGGGCGCGATGTGCCAGTCATGCACGACGACGGACATGATTGGCGACAGCTGCAGATCAAAGAGCCATTTGATCGGCGTCTGCCCCACGATGGGACCGATGACCGCGGACAAGATGCCAGACGGGTGAAGCAGCAGCTTCCATATCACCGATACGACGACGACTGAAGGCAGCAGCGGCGTGAAGAAGAGCACCTTCATCAGTTCGCGCCCGGGGAAACGCTGGAAGAAGAGCACGGCCATAGCCAGCGAAATGACCCAGACGGGCACGGTGCTGCCCAGCACAAAACCAATCGTCACATTCAGCGATTTAAGAAAGAGGCGGTCGTTCAGCAGGTCCTGGTAATTCTGCAAGCCGACCCAGACCGGCGGCTTCAGCAGGGTAAAATCCGTCAGGCTGAGGCCGAAGCCGATGACGATGGGATAGAGAAAGAAAATCACGAAAAAGACAACGGCGGGAGCGACAAAAAGAAGCCCGTAATATTGCCGCCGCTGCACCAGACCCATCGTCCGCCAAGCGCTGAAAGGCCGTGTATTACGCATGTTTTTCGTCAAGATGATTTACGATACGCCCCCGCCCCGGCAGTCTTATGCCAGGGCGAGGATACATGATTTTGCGGAAGCGGGAGACCTAGAACTCAGTCTTGGCCCGCTGCAGGATTGCGTTGACTTCCTCGTCGGTCTCCGCCAGCACGGTATCGATGTCTTCACCGGCG